>CAZIVO010000022.1:0-39774 GCA_964542765.1 uncultured candidatus Brocadiaceae bacterium | reverse complement strand
CTGTACCCCTACCTCATTGATGAAGCCGGAAACTGGACCGAGCGCAAGGACGTCGGGTACGTGCGCGTGATGGGCTGCGGCACCGGCGGCATGAGGGGCTTCAACAACGAGTGGATGACCATCAAGGGCGGAAAGATCGGCCCGGAGTTTGGCATCGGGCATCACGTGGGCGAGGCCACCGACGCACCCGTACTCATTCTCAAGAGCTGCATCGGCAATCGTGCCCTGGGCTGGGACTTGCTGCCGCCGGATAGCGAGTCCTTTGAGTTCACAGATAAAAAGGGCGTCACCTGGATTCATCCTGGCTACAAGGGGACGCCTGAACGTTGGGTGAAGGGCACGGAGCCGAAGAAGATCAAGTGGTACGCCGGCATGCAGTACGACGGCGATATTGCCAGAGCGAAGAAGGTCCTGTCGGAACTCGACAAGTATTATCCCGGGGCCAAGAAATACGAAGTTGCCGGCTTTTTCTGGTGGCAGGGCGATCGGGACAGCCGCAGCGCAGCGCTTTCCAGCCGATACGAGAAGAACCTTGTCCATCTCATCAAGCAACTCCGCAAGGATTTCGATGCACCCAAGGCGAAGTTCGTTTGCGCTTCCCTCGGCCAAACCAAGGAAGGCGCCACCGACGGCGGCGGAAAAATCCTCGACGCCATGCGCGCAGTCGATGGCAAGTCCGGCAAGTACCCGGAGTTCAAGGGCAACGTCGCCAGCGTTTACAGCCATCCACTGTCCAAAGGGGGCAGTTCGGGCGGCCACTACAGCGGAAATGCCGAGACCTACATGAACGTCGGCGAAGCCATGGGCCGGGCCATGGCAGAACTGTTGAACAGCAAACGATCGAAGAGGCGATGACGCGCAGAACCTCAACTGCCGGGGCCTGACTCGCCAGGGCTGGCGTGCCCGATCGTGAGGGTCAAGCTCGTAGCCGGTTGATCGGATGTACGCAGGGGGTCCTGACACGCCAGCGGGCGCGTCTTGTTCATTCTCATCCAACGGATCCCTGAGGCCTCGGTGCCACAGGCGCTATCATCGCCTGCCATGCAGGAGCATCCACCCGTCCGGTTCGGTGTCATCGGCGCCGGCCGCATCGCCCAGAACTTCTTCGTCCCGGCATTGCGTAACGTGCCCACGGCAACGCTGGCAGCGGCAGCCAGCCGCGACCTCGAACGCGCCCGCAGCCTCGGGCCCGAGCGAGCACACGACAACTACCAGGCCCTGCTCGACGACGGTGATGTCGAAGCAGTCTATGTCGCCACCCACAACGGTCTGCACCGTGAGTTGACACTCGGCGCACTCGAGCGCGGCAAGCACGTTCTGTGCGAAAAACCCCTGGGCCGTGACGCAGCCGAGTGCGAGGAAATGATCGCCGCCGCCCGCGCCGCCGACCGGCATCTGGTCGAGGCCTTCATGTATCGACACCATCCACAGATCGAAAAGGCTTGCGAACTGGTCGCCGGCGGCAGCATCGGCGATCTGATGACCGTTGAAGCCGCCTTCAGTTTCCATCTCACAGCACCGGACGATGTTCGGCTCAATCCTCAATGGGGTGGCGGCGGCTTGCTCGACGTTGGTTCCTACTGCGTCAATATCAGCCGCCTGTTCCTGGGCAATGAACCCCGGGCCGTGCAGGCCACGGGCAATTTCCATCCAGACCATGGTGTCGACATGAGCCTGCATGGCCTGCTCGACTATGGCGATGGCCGCCACGCCGTGATCTCCTGTGGCTTCGACGGTGGACTGCGCAACCATGTCTTCCTTTCGGGCACCAAGGGAGTCGTGAGCCTTCCGCAAGCCTTCATCTCCTGGAACACCGATCCTGTGGTCATCCTGGAGACCGACGATGGACAACAGGAGTTCCGCTTCCCGCAGAGTTCCGTCTTCGAACTCGAGATCGACGACCTCGCTCGCTCGATCCGAACCGGCCAACCGCCCAAGCTTGATCCCGAGGAAGGCCTGCACAACGCCCGCATCATGGACACCCTCCTGCACGCGGCCAGAAACCGAAGCGAAGGGAAGCCCTGATCCGTATTCCAGCCAGCGCAATACGCTCACGCCATGGCCGTCACTTGCGCAGGTAAGCAATGAGATCGCGCATCGCAGCCTTGTCGATCGCGGCCTCCAGTCCGACCGGCATCAAGGATATGCCGGTCGCACGAAGTGACGCCACATCGCTGCGCAGCACCGTGTCGGTATGGTCATCGGCACGCTTCAAGGTCAAGCTCGTCGCCGTCTCACTGCTGATGAGGCCGGCCAGATCGCGACCATCGGTCGTCGTCAAGGTGTAGAGAAGATACGCCGGATTGACCTCCCGATTTGGATCAAGGATCTGTTCGAGAAGGGCCGAAGGTGGCCTCGTGGCCATGCTCCTCAGATCGGGGCCGATGACCTTACCAACCCCTTCGAGTCGGTGGCAAATAGCACAATTCTTCTCGAAGACGAGCTTTCCACTACGGGCATCTCCCGGAGTTTTGAGTGCTGCTGCATAGGCTGCGATCACCTCGGAACGGTCAGTGACCTGTTCGTCACCGAAGATCTTCTCGGCTCGGGCTCGCAAGTCGGCATCACGGTGCTTGGCAAGGCGTTCTCGCCGCATGCGATCGAGATCGCTTCGAGGCACTCTGCCATCTTCGACCCGCGCGAGAAAGATCTGCAGGCGCTCGACTCGCTCGAACAAGAAGTCCAGAATCTCAGAACGCAGAGCGGGTCCATGCTCATCCCAGCGCGCGAGCAAGGCCGGGGCAATCGAAGGATCTCGTTGAGTTGCCAGCGCACGCATCGCTGCACTCTGCAGCGCGCGATCCACGCGCGAATCGAGCAAGCCGAGCAGCACCGGACCAGCACTGTCGAAGGATGCAGACCGCAAAACCATCACCGCCTCCAGCCGCCGAGCTGTCGAGGAGGAAGTGTCCGCTGCAGCGGTTACAGCCATTTCGAAGATCCCATCCAACGCAGCTCGTAATCGAGCATCGCCTGACGCCAAGCGCGCAAGGTCCCGGCCACGACCACTGGCGAAACCATCAGCAACCGCCCAGGAACCCGGATGCTCGCGGCCGGCAGCCGTCAACCAGGCCAACACAGCATCAGCCTCGTGGCCACGGCCCCAGGCACCGATCAGCAATGCGAGATTGCGCAGCATCGATGTGGCGACCTCGCCTCGACCTTCTGCCACAAGCTCTTCGAACATACGCAGGGCTCGCTCGGGAGAGGTCACCGAACTCAGGATCGCGAAACGGTTCCAGGTTTCGTCACCATCGCGACGAGCCAGATTCGCCAACCCGACCGTGGCCACATCTCCCTCGATCGAGCCCAGCGTACACGCCAGCTGAAAACGCAAGCGGCTCGAAGGGTCTGCCACCATCTTCGACAAGGTCTCGGCCCAGACCGCTGGCTGCGGCCGTCGCTCGACGATACGCAGGGCCTGTTCGCGCAGGCTGGCCGAGGGGTCGCGCAGGCGAGCGCGCAGGGCAACATCGCTCAATCCACCCAGCTCTTGCAAGATCCACAGAACTGCTGCTCGCACCGCCGGATCATCGTCTTCGAGCAAAGGCAATAGCAGCCCTGCCGCCGCCGCATCACGGCGCTCGAGCAACAACCGTGAAGCCGTATCTCGCCACCAGCCACCGGGCCGCGCCAATGCAACGACCAGCTCTTCCGTGCTCGCCTTGCCAAGTTGTGGCCGCTGGTAGGCCGGTGCATCCGCGGCTGTAACGCGCCAGATCCGACCACGATCATCGCCACTGTGCAGATCGAGGTGTTTCTTGATCCGGTCGGGCAAGGACCAGGGATGCTCGATCACCTCCCGGTACATGTCGCACAGGTAGAGAGCTCCGTCAGGCCCGTTAGCGAAGTTGCAGGGTCGAAACCAGATATCCGGCGAGGCAAGAAATTCACGATCGTCCTCGACACGACGTGCTGCGAAGCTCGCGCCGGCCACAGTCAGCCGCTTGTGATGCACGAGGTTGCTGGCGACATCACCGATGAACAGATCACCATCACAGCCCGGCAGAGCATCGCCACGGTAGACGGTGATGCCAGTCGCCGAGGTGAAGAAGCCCGCCGCCACTCCACCGTGCTCGATCGGCCCCGGCACCCGGCCCTGAACACGCAGCCGCGTCCGCACCACCCGCCAAGGCTCCGGGGGGCTTCGCCGGAACACCGCCGAGGACGGTCCCTCGACAGCGATCGAGGCAATCGCTCGCGGCACGGCCAGACTCCGGTTGCGCACCAGATAGCGATGCTCGAGAACGACGTGGCGAGCGTGATCGGAGTTGTTGCAGACGAAACGGCGGCCAAAGTCGTCCAGAGACTGGCCAAACTGGCCGCCACCGGTCAGTGGCTCGATCTCACCCGACGCCCGGAACCGAAAATCACGGCCGCGCACATTCACCGGTGCAGCATCCTTCATGCGGCGCGAACGCAATGTGCCACCATTGCCTCCGCTGGCGGCCACGAACCAGCCATCGAGGCTCCAACGGATATTGTTGACCAGCGCCTGAACATTCTTGCGGCCGAGTCCTTCGAAGGCGATTTCATCGATGTCGGCACGATGATCACCATCGGTATCCTTCATGAAGCGGATATGAGGCGCCACCGCGACGAAAACGCCACCATCCCAGCAAGCGATCGCCGTCGGCCAGGACAACTTCTCGGCGAAGACATGGCCATGGTCCATCACGCCGTCGCCATCCTCATCGATGAGCAGACGCACCCGGCCACGTGGCTTCTCTCCTTCGCGCTCATCGAAGGGATAGTCGATCATTTCGATGACCCAGATCCGGCCTTCCTCGTCAAAGGCCATGTCGATGGGATCGATCACCAAAGGTTCAGCAGCGACCAGTTCGATGCGATAACCATCGGCCAGCTCGAAGCTCCGCAAAGCTTCCTCGGGAGAACGTGGCTCGATGCGCGGGAGTTCAGCCGCCAACGAATGGGGATCTGTCTCTTGTGCCACACCTGCCGCACTCGGAACCGCGAGCAGGGCGACACGGAGGTCAAACAGTCGGAGCGATCGCGACACGAAGATCCTTTCCCGAAAGAGCATGGTCGAAGGCAGCCTCGATCTCATCGAGCGAGAAAGCAGGCGTCACCAGCTCCGCAAAGGGATAGCGATGATGGGACAGTTCCAGGAAATCGATGGCCACGGCCAGATCCTCGGGCGCGTAATTGTGCACGCCGCGCAGGGTCAATGAACGCTTCACGAGGTCTTCGGCTGCCAGTCGAACCGGGTCAGCAGGAGAGACCGAGCCGACCAGCACACCGAGACCACCGATGCGCAAGGTCTCGATCAAGGCACTCACGGCCGACGGCGCCCCGGACATCTCGAAACCGACATCTGCTCCACGCCCATCGGTCATCTCCGCCAGGATCCCGCGTAAAGCCTCGGTGCCATCGGTCATCGTCACCACCTCCGAAACTCCGAAGTGCGCAGCCAGAGCCAGACGGGAGGGATCGGTATCACACACCACAACCTCTGCGCCACTCTCGCGCGCCATCGCGCAAGCGGTCAGGCCAAGCATGCCCGCGCCGTGCACGCAAACCACCCGCCCGGCGAGGCCGCCCGCGGTTCGCAATGCTGCCGCCACCGTCGCCGTTGCACAATTCGCAGGACAGGCGACCGCATCGGGAAGTTCCTCGGGAACAGACAAAACACCCGTATTCGCCGTCAGGTGGCAATGCTCGGCGAGACCTCCGCAAAGTTCATGCTCGGGAGCGATCGCAGCGTGTCCATACTTGAAGACGCACACGCACTTTTGCGGCAAACCTTCTCGGCAGAAAAAACAGTCCCCACAACTGGCCGTGATGCACCAGGTAACACGATCACCAATCGCCAGCGCGCGTCCCTTCAGATCACAGCGCTGAGGACCCTCTCCGATCTCCTCGATGACGCCAATAATCTCGTGGCCCAGCACCGTCGGCACTTCAACCGAGCGGGCGCCACGGTAGCTGTGCAAATCGCTCGCACAGAGCGTGCACATCGAAACTCGCACGAGCAATTCGCCCGCCCCCAGACAAGGGCGCGCCATGCTCCGCAATTCAAGCGGTGCCTGCGGCGCAGTAAAAATGACAGCGCGGGAGGTCATGCAGCCGACATCCTACTCGTTCAGCCACCGCCCGACACAACAGAACACCCTGTCGCGTCAGTCACGACCCCACTGCCCATCGACGATACGAAGGATGCCCTCGGGATTGCCATCCCTCAATTCGACTGGCAATAGCCGCTCGGGGAAGTTCTGGTAACTGACCGGGCGCAACCAGCGCGAGATCGCCGATGACCCCACCGAACTCGATCGAACATCGGTGGTCGCCGGAAAAGGACCTCCGTGCAACATCGCAGAGCAAACCTCGACGCCGGTCGGGAAGCCTCCGAACAGAATTCGGCCGGCCTTCTCCTCGAGCAGAGGAATCAGTTCCCCGAAGTCTTGCAGATCCGCATCGGTGCCGTGAACGCAAGCCGTTAACTGACCGCCGAAGCTGCTCGCCACCGCCGTGACCTGCTCGCGCGTCGCGCAGCGAACTACCAGGGTGCCAGGGCCGAAGAGTTCCTCACGCAATTCAGACCGCTCCAAAAAAGTCGCGGCATCTGTCATCAGCAAGGTCGGTCGTGCGCTGCATGCTCCCTCATCCGCCGCGGATTCGCCGCGCAACTCCACTCCACCGATCGCCTCCAGCCGGGCGAGGCCATCGCGCCAGGCAGCAGCAATCCCGGCATGCAACATGGTGCCTTGCGGTGCCGCCGCCATCTCGGCAGTGAGAGTTTCGATGAAACACTCGCCCGCGGGATCATCGAGCAAAACGACAATCCCCGGATTGGTACAGAACTGACCGACCCCCAGCGCAACCGACTGCGCCAGCCCGGCGGCCAGGGACACACCATTCTCGGCGAGTGCCCCCGGCAAAAAGAAAATGGGGTTGGTGCTTCCCATCTCCGCGTGCACGGGAATCGGCACAGGCCGCGCAACCGCAGTATCGAAGATAGCCTTGCCGCCCGCGAAGGAACCGGTGAAACCGATGGCCGCCACGTCGGGATGCTCGACCAACTTCTGCCCAACTTCATGGCTCACACCATGCAGAAGAGAAAAACAAGGAGGCAAAGAAAGCGCATCGATGGCCGCCAGAATTGCGCGGCCAACCAGTTCCGATGTTCCGGGATGATGCGGGTGCGCCTTGACGATGACCGGGCAACCCGCAGCCAGCGCCGAAGCGGTGTCACCGCCGGCCACCGAATAGGCCAACGGGAAATTACTGGCACCAAAAACCAGCACCGGGCCGATCGGAATCTGTATGCGCCGCAAATCGGGCTTGGGCAGTGGTTCGCGCTCGGGTTCCGCATGGTCGATACACGCATCGAGGTAGGACCCCTCGCGCAGCACGGCTGCGAACATACGCAATTGACCAACGGTGCGGCCGCGCTCCATGGTCAGGCGAGGCAACGGCAAGGCCGTCTCCGCTGAGCCGCGATGCAGAAGGTCGTCACCGAGAGCCTCGATCTCTTCGGCGATCCGCTCAAGAAATTCCGCGCGGGCGGCACGGGGCAAGGCCTTCATGCCCGCCTGCGCTTGTACGGCGGCCTGCAGGGCCTCGTTGATCTCTTCATCCGTAGCATCAGCGCATGTCGGCAACAGGGCCTCGCCAGTGGCAGGATCGACTGCCTGAAACTCGCGGCTGCCGCGACGTGATCGCGCTTGGCCCAGAAGATGTTCACCTGTCAGTTCCATCATTCTTACTCCATTCCTGGCCGGGTCTTCAGGGATTGTGCAATGATCGCCAGAGCCTGCTCACGCGCGGTGCCACACACAACCTGTCGCGGCGGACGCACTCGTTCACTGCCCATACCGACCTCCCCTTGGACAAGCTTGATGAGTTGAACAAACTCAGGCACCGTGTCCATGCGCAGCAACGGCAAGAACCAAGAATAGAGTTCGAAGGCCTGCTCATCCTCTCCAGCACGCGCGTGTTCGAAGAGTTTGACCGATTCCGCGGGCAGCGCATTGACCAGGCCAGCGATCCAGCCGACAGCCCCCATCGCGACACCTTCCAGAACAAGATCATCGAGACCAACGAAGATGGCAAGCCGATCACCGACCAGAGCCCTGATCGCCGTCACTCGCCGGGTGTCACCACTCGATTCCTTGACCGCCTGGAGATTGTCATGCCGCTGCGCGAAGGCCGCAACCTGCTCGGGCAACACGTCGATGCCGTAGGCAATCGGATTGTTGTAGAGCATGCAAGGTAGACCGGTCGCCGTGAAAATCGCGTCGAAGTGTGCCTCGACCTCGTGCCAAGGTCCCTTGTGCACGTAGGGCGGCAAGACCATGAGCCCCTTGCAGCCAAGGCGCTCGGCATCCTCGGCCAAAGCCACCGCCTCGGCCGTGCTCGCTGCGGCAATGCCCGCCACCACCGGGGCACGATCACCCAAAGCGGCAACGCAGGTCTCGAGGATGGCTCGCTTTTCCGACGATGTCAATGTTGCCCCCTCGCCAAGCGAACCGAGTGCGACAATGCCCGTGCAACCTTGATCCACAAGCCAGCCAGCGTGTTTGGCCAGAAAACCGTGGTCCACGAAAAGATCCTCGGTCAGCGGCGTGGTGATCGCGGGCACCACTCCTTGCCATTGCATACGCTCGTCCTCCTGCTCTTGCCTTGCAACTTGATTGGCACGCCCACCAGGACTCGAACCTGGGACCGCCGGATTAGAAATCCGGTGCTCTGTCCAGCTGAGCTATGGGCGCTCCAAGAATCGGACTGTGCCCACTCACCGACTGTGGGTCAAGGCAGGCCATGCCCACGAGATCGGTTGCTCGAGGTAAAAACTTGGCTTGATTCGCCTGTCGGCATACACCTCGGCTACGCTCCGGCGATGCAACCGATGCCAATCTCGGCACTGATCCTCCTGTCTCTCTCGGCCGCCATCACGGCTCAGGACTGGCCACAGTTTCGCGGCCCGGACGGCCAGGGGCATACCAGCGTGAAGAACCTGCCGCTTGCATGGGATGACGACTCGGACAATATCGAGTGGAAGGTGCCGATCGAAGGGCTCGGGTGGTCCTCGCCGGTGATCGCCGACAATCGCGTCTGGCTGACCACAGCAAGCGAAGACGGAACCTCGCTCAGAGCTCTCTGCCTGGATGCAGGCACGGGCAAGAAGATCCACGATGTCGAGATCTTCCAGCGCGAAAAAGGGGGCAAGATCCACAAAAAGAACAGTCATGCATCGCCAACCCCCATCCTCGATGGTGAGCGCATCTACCTTCACTTCGGCACCTACGGCACGGCCTGCCTGTCCGACGAAGGCAAGGTTCTCTGGCGACGAACCCTTAAATACAGCCACGTGCACGGCCCCGGTGGCTCGCCAGCACTCGTCGGTGACTCACTGATCATCAGTTGCGACGGTGCCAAGGACCCGTTTGTGGTCGCGCTGAACTGCAAGACCGGCAAACCTCGATGGAAGACTCCTCGGGAAGATCACGGCGACCGCAGGAAATTTGCCTTCAGCACGCCACTCGCGATCGAACTGAAGGGTGAGCAGCAAGTCGTGAGCCCCGGCGCGGGCGGGGTCTCGAGCTACCACCTCGGCACCGGACGATCTCTCTGGCACGTCCGTTATCCCGGTGGTTATTCGGTCGTCCCGCGACCGGTCTTCGGACACGGACTCGTGTTCGTCAGTTCCAGTTTCGACAAGGCAACCCTGCTCGCGATCCGTCCCGACGGCAAGGGTGACATCACCGATTCTCACGTCGTCTGGCGCATGAAACAAAACGCACCGCACAGCCCAACGCCACAACTCGTCGGTGATGAACTCTACGTCATCGCCGACAATGGCATCTTGAGCTGCCTCGATGCCAAGACCGGCAAACGCCACTGGCGCGAACGCCTCGGCGGAGACTTCTCGGCCTCGCCACTACATGCCGCCGGCCGGATCTACTTCCTCGACGAAGACGGAGTGACGACAGTCATCAAACCGGGCAAGACCTTTACGGCACTTGCGAAGAACGAGGTCGAAGGCCGCACCCTCGCATCACTGGCAGCGGTCGAGGGGGCTCTTTTCCTGAGAACCGACACGCATCTTTTCCGGATCGCCGCCGGCGAAAAACAGCGTTAGACAAGGCCTGGAGCAATAGGTGGCGTTCGGGCTCTGACGCACCCTCCGCGAAGACGTCAGATGAACGGGAGCAGGCCACCCGCACTCCCGAGAACCAACCGGTAGATCACCAAACACGGCAAGACCACGGCAAAGGTGACACCAATACGACTCCCGGTCCGCGCGAAGCCGATCGCAGCCAGGACCCAGGCCAGGGTCCAAGCCACATCCAACCAGTATTCCCCAGCGCCATAGGGAGGATGCTTCATATGACCCTCCATGCAGATGTGGCGAAAATAACAAGAGACGAAACCGGCAGCTCCCAGCAACGCCAGAACAAATGCGCCGCGCTGCGACAGCAAGCAACTCCACCATGCTTTCGGATGTTCCATCGCTACCCGATCTTCCGCGCACTCATCGTCGGCCTCCTGGCCGTCCGAGCACTTGCCTTTCGAGCCATCCAACGAATGGTCCTCCAAGAGACTCCGTCATGCGAGTCACCTCTCCTCATTCCACCCAACGCAGCACGTAAAAGACTCCTGACAACATTTCTTGAAACGAGAGAATAAGATCCGGCGGCGGAACCACTCGCTGACAAGGCTCCGCCAACAGATCCTTTCCGAACAAATCGGTCGTCATCATGTGGACGAACAAGGTTCGCTACCGTTGCTCTTGGTAGCAGATCTCATCCTGCCAAATGAGCGAACTCAACATGAAAAAGCGTCTGATCATCCTGATCGCTGGCACCTGCTGCTGGCTGCAACCCCTCATCGCGCAATCGACCCGCTATCGCGACCCCATTTTCAGCCAGGTGCAGTTGCGCAAGGACGTGGCCTTCGGCAGTGCCGTCAACCGCTACACACAGCAAACCCAAACACTGCGAATGGACATTTACGAGCCACAAGGCGACAGCGCCGCCGCTCGTCCCTGTCTGGTGATGGTCCACGGCGGCGGCTTCTACACGGGGCGAAAAAACGGTCCCAACTACACCCGCGTATGCAATGAAGCAGCGCAGCGCGGTTACCTCGCCGTCTCGATCGACTACCGCCTCCGCCCCAAGAGCGGCAAGACCACGCGGATCAACGTCATCGATGCCGCCCACGACATGAAGGCCGCCGTTCGCTGGCTCCGCAAAAACAAAGCTTCGCTGCGCCTCGATGCCGATCGAATCTCCTGTATCGGCTCTTCGGCAGGTTCGGTGACCTGCCTCTACGCAGCCTATACCCATGATGAAGGTAACAGCGGCAATCCCGGCCACTCCTCGCGCCTGCACGTGGTGATAGATCTCTGGGGACACCTCGCCGACCTGTCACAGATGACCGCAGGCGAAGCGCCCGTGCAAATCATCCATGGAGACCAGGACCCCGTCGTCCCCTACACCAAGGCCGTCGCACTCAAGCAACGCGCCGACCAGGTAGGGGTCACGGCCGAGTTCCATACCCTCAAGGGCCTGGGCCACGCAGAATGGACCACGGTCTTCAACTCCTACCTGTCCCAGCACATCTTCCCCTTCCTCTACGAGCATCTGAAACTCGGACAACTCAGTGGTCTGGCCGCGCAACCGGGCTACGCCTCCCCCGGAAAACTTACTCTCGAGCAGTTCGGCATCGCCGACGATCAAGTGGTCCTGGCAGCCGCTGCCGGTGCCGGCAAGGTTCCCCTGGGCAATCTCGGCATCCTCCTGCTGGCACCATCGAGCTTGGTCACCCTGGCACCGGCCAAACTCGGGAACTCCACCCGCCTACCGGCGCATTCGATCGGCTTCACGGTGCCGCAAGGCCTGCGGGGCAAGGCTATCCACTGGCAAGCCCTGCACGTTGGGCCGAAGGCCACGCCTCGACTGCTCACCAACGGTGTCGTGACCATCTTCTGATCGCACCGTTCCAGCACTCTCACCGGAGCACTCGCCGGCCAGGCGCTTGAAACGCGTGCTGGCCGGTGTTTTTAACGACCGCTTCGCAATGGCACACAACACCTTGGCGTACCGCTGAAGTCCGGTCGCCTGGGTCCTCCTGCCGCGAACTGCAACGGCCAACGACTCATCGGCGATCGATCACCGAAGCCATCTGCGCCTTGACCTTGGGATTCTCGCCGTAAGGATCCCCGTGCTCTTGGCAATAAGAAGAAAGCTTGCGCGTCAGCGCCTCGACGACCTCGCCATGCCGGGGAAGCGAAAAGACATTGGTCAACTCATCGGGGTCGTCTTCGAGATCGAAGAGCCATGGCTGATCCTTGGAAGAATAGACCAGCTTGTAGCGATCGGTGACGGCACAAAGCCAGTCAGCACCGCTGGTGGCGCGCAGGAAGGAAATGTCATCCCAGTCCGCGGGCGTCTCACCACGAAACAGGGCTGAAGCATCACGCCCCTCTTCCTTGCCTGCGGTCTCCACGCCCATCAGGGCGAGAGTCGTCGGCAGAAAGTCCACGCAAGAAAGAGCCTGACCGATGACCGTGCCCGCCGGAACCTTCGCCGGGTAACGAAGCAGAAAAGGAACCTTGGCCGACCCCTCATAAGGAACTCCTTTGTTCAAGCGCCCATGCTCACCGCAGAGATCGCCATGATCGGAGGTGAAAACGATGATCGTCTTGTCGATGAGGCCTCGCTCCCGCAACGTTTCGAGAATGCGACCGACATTGTCATCGATGCACTTGACCATGCCGTAATAAGCAGGCATCAACCGGCACAACCGCAATGCCGTCAATCTCCTGTCGATCCTCGCCCATTCAGGTGTCTGCTCGGCCTTCTTGCGCAAACTGACCGGGATGGGCACCTTCACATCCGCATACATCGTGTCATAAGGCGCGCGCACGGTATTAGGGCCATGCGGATCAGGCAGGCTGATCATTGCGCAAAAGGGCTCCTCCTCGTGGGCATCGATGAACTCGATCGCCCTGCTGACCAGCCAATCGGTGCTGAAAGATTTCTCGTCCGCGCCGGCAACCCCGTAGTCCGCCTTTCCCTTGGCGTTACGGGAAGCGACCGCGGGCCCCTTCGCACCAAGTTCGAACTTCTTCCAGTGCCCCCGGTTGAACATGTAGCGGTTGTCCTCGAAACCGAACTTCCGCTTCGGCGCCCATTGTGGCTTGCCCGGGCCATCGAGATGCCACTTGCCGACGTAACTGGTGGCATAACCACGACGCCGCAGAATCTCGGCGAAGGTGATGATGTCGTCACCCAGAGGAATGTTGTTGGTCACCACCGGCGTGTTCTGGGGATAGCGTCCCGAGACCAGAGCGCCCCGCGACGGTGAACAGACCGGCGTGTTCGCATAGAAACTCGTGCAGAGCGCGCCCGTCTTCGCCAGCCAATCGATGTTCGGCGTCTTGACGATCTCACTCCCGTAACACCCAAGGGTGCTGTAGTGATGCTCATCGGTCTCGATGATGATCAGATTGGGGGACGACTGACCGAGCAGCGGGACGGCGAATGCACCCAAGAACGTGACGAAACATCTCAATCCAGACATGCCAGCCTCCATCCAGTAAACGGTCACCAGCGACCAGTGTGCCGCACCCGATGCGCGATCTCAACGGATGCCGGCTCTGGCCTCACCGAGATTGGACAGAGCGTAACCTAACCGATTGGCCCCCGGATCACGCACGATGGCCTGGTTGTAGAAGCTGGCAGTGGCGAGAAAGGGGTTCGCCGGCAAGGGCAGTACCAGACGCGCCACGCCCTGCTTGTTGGCCGCCGGCAAGGCCAGCAACACATCGCACCGGAGGCTACAACCGGGCGCGCCGAGAAATCCCAGAGGCAGCGGCAACTTCAGGCCGCTCCATGTGGTCTTCGAGATGCCGATGCTCACCAGTACCGGCGCGGTCGCCGGCACACTCCCCACCTCGAGGGTAAGGGTCTCGCCCGTCCAAGGCCGACCGGTGGCGCGCAAGGCCGGCACCCCCGCACTGCCCTTGCAGCCAGTACCGCTGACCCTGTAACTCGCAGGCTTGTCCGTCTGATAGCTCCAGAAGTCACCGAGTTGCTTGGCGGTGGGGTGATAGCCACCGAACAGCAAGCTCTTCTGGAGAGCATCGACATAGACCATTCTCGTTCCGGATCGCGGACTCGGCACCTTGGTCGTCTTGCGCTGCAACCAGGTCTTACCATCGAACTCCCATGTCGTGTTCACGACCGTTGGGGCAAGCCCGCCGAAGACCACCATCCGCTGACGCAATCGGTCATAGGTCATCGGCAAATTCCGTGACGGCGGTGGCGAAGCCGGTGTCGTGATCTGCGTCCAGTTCACCCCATCCCACTTCCAGGTGTCGTTGACAACATTCGATTGCCCCGCCGCGATACCGCCGAACAGAATTGTCTCGCCGGTGTCAGGGTTGTAGGCCATGGCAGCATCCGTACGCGCCGATGGCGAGGACGCCGGCTTGGCCTGAGTCCAGTTCTTGCCATCGTAGAGCCAGGTCTCTCCGTTATATGCGGTATCGAAACCGCCGAACAAAACCACCTGCTTGCGCTTCTGGTCATAGACCATGCCGTGACGCCAGCGCGCCGACGGTGCTGCGGTCGTCTTCACCCGTGCCCAGTTGCCGCTGACGAACTCCCAAGTGTCGTTGATCTTGCCAGCAGTCCCACTACCACCGAAGAGAACCAACCGCCCTCGGGCCAGATCGAACACCATGGTGCCCTGAATACGCCCGGCCGGTGAGGTCGTCGGCTTGATCTGCGTCCACTGGTTGCCGGTGTAGCGCCAGGTATCAGCAATGAAAGTTTTGCCGGGCTGCGCGCGACCGCCGAACACCCACAAAGAAGCGAAGTCCGTCGCCGTGTGGTGCCCGCTACGCACACCCGGAATCGTCGTGGGATTCAACTGAGTCCAGTCGGCCTGGGACACAAGTGATGACGGGACAACGAGACTCGACAGCAACAGGACGAACAGAGGGCGAAGGCACATGGAGTAAAGATCCGTGGGGTGATAGGAGGAGGTTACGGCAACAACCGTTCACCTCAATATAGCGGGTTTGCCCCCTCCTTGCGGTGCTTCAGCCCGGATCAGCCTGCAACAGCTCCTCGATGAGTTGCCAGCAGACGAGTTGCATGCGCGGCACGTGGAACGGTCCCTTCCACAAGTTCCCCTTCAGACCGACCGATAGGCGGCCATCGCGGTGCAAGTATCCGAACCACTCGCCATGATCGGAATCGGGAAAGCGCGCATGCGCCCAGTCGTGGACCTGCCGATGCCGATCGGCATGACGAGTTTCCCCGGTCAGTCGATAAGCCATCAGGGTGGCGGTGATGGCCTCACTTTGCGGCCACCAAAATTTCATGTCGTGCCAGTAATCCTGCACCGGCTTTCCGTCGAGGTCGCGGAAATAGAAGATCCCACCATGTTCGGCATCCCAACCCCGCTCCCACATCCAATCGAGCATGCGACAACCGAGATCGACCAGGCCGGCATCGCCACGATGACGACCTTCCCTCATCATGAACCAAGCCCCCTCGATGGCATGTCCAGGATTGAGGGTGCGCCCATCGAAATGATCGAGGATCTCGCCATCGATTCCGACCGTCTCCATCACGCATCGATGCTCGGGCTTGACGTGGAAGCGCTCGATCATCTCGATCGAGCGATCGATCCAAGCATCAGCCTCCTCGAAGAGAATCGACTCGCGTAACTCCTGCGCGGTAACCATGCAGATCATCGGAAAGCCAAAACTGCGCGTCGGACGCTCATCGGTGTACTTCGGCTCGCCAGCTGGTTGAAGGAACTGGGCGGTGAAGGCCGCGAAGGCCTGACGAGCAGCATCCGCAGCACGCGCGTCGCCGGACGCCTTGGCGTATTCCCCGTGAGCGATGGCAGAGAAAGCTTCGGTGAAAGCGTAACGACGCTTGCGGATCGGGCGGCCTTCACGAGTCACCTGAAACCACATGCGGCCATCGGCAGGGTCGACAGCGTGCGCGTCGAGGAATTCGATTCCGTGGCGGCACAGTTCCAGCCATTGCGGTCTCGTCTCGACGCAGTTGTAGAGCTTGCCGAGCAACCAAGAAAAACGGCCTTGCTGCCACATGCTCTTGTCGGTGTCGAGCAGCGAGCCGTCGCGATCAAGCGCCGTCATGAAGCCGCCATGCTCGCGGTCAACCGCATGGCGGGTCCAAAAGGGCAGAACATCACCCAACAGGCCATCGCGATAGACACCGCGAAGTTCTTCGAGTCGTTGTCGTTCCAAACAAGGCCCCTGACGATGGTCTCTCACGCGAGGAGACTCGCGCGCCAAGCGGATTCGAATATAACACGAGCCTGCCCTTATCACGCAACTGACAAGATCTGCGGCGAAGGCCTGATAAATACACCTCGCAAGTCGAGGGTCACGGCATGCACCGTCGACTTCCACAGCATACAATCCAGCCATGCGAACACTCCTCGCCGCCCTCACCATCTGCACACTGACAGTCACAGCCAACGGGCAAACCACGAGCAAGGTCAATCCCGCAACCGAGAAGGGGCCTCTCCCCGTCGGCGTCCGAACAATGGTTCTCGTCGATGAAAGCCGCCGTGACGAGTATGCGAACGGCCCGCGCACACTGGTGACCGAGATCTGGTACCCCGCCGACAGCAAGGCCCGCAAGGGCGACACAACGAACTTCGGCGACTTCTTCGGCAAATACCAAGCAGAGGCCGGACAAGTCGCCGCCCACTTCGGCAGCACACTCGAGAAGATCAACGAGCGCTACACCTCGATCGGCGTGCGCGACGCGCCGATGCGACGCGGCAAGTACCCACTGCTGGTCTTCTCGCACGGCAACGGCGGCCTCCGCCATCAAAACGTCTTTCAGGTCGATCATCTCGCCAGCCATGGCTACGTGATCGTGTCGGCTGACCACACCGGCAATGCCGCCGTCACCCCCCTGCCGGACAAGGCCTTGCCTTACGACCGCGGCGGCCGTGGTCGTTCAGCCAAGAATCGGCCTCTCGATGCATCCTTCTTGATCAGCCACTTCCTCGCCGCCAGCAAGAGTGCGGGCGGATGGCTCCGTGGCTCCCTCGACCCCGAAAAGATTGGTGTTCTCGGCCACTCCTTCGGTGGCTTCACCGCCTGTAGCGTCGCCGCCAGCGATTCGCGAGTGAAGGCGATCCTGCCCATGACCGTCGCTTACGGAAAGTCTCCGACGATTCCCTTGCTCTTGATGCTGGGTGCATGGGACCGCACCGTCGGCGCCCCCGGAAACCGCGTAGCGGGAACCTATTACCAACGTGCCGATGGCCCCAAGCACATGCTCGTCATCAAGCGCGGTGGCCATTTCACCTTCTCGGACATGGATCGCATCAACCCGCAATTCGGTGACGGCATCGGCAAGGACAAGAAGTCCGGAGAAGAATTCCTGCCGATCGATCGCGCCAAGGACATCATCAATACCTACTCGCTGGCCTTCTTCGACCACTATCTCAAGGGCGACAAGGATGCTGGCGAGGTCCTGGCAACCAACCTCGCTCCGGACGAACTCTCGCTCGAAAGCGAGATCCCCAAGTAACTCTCTCTCCGGACAAGGCCAAGGGCTCCTCCATGACCCATCACTTCCGATCTCTCTCGAAATCCTCTGTCTTCGGCTGCTTGCTGGCAACGACCGCGGTCGTGACCTCGCAATCACCCGCCGAGACATCCAAAACAGGGGCTCCGGAGAAACCCAACATCGTCTTGATCTACGCCGACGATCTCGACTTCGACCAGATCGGCGCCTACGACCACCGCGCCTTCCCCAGCTTCAGCGGCGCGCAAGAACTGGGCATCCTCGAGTATCGGGGCAAGGGCGCTCCCGGCAGCAGGGTCCTGACCCCCCACATCGACAGTCTGGCGCGCGACGGCGCCCGCTTCACCCGCTTCTACGTGACCTCACCGGTCTGCACACCCAGTCGCTACTCGGCGGTGACCGGCCGCTTCGCCAGCAAGAGCCAGACCTTCCGGCGAACATATGCCGACGGTAGCCCGGCCGCCATCGGCTGGGACACGTACATCGCGCCGTCGGAATCCACGATCGCCGACAAGCTCGGTGAACTCGGCTACTTCACTGGCCACGTCGGCAAGTGGCACCTGACGCCCGCCGAAGACCTCGACATCGCCAAGAAGAAAGGTGACAGCGGCGACCCTGCACGCGCCGACGTCAGTGCGCGCCTGCGCCAGGAATACGCGAAACGAGCCAAGTATCTCCGCGACTCCTTCGGCTTCGATTTCGTCGGCAGCCTCTATGTCGGAAACCTGGGCACCGAAGGCCTCAATCAAACTCTCCGCCACCACAACATGGAATGGGTCACCCACTCCGCCCTGAACTTCATCGACACCGGTGTCGAGGACGACCGCCCCTTCTTCCTTTACATGGCGCCAACCCTTCTGCACGGTCCTTACAGCGCCAAGCATCTCGATGGTGATCCGCGTGCCACAGCGCTCGGCCTTGTCGACATACCAAACGTGCAGCCGTCGCGCGAAAACATCCGCCAGCGGGTATCGGACGCGGGCCTGCAAGAAGACGCGGCCCTGTCCACCTGGCTCGACGACGCCGTCGGCGCGGTTCTCGCCAGACTCGAAAAGCATGGCATCGCCGACAACACCCTGATCATGCTCATCTCGGATCACCAGTCTCGCGGCAAGTTCACACTCTATGAAGCTGCGCACGTGCCGGCACTGGCCCGGTGGCCGAAAGGCATTCCGGCCAACAAGCGCATCGACGCGCTATGCGCCAATATCGATCTGGTTCCGACTTTCGTGGCGATGGCAGGCGGCGACCCTCGCCAGCAAGACATCGACGGAGTCAGCATGCTCCCCCTGTTCGGTAACAACTCCCACGGCGAGATCCGCAACTCCCTCTATCTCGAGATCGCCTATGCACGAGCGGTGATCCAGCAAGACTGGAAATACATCGCGGTTCGCTATCCCGATGAGGTTCTCGCCAAGATCCTGCGTCGCGGCAAGGTCGAGCAGGCCACCTGGAATGGCAAGATCAGCAGGGACAAGAAGGACAGGAAGAAAACAGCGATCCGCTACAACTCCGATCGTTACTTCCCCAGCTATTCCGATCTCGACCAGCTCTACAATCTCGATAGCGATCCCTACGAGCAGCGCAATCTGGCCAAGCAGACAGGCTTCGAAGAACGCCTCGCGACGATGAAGAAACTCATGGCAGAAAAGCTGCGCGGCATGCCGCACAGCTTCGGCGAGTTCAAGGCCCACAAGCGGCCCTGATCGCGGCGCGCAAACCTATTCGGATGGCACGATGCCGCGCCGCTTGTGGTCGAACCACAAGATCAAACAGGCACCGAGGAAGGGCCACAACCGCTCATGAACGTCGCCAGGGCCATCGGGCAAAGCGTTGAGGATCACGGTCCCGAAGAAACCCACCGTCATGGCGGCAATGCGCGTACCGACTCCCGGCCGACAGCCGGCGAGCAAGGCTACCAACAAGGGGCCAAAGGCTGCTCCCAGCGCCGACCAGGCGAACATCACACGAGAAAAGATGCTATCGGGCAGCCACAGGGCCAGCATGCAAGCCGCGGACCCCACCCAGAGCAAGGTGAAGCGGTGGCTCATCCATCGACCCAACTTCTTGGCGCGCAGATCGTGAGAGATAGCCGAGGAGGCAACCAGGAGTTGCGAATCGGCGGTCGACATGATGGCCGCCAGAACGGCTGCCACCACCACACCGGCCGCGATCGGATGGAGCAGCTTCTCGGCCACCACGAAGAGAACGCCCTCGCCAAAGGCTCCGTCTGACCAGTCACCCTGGGCGACCATCGCCTTCACGCTCCAGCCGAGCAGGATCATGCCGCCGTAGGTGAGCACGGTCCAGATCAGGGCGATGATACGAGCATGGACAAGGGCCTCCTGGCTGCGTACAGCCATGTAGCGATTGAGCACGTGCGGCTGCCCCAGCGCGCCCAGACCGATGCCCATCAGCCCCGCTACCAAACCGAAGGTGAACAGAAGGCTGCCACCCTCGCCGAAGACGGCGTGCCAGCCGCCGGCCCCGGCGATGACCTCGGCCGGGCCACCGGCGGCCACGATCGCCATCGCAGGTAGCACGGTAGCGGCCAAAAGCATCATCAAACCCTGCAGGGTATCGGTGACGCTGGCCGCCCAAAACCCTCCCATCAGGGTGTAGGCAAGCACGATGGCGGTGCCGATGACCACCGAGGATGCCATGTCGAGGTCAAAGTTCTTATGGAAGGTCACGCCCGAAGCTTGCAACTGGGCCGCCACGTAGAAGACAAAGCTCACCAGGATGGCGAGGACAGCAAGGGCGCGGAGCCATGTCTGGTTGCGCTTGGGAATACCGCTCGTCAGGACATCGACCACCGTCAGCGCACCCACCTCTTCCGATCGCTCACGCAGACGCGGGGCCAGCCACCACCAGTTGATGCAAAAGCCTATGAGGGTGCCGGGGAAGATCCAAAAGACCTCCATGCCAAGCCGGTAGGCCGCCGTCGACAGGGCCAGCATGACCCAGGCCGAAGCCACCGAAGCCACCGAACTGATCGACGTCACCACCGGCCCCAGGTTGCGCCCGCCCAGCAGATAGTCCGCCTCGGAACCGGAGCGACGACTGGCCCAGTAGCCAATCCCCAGAAGGACCAACTTGTAGACGATCAGGGTGCCCAGTAACCAGGAAGTGTTCACCGGCCGCCTCTCAAGCCTCCATCATGGTGGAATTCAACCTCTCCTGGCAGAAACTTCCCCGCCAGCGCAGACACCATAGGAAAACCCTCTCCGGCTGTCGAAGGATCCGCGCAAGCACCGCCAGCAGAGCCGAGAAAGGTAGACAAACCCCGGCAGACAGCCCGGCCAGGGTGCGGACCACAGCCCCTCTCGGCTACACTTTCTTACATGACTCGACTCATCGAGTGCGTCCCCAACTTCAGCGAAGGCCGCGACCCGGCCGTCATCCGCCAGATCACCGATCAGGTGGAGACGGTCGATGGTGTCAAGTTGCTCGACGTCGACCCGGGTCAAGCGACCAACCGCACGGTCGTCACCTTCGTCGGCCCGCCCGAGCAGGTGATCGAAGCAGCGGTTCGAGCGATAGCCAAGGCCGGCGAACTGATCGACATGAGCAAGCACGAAGGCGAGCACCCTCGCTTTGGTGCCACCGATGTCTGTCCACTGGTACCCGTCTGCGGCGTCACCATGGAAGAAACCGTCGATTACGCCCGCGAACTTGCACGCAGACTCGGCGAAGAACTCGGACTCACCATCTTCTGCTACGAACATGCTGCGACCTGCGAGGAGCGCCGCAATCTGGCGTCGGTCCGCTCCGGAGAATACGAAGGGCTCGCCGAAAAACTCGGTGATCCGGCGTGGCAACCCGATCATGGACCCGCCGTCTTCAATGCGCGCTCGGGCGCGACCGCCGTCGGCGCTCGCGACTTTCTGATCGCCTACAATATCAACCTGAACACGACCTCGACGCGCCGGGCCAATGCCATCGCCTTCGACGTGCGCGAAAAAGGTCGCATGCAACGCCAGGGGGATCCTCTCACCGGCGAGATCCTTCGCGATGACAAGGGCGAACCCTTGTGGACTCCTGGTTCGCTGCGCTGCGTCAAGGCCATCGGCTGGTTCATCGAAGAGTATGGTGTCGCCCAGATCTCGATGAACCTGACCGACCTCTCGGTCACGCCGATGCACGCCGCCTTCGATGATGTATGTGAGCATGCCCGCGACCGCGGCGTCAGGGTCACGGGCTCCGAACTCGTCGGCATGGTGCCCCTGCAGGCGATGCTCGATGCCGGCCGCCACTTCCTGCGCAAGCAAAAGCGCTCCACCGGCGTTTCCGATGCCGAACTGATCAAGATCGCGGTCCGATCGCTCGGCCTCGACGAACTCGGCCCCTTCGATCCCCGCGACAAGATCATCGAATATCGCGTCGGTGCGAGTGCCGACAAGCTCTGTGGCATGAGCCTTCGCCGCTTCATCGAAGAAACTGCATCTGAGTCTCCGGCACCCGGCGGTGGTTCGGTAGCGGCAACGCTGGGAGCGCTCGGAGCCGCGCTCGGCACCATGGTCGCCAACCTCTCCTCCCACAAGCGAGGCTGGGATGAGCGCTGGAAAGAATTTTCCGATCAGGCAGATCAGGGCAAGGCCCTGCAAGGCGAACTCACCGCGCTGATCGACGAGGATACCCGCGCCTTCGACGGATTGATGGCAGCGATGCGGTTGCCGAGCCAGAGCGCCGAAGATGCTGCTACCCGAAAGCAAGCCATCACCGAAGCCACCCGGCAGGCCATCGAGGTTCCCCTTCGGGTCATGCAAACAGCCCTCGCATCCATGGATATGCTCGCAAACATGGCCGAGCACGGACTGGCAGCCTCGGTTTCCGACGCTGGTGTCGGTGCCCTGTGCGCGCGAGCCGCCGTTGCAGGTGCCATGTTGAACGTGCAGGTCAATGCTCAAGGCCTCGGAGACCATGAAGCCGTCGGCCATTACCTATCGCGTGGCAAGCGACTCCTCGATCAGGCCATCGACTGTGAGCGAAAGATTCTCGCGCTGGTCGAAAACAGAATCGATCCATCAGGCCAGACCGGCGATACCATTGGCTAGAATCGAACACGTTCGCCATCCAAAACAACCGGCGACTCCTCCCAAATCACCCCATGCCCGACATCCCCCACACCGCTCCCCGAGAGCCCTCATCGAAGAATACCGCAGCACCTGAACGCTACGTGTCGTGGGTGATGACCCTGGTCGCCATCACCTGCCTCGGCCTGTGTGCCCTCGTGGTCACACACAGCGCGCAGGCACGCGAACGCAATAACCCGCCGATCCTGGGGAGTCTTCCCGGGTTCACCCTGCGTGACCAGACAGGTTCCGACTTCGGCACCGCGCAACTCGCCTCCAAGGTCTGGATCGCAAATTTCATCTTCACACGCTGTCCGACCATCTGCCCTGCCTTGACCGGCCACATGGCGGAGTTGCGCGACCGCACCACCGAGATCCCTGACCTGCATCTGGTCTCCATCACCGTCGATCCCGATCACGATACACCGCAAATTCTGACCGACTACGGAAGCAAGCACGGCGCTGATCCAGGCCGCTGGAGTTTCTTGACCGGACCTTTCGAGCAGGTCAAGCAAGCCGTCGAGGCCGGGTTCAAGATCTCCATGGGCGATGCCAGAACCGCCGTCGATGTCAGCGCCGTCTTTCACGGCAGTCACTTCGTCCTCGTCGATCAACAGGCCCGCATCCGGGGCTACCACGACGTCAAGGATGCCGATGGGCTCGCTGCCCTGCTCGCCCAGGTTCGCCATCTTGCCGACCGAGCGAACATGACCGAGCACTGAAGTCACGCCCGGCACGGCTCGGGCCGATGCACACGACTTCCTCATCGCGAAACGGGGCCAGCAATCTTTCCAGGGTCGTTTACTCCGGGAACACCCCAAGCGAACTGGTGTAGAAGGTCGGCATGGCGCAGACTCAAGACTCGCGATGAACATGTCATCCGAGTCCAAAGCCAATTCAGTGCCACCGAGCATCCTGCGCGATCCACCAGGATGGCTCGCGACCCTCTTGCTCACGATCCTGGGGGTGACCCTCGCCTCGTGGACCTGGGGCCAGTGGATGCACATCAATATCGACTACGGGCGTGAGCTCTATGTCCCCTGGCAATTAACA
The DNA here is from genome assembly GCA_964542765.1 of uncultured candidatus Brocadiaceae bacterium. Taxonomy (GTDB): domain Bacteria; phylum Planctomycetota; class UBA1135; order UBA1135; family UBA2386; genus CAZIVO01. The sequence continues at coordinate 16,088 of CAZIVO010000022.1, read as the reverse complement.
CAGGGGCAGGTCCTCTACCGCGACATCGCCTATTTCAACGGCCCCCTCTCACCCTATCTCAACGCCTTCATCTTCGAGATTTTCGGCGTGAGCCTCCGCACACAAACCCTGACCAATCTGCTCATCCTCGGCCTGACAACCTGGATCGTCTGGCACATCGTCGCAAGCCTGAGCGATCGGTTCACCGCTCTGATCGGCGGAATCGTCTTCCTGATCGCGTTCGGCTTCCAGTACGTCGAGGAGATGGGCAATTTCAACTGGATCGCGCCCTACTCGCATGAGATGACCCATGGCATCGTGCTGGCGCTCTTGTCGGTGTGGTTACTCCGTCACCACCAGCAGGGCGGCGGTCGGTGGGCCCTGCCAGCGGTCGGTCTCACGCTGGGGCTGTGCTTTCTGACCAAACCCGAAATCTATCTGGCCGCCGACCTCGCCGTCGCCGTCGGCATCATCGCCGGCTGGTGGTTGCAGCGCAGCCCATGGCGACTGATCGGACGCGAGTGCATCGCCCTCACGATCTGCTTCTCGATCCCCATCATCGCTGCTTGGCTGCTTCTGGTGACCGCCATGTCCGCAGGTGAAGCCCTCTCGGGTGTGCTCGGCGGGTGGATGTATCTCTTCTCGTCGGATCTGCGAGGCCTGCAGTACTACCGCTGGGTGATGGGCACCGACAATCTGGGATTCTCGATCGCCGCGATGGCAACGTGGCTGGCGATGCATCTCTTCACCCTGCTGCCCGCCGTGCTGTCGGCCTTCGCGATCGGTTCTGCACAACGCCCGGCAAAGATCGCCCTGTGGCTTCTACCCCCGACCTTCCTCCTTCCCCTCTTCTCGCACGAATGGCTGAGTTCACACGATCTACTTCCCGGCCTGATCGATCGCTACTGGGGCGCCGGCGTCTTCGGCGCGATCTGGATCGCCGCCTTGGCGGCACAGCGCGCCGAGTCCTCGATGAGCAACCTTCTGCGCATCGCCATCGCCATCGCCTGTGGGGCGGTCATGCTCACGATTCCCCACGACTTGCTCATGTGGGAACACGCCTTCCGGCCACTGCCCCTCTACACGCTGCTCCTGATCGCCGCAACACTGCTGGCTCTCCGACAAGGGCGGTCGAAAGGGATCGCCGCCTGGCCCCTGTGCATGGCAGCCCTGGCCCTGCTGCTCCTCTCTAAAATCTTCCTGCACCTACGGATCCATCACTACGGCTTCACGCTGGCAGCGCCGGCGATGCTCTTGTGCGTGATCGGGCTGCTGCGGACGATCCCGGGCTGGATCGGCCGGCGCGGCGGCACCGCACCAGTGGCCTGGGCCGCCGGACTGGGACTCCTCGCCTGCCTCATGCTCGGCCTTCTGGAACAGTACAACCGCCGTCTTAACCATCCCGAAGGCCGGGGGGCCAAGACCCAGGCCTGGGTCTGGGACGAGCCGGCCGATGCCTTCCTCGTGCGCGACGAACCACTCACCGGGAATTACTACGAAAAGGTCTACGACTTCGTGGACCAACAGATCTCACCCGAACATTCGGTCCTCGCCCTGCCGGAGGGGATCATGCTCAACTACCTGCTGCGCCGAGTGAACCCGACCGGCCACATCAACTTCATGCCACCCGAACTCATCATGTTCGGCGAAGCCAAGATTCTGGCCGACCTCGAGGCTCGGCCGCCGGACTGGATCGTGCTCCTCCACCGCGAGACCTCCGAATACGGCGTGGATTTCTTCGGCAAGGACTACGGGATCGGCATCATGAAGTGGGTGCGTGAGCAGTACCAAGTTGCCTACAAGATCGGTCCGCAACCACTGGTCGAGAAGGGCCATTACGGCGCCCGCATCTGGAAACGCAAGAAGGGCTGACGCCGCACCGACGAACCGATTTTTTGCTAGGGTCGCTTGCCCCTCTCGAGCATCGACCGGATCCGGTCATACTCGGGATTCACACACTTGTCGCCCCAGCGCTTGAGCGCGGCCAGCAAGCCGGCATTCGACTCTGGCTTTTGACCCCGGTCGCCGGTTTTCTCGATCCATCCGGCAAGCATCCGCCGGTGTTGCTCGAGGGCCTTGCGATGCTTCGGATCCCCGGCGAGGTTGTGGATCTCGTGCGGATCGCTGGTCAGATCGTAGAGTTCTTCGAGCTGTTTCTTGGGCCCGAAGAAGATCAACTGCGTCTCGTTCATCTCGCCCGCAGCCATCATCTTCCTGAACTCCTTCGAGACCGGCCAGCCGTCCTTGTAGCTGGGCTGCATGAAGGGGCGGTCGGTCAGATAGTTCCGCAGGTATTTGTAACGGGGCGTGACCACCGCGCGGATGCGTTCGATGGTGTAGTCACAGCGATCCCGGGCAGAGACGACGAAGGCGCGAGGCGAATAACCATCGGCCAGAAAGTCCGACCCCTCCATGTGCGGCGGGATCGGGATACCTGCGGCCGCCAAACAGGCCGGGGCGATATCGATGCTGCTGATCAGATCGGCACGCACCTGACCGGCAGAGATACCCGGGCCGGCGACCATCAAGGGCATGTGGATGCCGCCCTCGTAAAGGAACTGCTTGTGGCGATGGAGCTTGTAGCCATGGTCGCTGAAGCAAAAGATCAGCGTATTCTCGAAATGGCCGTCTCGCTTGAGGGCGGCGATGACCTCACCGACCTGCTCGTCCGTTTTCAGCAGGCAATCGTAATGGTGGGCGATCTCCTCGCGCACGAGATCGGTATCGGGGTAGTAGGGAGGGACCGGCACCTTGCTGCGATCGACGACCTTGGGAGCGCGCTTGCCGAGCTTGCCACCGCCGAGTTGAACCTGACCGAAGAAGGGCTGCCCATCCTTCTTGCCGGCCCAGCACTGTCCTGCGACCAAGGCCTTCGGACCCCAACCGCGTTTCTTCGGCAGGAAGTCGTACAGATGCTTGGCATCGAAGGCGAAGTTGTAGTCGTCCTTGCCGCCCTCGTTGAAGGTGTGGTAACCGGCCGCACGAAAGATCTCGGGCAAGGTCTTCACGCCCTGAGGCAGGCGGATGTCATCGAAGCCAAGGCCCATGTCCTTGCCTCTGAAGGTGGCACGACCGCTGCGGTGATTATGGATCCCCAAACTGGTCTGCATGGCACCGACGATGGTCGATGAGCGCATCGCCGAGCAAACCCCCGCCGAGGTATAGAAGCGATCGAAGCGGATGCCACTGGCGGACAGCGCGTCGATGTTCGGCGTCTCGATGATCTCGTCGCCGTAACAGCCGAACCAACCGCTGACATCTTCGAGATAGATCCACAGGATGTTGGGCGGATCAGCAGGAACAGCCGGGCTGGTGAAGCCGGCCAGAACGAGGAGGAAAGCGAGCGTCTTTTTCATGATGACCTCTTGGTGGGGCGAGAATCTTACACCTTGCCTGACGGACACGATCAGGTTTCACCAACCATCCGACATGGAATTGGCTAGAGGCCGTATCATGCGGCCTCCCCACATACGGAGTTCCCACATGTTCAAGTCCTTCCCGGCCACCCTCGGCATTCTGGCTCTCACGGGTCTTCTTCGGTCACAAGAAGTCCCTGCCGATGCCCCCTCCCTGAACGTCGTCCTGATCACCGTCGATGATATGAACTGTGACTCCGTTGGGGTCTATGGCTGCCAGGTGCCCGACATCACGCCGAACATCGATGCGCTGGCCGCGGCGGGCATGCGCTTCGAACACGCGCACGTCACCATCGCGATCTGCCAGCCGACTCGCGCCGTCTGGATGACCGGGCGCTATCCGCACCGCAGCGGTGCACTGGGATTCAATCCCATCCATGCCGGCGTCCCGACACTGGTCGAAGCCTTGCAAGAGGGCGGCTACTACACGGGTATCCTGGGCAAGGTCCCCCACGTCGTCCCTACCCGCAAGCATGCGTGGGACGAGAGTCACCCGGCCAATCTCCTCAAGAACGGACGCGACCCGAACGGCTACCACCGCCTGTCGGCGGCCTTCCTGGAGAACGCAAAGAAAGCGGGCAAACCCTTCTTCTTGATGGCCAATGCACAGGACCCGCACCGTCCCTTCGCAAACAGTGCGCAAGAACAACGCAAACGCCCCAAGAACAACGCCAAGGCCAAAAACAGGGCCAAGAACGCGAACGCCGCTTCGAGAGAGATCGCCGGCGTTCGCCGCACCTACGGACCCGACGAAGTGACCCTCCCTGCCTTCCTCCCCGATCTCCCGAAGGTGAGGCAGGAAATGGCAGAGTATTTCACCTCGGTGCACCGCGCCGACGAGACCGTCGGTGCCGTGCTTCGCGCCATCGACGAGGCCGGGCTCAAGCGCCAGACCATGGTCTTGTTCCTGTCCGATCACGGCATGCCTTTGCCCTTCGCCAAGACCAATTGCTGGCGGCACAGCACGCGCACACCCTGGATCATTCGCTGGCCCGATGTGGTCGCGGCCGGCGCACACGACCGCAAGCACCTCGTCTCGGGCATCGATCTGGCACCGACCGTCCTGGATGCCATCGGCCTGCCACAACTGCCGGGCGTCGACGGGCGATCCTTCCTGCCGGTACTCCGCGGCGGCGAGCAAACCGGGCGTGATCAGGTCTTCACCCACATCAACAGCACAGCCGGCAAGCGCGGTTTTCCGATGCGCAGCCTGCTGACGCGGCGCTATGGCTACATCTTCAACGCCTGGGCTGACGGCCAGACCCTGTTCCGGAATGAATCACAAAACGGCCTGACGATGAATGCCATGAAGCAAGCAGCCCAGGCCGACGAAACCATCGCCGCGAGGGTCAAGTTCTTCCTCTACCGGACAACCGAAGAATTCTACGACTACCAGGCCGACCCCGACGCCCTGCACAACCTGATCGACGATCCCGCACAAGCCAAAAGGATCGCCCGCTTCCGAAAACAGTTGCTCGAGAAGATGCAGGCGACCGAGGATCCGCAACTGCAAGCCTTTCGCGAACGGGTCATGCCGAAGTAGGAAGCCAGCTCACTCGGCCGCGGGTTCGAAGTCTTCCAGCACCGGCGGCTGCCGATCAGGGAACTCGAGCAGTCGCAAGGCTGCTTCGAGAACCGCTTGCTGACGCTCGGGCGAACCCGGCACATCCAGAGGGTAGCCATGGGCGAAGGGCACGAACAAGGCTCGCGGCGGACGCACCTTCACCGCCACTTCCCGCAGGAGTTGCAACACGACCGTCGGGATCCCGAGCCGTTCGATCTCCGCCGCGACCAGGCTCACGGCCTGATTGCACATGGGTCAAACGGGGACCAGCAAGGCCACGTCAACTTGATCTTCGAGCAGCCAGCGCGCTGCCTGTGGGGCGCTCTCGCACACCAGACGACCCGGGGCAGTGATCGATCCCATGAAGGACAGATGTCTCGGCGCGAGTGAGCCGATCCGTCCCGAGGCCACCAACTCCCGCAAGCGGTCGAGTGGGAAGGCCAGATTCGGATCCTCGCGCAATCCCGTGTGGTCGAAGGAATCGCTGCGGTGAGTATCCAAAAGACTCGTCACCTCGATCTCTTTGTCGATCTGACGGAAGCTCACATCGCCACCACGAATCTTCGAATCGAAAGGAACCTGACCAGGGGCAACGAAGCCCGCGCTCGATACCAGCGCCACGCGACATTCCGAAAGAGGCTTCTCCAGAGTGGCACGAGGAACGGGATCGATCCGGCGCCAGCGGTAAGCCTTCAAGAAGAGCCTGACCGGCAGAGAAAAGTCTGAGAACTGACCCACTAACTTGAGGATAGCCCGAAACCTGCCTGACTCAAACGCCCGCGCTCACCGTGCTCCAAAAGCGTAGAGGCTGGTCTCTCCGCGCAAGAAGATCATGTCGCCAACGATCGCCGCAGACGCGCTGACTCCTTCATCGATGCGGTTCAGGGCCAGTATCTCCGGTGTTTCCCCATGGGCCAGCACCATGGTCGAACCTTCTCTATCGGTGATATAGATCCGACCGGCTGCAGCGACCGGCGAGGCATAGATATTGCCAAGACCCTCGAGCCGGAGGGGCCCGCCCGGCTCCGCACCAGTGCTGGCGATCACCCTGGTCAAGATGTTCTGGTAGTGCCGTAAAAAATAGAGGTCCTCGCCAAGGAGCAGCAAGGACGGCACGTAGGGCGTGCGTGTCCGGCGCGACCAGACCACCTGATCGGTCCCAGTGATATCGCCCAGCGAGCCGTCGAGACGGATCCCGTACATCGCTCGCGTGTCGTAACTGCTACCGGCGAACACCATGCCATGCCCGGCGACCGGCGAAGCCACGATGTTGCGCGACAAGCCTGAACATTCCCACACGATCTCACCGCTATCGGTGTCATACGCCCGGACCCTCTTGGTGCCGGGAACGATCAACTGGTGCCGGCCCGCTTGCTCGACGACGATCGGAGTGGCCCAGGATGATGCCTCGTCACGCGCAATGCGCCAGCGCTCGGCTCCATCAGCGGTGTCGAGAGCGATCACGAAGGACTCGCCCTCGTGATCCCAGTTGACGAAGAGGGTCTGCCCGTGAAGAACCGGAGAACTGCCCTCGCCATGCCCGTGTTTGGTGGCCATCTCGCCCAGATCCTTCTCCCACACAAGAGCACCATCAAGGTCGAGGGCATAGATTCCAAAGGACCCGAAGGAAGCAAAGATCTTCCGCCCATTCGTGACGGCCGACGGCGAAGCAAGGGTTCCGCTGACATGTCCTTGCTCGCGGGGCAGTTCCTCGCGAACGGGCCTCTGCCACAAGATCTTTCCGCTGCGACGGTCGAGCCCGGCCACAACAAAGCGCTGCCGATGTGTGACGGGCGAATTGTCATGGGCGCCCGGTGCCGTGCTGGGCCGTGGCTCCAGCGCCTTCCCGAACGGCACCGCCATGGTCAAGAAGATCATCTCCCCCCACACGATCGGCGTCGAATGACCATGGCCGGGCAAGGGAGTCTTCCAGCGAAGGTTCCTGGTCTCACCCCACTCGATCGGAGGATCGCCATGCGGAGCGACCCCGGTCGCCAAAGGCCCGCGCCACTGCGGCCACTGATGATGCGGCGCCACTGACTGAACCGCTGCTCCGCCAGGCCGGTCGGGCCTGTCCTCTTGCGCCACGCCGATTGAAGCGAGGAGCGCGACCAACACGAGAGTCATCTCCTTGCGGTGCTTACGCATCGGCATCATTCTCGCGCAGCGGACGCAAGGGACAAGCCAGGCTTGGCGATCACCGCGTTAATTGAACGGAAACACCCGGCTAACCCCTACCGAGTCAATTGAGACGAAGATGCTACGTGTCCGCCGTGACCAGAACCCTCCCAAGGGCGATGATCTGTCTGCCGCCACCTAAAGAGAGAGGAACACAGATATGAGATTCTACGCGCTGATCCCCCTGGCCCTTCTTCCCCTTGCCGCCGCCCAGGAAGACGCTCGCGCACGCCAGCAGTCACAAGATCTCTTCTCCAAACTGGACAAGAACGAGGATGGCAAGATCAGTCGGGAGGAGGGCTCCGATCATCCGGTCCGCGGGCTCTTCGCTCGAATTGACAAGGACAAGGACGGTTTCATCACATCCGCCGAAGACATCGCCTTTCGCATGGCCTGGCGGGCGCGGGCACGCAGCAAGCAAGGCCAGCAGCAACGCCCAGCGCGGCCGACACCGACCCATGCTGATCTCCGATACGGTCCCCACGAGCGCAACGTCCTCGACCTCTTCCTGGCCGAGAGCACCAAACCAACCCCGTTGGTCGTCTATATCCACGGCGGCGGCTTCCGCGGCGGTGACAAGAACTCGATCAACGCCTCGATGCTCTCACAACTCGCCAGCAAGGGCGTCTCGATGGCGGCATTCAACTATCGCCTGAGCCGCTCCGCACCCTTCCCCGCACAGATGCATGATTGCGCCCGCGCCCTGCAGTTCGTGCGCCATCACGCAAAAACATACAACATCGACCCCGGCCGTATCGCCGCGACCGGAGGATCTGCCGGCGCAGGCATCAGCCAGTGGCTGGCTCTTCGCGATGACCTTGCCGACCCTGCGAGCAAAGACCCGATCAGCCGGCAATCAACACGCCTGATCTGCGCGGCTCCCTTCAATGCCCAGACTTCCTACGACCCTCGCTTCATCCAAGAACTCTTCAATTCGAAGGACGTCGATGACGCACTGGTCCCCTTCTTCGGCATGAAGAGCAAGCAGGACATCCACAAGCCGGAATTCCACCCCCTGTTCGAGGAGTCCTCACCGATCCACCACGCCAGCAAGGACGACCCCCCCCTGCTGATCTATTTCAGCCAGGCCAACAAGCCCCTGCCGCCGAACAACACCGGCAAGCAACACATCCACCACCCGAAGTTCGGGATCGTGATGAAGGAGAAGTTCGATGAACTCGGCCTCGAATGCCAGGTCCTGTTCCGCGAAGACCATCCAAACGGCATGCCGGTGGCCAAGTTCGTCAGCTTCTTCCTGGAGCAGTTCCGCGCCGCGGAAACTCGCTCCGCGACCACCTCACGAGGCACGCGCAACACGGACAAGCGCGTCGCCAACTGGCTGACCCAGCAGGACAAGAACGGGGACGGGAAGATCGCTCGCGACGAAGCCATCGGCCAGATGCTCTCCAATTTCAAGCGCAACGACACCAGCAAGGACGGCCTTCTGGACCGCCCGGAACTCACAGCCCTGGCCGAACAGTTGAGCCGCAACGCCGCGGCCCGAAAACGTCGGCCTTCGGAATCCAGCCGCCAAAGCGGCAACGAAACAAGGCGCCGCCAGAGTGCCGATCGTCAAACCGAACGCCAGAACAAGACACGCAGCGCCCAAACGATCCGCCGGGGCATGCCCATCGAGCAACTGCTCAAGCTGGCACCCGAAGGGGTCACACTCGAAGCCGACATCCCTTACCGCGAAGGCAACAGCGAAGCTTGGCGACTCGACCTTGCAAGACCAACGGACCCGGGCAAAAAAGCACGCCCCGGGATCGTCTTCGTCCACGGTGGCGGCTGGCGCAACGGCGACAAGCGCGCTGGCATCTTCATCGGTGGCGCCATCGAATATGCGCAGAAAGGCTATGTCTGCATCACGGTCAACTATCGCTTGACCGACGAGGCGCCCTTCCCCGCATGTATCGAGGACGTCAAGTGCGCCGTCCGCTGGTTCAGGGCAAACGCCAAGAAATACAACCTGGACCCCACGCGAATCGGCGGTTATGGCAACTCGGCAGGCGCTCATCTGGTCTGCATGCTGGGCCTCACCAAGCCCGAGGCCGGACTCGAGGGCGACGGTCCCTTCCGCGAACAATCGAGCCTCCTGCAAGCGGTCTGCGCTTCTGCCACGCCGACTGACTTCTGGCTCGAACGTGAGAAATGGCTGCGCAGAGGCACCAAAACTGGGCTGCTGGCCGGACCCGCCGACAGCCTGGAAGAACGGGCCAAGCTCGCCTCTCCGATCACCCATGTCCGGGCGGATGCACCCCCCTTCTTGCTGATCCACGGCACAGCCGACACCACCGTCAAGGTCGAACACGGTGACCGCTTCGTGGCAGCACTGCGCGCAGCAGGAGCCAAAACCGTGATCTACCGCCGTATCGAAGGAGCCAGCCACGGCGTCTTCAACAAGCACGCAAAGGACACGAAACCAGCCATGGAAGCATTCTTTGACTCGACCATCGGCAAGGGATCAAAGAAATAGAGTCCGGGCAATGATCGGGGCGAGCAGGAGACTCCCGTCAGCCCGAGCCACCCCGAAACCGGCCGAACATTCGGCGCAGAGCTTCATCCAATATCACCACGGCCAGAACGATGACGAAAGGTGACGCCGGCGCCGTATAGCGTGGGTGCAATTGCTCGATGAAGGCCTGCGGAAGCAGATACGCCGGTACGACCCAGAACAGAACCAGCAGCCCACGGCGCTCCCGCAACACCAGACACACCACGCCCGACAAGAGAAATAGCCAGCAGATGAAGGGCCAGAGGAACGCCTCCATACCACTGAAGAACACCCGCCAGCGCACCATGTCCGCCGAACATCCCAGCAATGGGAGACGCCCATAATCCTCGATGGGCTCAGGAACATCGCCGTACGATGGCATCGTGGGCGGAGTCACCAACTGCCCCCAAGCCTGCGCCATAGCGTTGCTCACATAGGTCCCTGGCTGGCGCCAGATCGCCTCCATCGCGATCCGAGTAAGAGATTGTTTCGCTATCTCGTGCGCGCGCTGCTCGACTGCTTCTTTCCCCGCCTGGCCAAGCTCCTCTTCTTGGCCCGAGGTCAGGTACTCGAACATCCCCTTCTCGATCAACGTTCTTACGTCAAAGTGTTCCCGACCGAAGGGATCCTCACCATCGAGGAGTTCCAGGTAACCAGCGGTGTAGGGTCCTTCGGGATCGAGCAAGTTCTGCTGATAGACGACCGCATTGAAAAGATGCCCGCCGCTCGAGTCAGAGAGAGCGAAGTGACCACTATTGATCTTCGCCCAGGACATCGGGAGCAAAACACACAGCAACGCCACCCCTATAGAGATCCCGGATCTACCCACGCTGCGGCGTGTAAAGGGCCAGCCCTGCATTGCGAACACCGGCAACAAAACAAGCAGGGGCAAAATTCTGGTCAACCCACCCCAGCCAGCCAGCAGGCCGGCGAAGACCGCATGACGGCGAAGGCCTGACTCGCGAGCACGCAAACCCCAGTGGATCCCCCCGATGATACAAAACACTGTCAAGGACTCCGAAAGAGCCGAGCGGGTCATCCAAAGCACCGTTGACGAACTGCCCGCCGCCAGCACGGCAATCAAAGCCGTCCCGGGTGCGCAGAAACGCCGGAGGATTCGAAGCAGCCAGGCCGCTGCCATCACCGCCAAACCAGCCTGCAACAGAGTCACGCGGATTCCTTCGCCTTCGAATGGCAGCATCGAAGATGCCGCCACCAGAAACCCGTACCCCGGAGGGAAATAAGATGGGTCTCCTCCCAGGAAATCGGTCATGCAAAGGAGATACCCCGGACTATCCTCACCATAACCAACGAGGGTGCCCAGCCAGATCAGGGAATACAGGCTTGCGAAGTGCGCGAGCACCCAGGCATGATCCATGCCCGCTCCCCATCGCGCATGGAAACCTGCTGCCAGCGCAAGACCGACCAGAAAGACCAGGGGACGGAACCACCAGGGGCTCTCGCGGTAAGGAAACTCGTAATAGGAAATCTCTTCTTGCTCACTCTCCGTTTGCAGGTCGATCGTTGCAAGTGGCTCACCGGCGCGCATCACCCTGACAACTCCACCCCACTTCGAAAACCCCAGGCCCAAGACAATCCGGCGCGCACGCAAGCTCACGCGATGAGAAAGGCTCGTATCATGGGTCTCGGAGCACCCATGGCTGAGGCCCTCTGTGTGTCTCCCCCAAACACCTTCACGGATGATCTTCGACAGTCGATACGGCTGACCATCTGCATAGAGGTATGGCACCGAAACCTGGCATCCCCCCTCTTCCAACCGCGACCCCTCGATCGGCAAGAGCTCGATCGTGAAGGTCTCTTCCTGAGAGCCGTCGCCATCGATTGACGGCCCCACAATCGCTCCGGCAACCCAGGCCAGAAAAACGACGGACAAGAGAATCGAAACCGCGCGTGGCACGACACCATTAGAAACAAACGAGATCAGTTTCGATCACCTAAAAAAAGCCATCGGGACCCACAGGGAAAAACCATGGCTCAGACCCGGTGACACCGAAACATTCCTTCGCCTATCTCGAGGCTGAACGAGGCCGGGCTAACCAGCCACCGAACCCATCTGTGCCTCGATCGACGCTGCCACGAGGCGACCTGCGGAACCGGCACAGGTCACGCCGTGCCCACCCAGCCCGGCAGCATGGAACAGGCCCTCGATCTCTGGATCTGCGCCGAGTACCGGATGGCGATCAGCAGCAAAACTGCGCAACCCCGCCCAGCAGCGGCTGACCGGGAGATCCACGAGGAAGGGAAAGACCTTGGAAAGTCTGCGGTTCGCGAACTCCGCAATCTCGGGATGAGTACCGGGACGACCAGCCTCCACAAGATCCTCATCGCAGGCGGAGAAGAGCATGCCGCCCGCTTCCCAGCGCATGTATGCATTGCCATCGATATGCCAGACGAAGGGCGCTTCGGGTCCCATTCCCGGCACGTGACCGGCAACTTCCGCCGTGCAGAACAGGTGGCGTCGATAGGGCCGGAGGCCTCGATCCGCAGCTCCCGCCCTCGCCATGAGATCAGGTGCCCAGGCACCGGCAGCCAGAACCACTTGCTGCGCCGGTAGAACCTGGCCATCGCCCAGGACAAGCCCGCGGACACGACGATTGGGGGCATGGATATCGGCGACATTGCACGACGTGCGCACCTCAACCCCCCGACGTTCCGACCCGGCGAGGAAGGCGCTGACGAGGCCTACGGGATCGGCAACACCATCGCCGGGTGTAAACACCCCCCCCAGCACAGGCGTATCCACAAGGGCTGGTACGACCTCCCGACATCTGCGAGCAGACCACTCCTGCGACCGTGACTGGTGGGCGAACGCTGTCTGACGCAATCGACACAGGCTGCTCTCCTCACTCGCCAACAGCAAGGAACCCACCTTGCGAAACCTCCCGGGAGCATCGAGCTCAGCCGGCAAATCCCGCCAAAAATCGGCACCTTCAAGGGCCAGCGAGGCAAAACCAGATTCCAGTTCCAGCGATCGGACCATCGCCGCATTCTGGGAACTCGCGTGGGTTCCAGGCGATTCCTCGCGCTCGACCACCATGACATCTTCGCGGCCAGACCGCGCGAGATGCCACGCAACCGAAGCGCCGGCGATCCCACCACCCACCACGATGCACTGTTTCCCATGCTCCACCCCCCCACTCTGGCACCTGACCCCGCCGGGATCCAGAGTCAGATGCTCGGACACGGCATGCTGATCGAGGGCTGCGTATCGGTTAGCGTTACAGATGGAGAACCACCCATGCCCAATACCGTTGGAGTGATCCTGTCTGGCTGCGGCTACATGGACGGTGCCGAGATCCACGAGGCCGTCTGCACCCTGCTGGCGCTGGACCGGGCCGGAGCCAAGATCCGGTGTTACGCACCCGACGTCAGCTTCGAGGTCGTCGACCACCGTTCGGGGGAACCCACGGGCGAAAAGCGCAATGCCTTGGCAGAGTCTGCCCGTATCGCTCGAGGCGAGATCACCGATATCAAGAAAGCCAATGCCGAGGAACTCGATGCCGTGGCCCTGCCCGGGGGCTTCGGCGCAGCGAAGGTCCTGTCAGACTTTGCCTCTGCGGGGCCAGACTGTGACGTCGATGACGATGTCGCCCGCATCCTGCAGGAAATGCATGCGGCGAAAAAACCAATCCTGGCAATCTGCATCGCCCCGGCCGTCATCGCCCGCGTACTGGGTGGACAAAATCCGGAACTCACCATCGGCAATGACGAAGGCACCGCTGGTGCCGTCGAAGCGATGGGCGGTCAACACTGTGACTGCGCGGTGAACGAGTTTGTTCTGGACAAGCAACACCGGATAGTGACAACACCGGCCTACATGATCGGCCCCAGTATCGCCGACGTGAACAAGGGCATTGCAAAGGCCGTGGAAGCCCTTCTCGATCTCATCCCCTGACACCTGCGACGCCCTACCGACCGGAACATGAAACCCTTATGCGGTGTTCTCGCGACCTTCGCCATGGCTCTGGTCATCGGTTGCAATACGGATGATGACGAGCCGCGAGCAAGTTATGTCGGCCGATCTACCTGCGCCGAATGTCACGAGGAGCAGACCCACGGGTGGCACGGATCCGACCATGATCGAGCGATGGAACCTGCAACCGCCGAAACCGTGCTCGGAAACTTCGATGATGCCAGCCTCACCCACCACGGAAGCACGACTCGCTTCTTTCGTGAAGGCGCGAACTTCATGGTCGAAACGGAAGGAGTCAGCGGCGATCTGGAAAAGTTCAAGGTCACGCATACCTTCGGCTTCCGCCCCCTGCAGCAGTACCTGATCGAACTCGATCGCGGTCGCGTACAGTGCCTGACCATCGCCTGGGATACGCAAGAAAAGAAGTGGTTTTCCCTCTACCCCGATGAGCACATCCCACATGACGACGTCCTGCACTGGACCAAACCGGCACAGAACTGGAACTACATGTGCGCGTCGTGCCATTCCACCGACCTGCAGAAGAACTACGATCTGGCGAGCGACACATACGAAACAACCTTCGCCGAAATCGATGTGAGTTGTGAGGCGTGCCATGGCCCTGCCAGCCAGCACATCGCCTGGGCACGCAAAACCGAAACCGTCAAAGGCAACGGCTTGCTGCTCGATCTCAGCGTCGGCGAACGCGAGGGGCGCGACCGATCCCGGCAGAAAGCCCAGATCGAAACCTGCGCCCGGTGCCATGCGCGCCGCCGGGTCATCCACTCCGACGACGGGCCGGACCGCGCCTTCCTGGACTCCTTCGTGCCAGAACTGATCCGGCCCAACCTCTACCATGCCGATGGGCAAATCATCGACGAGGTCTATGTCTATGGATCTTTCCTGCAGAGCAGGATGCACCACGAGGGCGTCGCATGCTCGGACTGTCACGATCCGCACTCAACGAAGATCCTGGCCACCGGTAATGCTCTGTGCATTCGGTGCCACAAGCCGGAGGTCTACAACAATGAGAGTCATCACCATCACGCCACGGGTTCAAAGGCGGCTCTCTGCGTGGAATGCCACATGCGCGAACGAACCTACATGGTCAACGATCCCAGGCGAGATCATGGCTTCCACATACCGCGCCCGGATCTGACCATCGAACTCGGCGTTCCCAATGCATGCAATGCGTGTCACGATGACCAAAAGGCAAGCTGGGCACGTGACAAGATCATCGAATGGTATGGGTCCGAGCGACCGCCGGACGTCCATCGCACGCGTACCATCCATGCCGGCCGCCAGCGACAACCAGGAGCAGAACAAGCGCTGACCACGCTTGCCACCGACCCGAACGCCTACGCCATCCATCGCGCAACCGCGCTGGATCTCTTGCTTGGTTACAGTGCAAGCGCATCTGAATTCGCCGGTCGCACAGCCCTCGAACATGAAGATGCGCTGGTGCGAGGGACCGCCATTCGCAATGTCGAACACCTGGCGGCCGATGCACTTGCACCTCTCCTCTCCCCTCTGCTCACGGATCCCTCCCGGTTCGTTCGCACCGAAGCCGCACGCACCCTGTCACGAATCGCGCGATCCCACTTCTCTGGCGAGATGGCGGCTGAATCGAGCGCGCTGAGCGATGCCCTGCAAGAATACCGAGAAGGCCAACGAGCCACGGATGACCAGCCCGGAACGCACCTCAATCTGGCCGTCCTCCACGACAACCTCGGCAAAGAAAAGCAGGCCGAGGAATCCTATCGAACCGCCTTGCGCATCGACCCCACCTTCGTCCCCGCACGTGTCAATCTCGCAACACTGTTCGCACGCCAGAATCGCCGCCGGGAAGCTGAATCCGAACTCCGAGCTGCCATCTCCTCACGACCCGAGATGGTCGATGCTCATTACTCCCTGGGGCTCCTGCTTGCAGAAGACCCGCAACGCATCGCCGATGCGACGAGTGCGCTGGTTCGAGCCGCGAGCCTCGCTCGCGAGAACGCGCGCATCCAGTACAACGCAGGCCTGGCCTTGCAAAAACTCAACCGCCATCGAGAAGCCCTGCCCTACCTGATGCGCGCCCACCGACTCGCGCCCGATCAAATCGACTACCTCAATGCCCTGGCCATCCTGCATATACAGGGCAAGCGCTGGCGCGAAGCCCTGCCCCACGCCAAGCGGTGGGCCGAACTACGGCCACAGGATCCCCGAGCACGGCAACTCCTCGAACTCATCCAGACAAACCTGCGACGCTAGTCGGTCAACGGTCAGAACTTGGGTGCCGGGTCAGCGAGATAGCTCGCAAGGAATTCCTCGTCTGCGTTGTAGAGCATGACCCAGAAGTCGCGATTGAAGAACTCGGGGTTCTCCGCGAAGCGCACGCGGAACGACAACATGACCTCATCGAACGTCAAGTCGCCGTCGATGGCACGATGCAGCAGACCCGCGGGCAACGTCACGCGCAAGTTCCAGGGATCTCCATCGCTGAAGTCGGTGATCTCGAGTCGGCCTTCGGTATAGTTCAGGCAC
>CAZIVO010000021.1:10940-39957 GCA_964542765.1 uncultured candidatus Brocadiaceae bacterium | reverse complement strand
CCTTGGGATATTCCTTCGCGAGAGTCTTGAGCAGACCGGATACGCCGCCTTGCCCGAGTCGGCCACTGCCGTTCGAAGCCCGACCAAAGAGTCCACCCATCCCGGTCACACCGATGATCCACTTCGCACCGCCACCAACAGCCAATTTCGCATGGCGGAACAGCGCCTTCACCTCTTCAGGACCACCCGAAGATCGCAGCGAGGCCAGATGCACCAGTCCATCTACCTCGACGATAGGCGTGTCCGCTGATGCCCAGTGAACGCGAGCGCCAGCCTTCTCGAGAACTGCTGCCAGGACCTCCGCGATGCCGCTGTCATCCCTGGTGAGAGCGATCACCTTGTCGGAGAGAACCAAGCCATTGCGCTGAGCCGGAGCAACTCTCTCGATCTCAAACACAAAGCGAGAAACCTTGTCGGGCAGAGGTTCGGCATGCTCCTTGGATGCCTGTTCCACAACTGGTCCGGTCACCACCTGCTTCTCCTCCACATCTCCAGCATGTCGCTCCAACCATTCGATGATCCCTCTGAGGGTCTTGATGGAAGCCAACTCCTCCACCAACTCATCTTGATCACCACCACCGAGCTTGGCAGCGAGTCCGGAGCGATCATTGAGCACACCCAGAATCTCGATCCTCTTTATGGAGTCGATGCTCAGATCCGACTCGAGGTCCTGATCGAGATCCAGCATCTCGATCGGATATCCGGTCCGCTCGCTAACGATTTCCAAGAGCATCGGGCCCACATCGACAGCCGCCTCAGATGCCGACGCGACCTCCGTCTGATCGGAGTCAGTTTGCTCATCCACGTCGATCTCGATCACAGGTTCAGCCGCCACCACCTTGACCTCGGATGCACCCAGATAGGCCAGCATCACCTGACGCTGTGCCTCCACCATCTCACGTAGATTCGCAAGGTAATCGATGACAGCCTTCTGCTTGTCATCCTCGACCACCGCAGCCGGAGAGCCTGTCGGCACGAGTTCGACCGGGGGTGATGTAACCGGCAGCATCGCCCCCTCTGGCGGCTCACCGAAGAGGGGTGTCGCCCGCTGGCCATTGATCTTCCAGGTCAGCGGCGAGAGCTTGGCCGACACGCAATGATCAAGATCGAGGCGATCGTACACACGCCCACGGAACAGCGACGAAGCGTCGATGGGCACCCCACTGGTCGCAAGGCTCGCAACGGCCAGGAGCAATGGTTCGAGACCGCCTTCGCCGGGAGCCACGGACACATGTTCACGGTCGCCGAGAATCTTGCCAACGAGTCCTGTCAGCACTCGTCCCGGCCCAACCTCGACGAAGACTCGCGCGCCAGCCTCATACATCGCCTCAATCTGCTGGGCGAACAGGACCGGACTTGCCAGTTGCTTGGCAAGGAGTGAGCGTACGGCAGCAGGATCGGTCGGATAAGGAGTCGCGGTGGTATTCGACCACACCTCCGACAAGAGTGGTTCGATGGAATACTGGTCGAGAACGGCAGCGAACTCTTGCTGCGCGTCCGCCACAACCTCGCTATGGAATGCACAGGCAACCGGAATCTTGCGGGCTCCGATCTGTCGCTGCGCCAACCGCTCGAGCGCCGCCTCCACCGAGGCGGTCGGACCCGAGATGATCGTCTGGCGAGGAGCATTGTGATTGGCGAGGACCACGCCCTCGATCCCATCGAGAGCCTCCGCCACCTCCTCTGCACCACCCGCAACGGCAGCCATCGTGCCGGGATCGTCTCCTGCAACATCGAGGATCGTTCGTCCACGCGCCTCGCTGATCGACAACAGGTCCTCTGCGCGGATCGCGCCTGCAACACACAGAGCTGCGAGTTCGCCGTAACTATGGCCCGCGTGCATG
Source organism: uncultured candidatus Brocadiaceae bacterium (assembly GCA_964542765.1). GTDB lineage: Bacteria > Planctomycetota > UBA1135 > UBA1135 > UBA2386 > CAZIVO01. The sequence goes on along the minus strand of CAZIVO010000021.1, from coordinate 38,113 downwards.
TCAGCAGACAGACCTAGCTCTTCGAAGATGCGAGCCATCGCGAGGTCGCACATGCCAAGCGCCGGTTGCGCAACCCGGGTGTCCGTGAGAGCAGCCTCTTGCTCACGACGATCCTCCTGCGAGCAGGCCTGGGGCGGATAAATCCTGTCCAGCCAATCCTCACCGAGATCGAGCAAGCTCGATAGTTGCGGGAAGGCCACGAAAAGGTCGCCGAGCATCCCGACGCGCTGACTGCCTTGCCCGGGGAAGAGGAAGGCCAACTTGCCGACCTCGGCCGACTCCTCGGATGACAGGAACACGCCTGGGCGATCACCACCGTCTTCCTTCAGCAGAGCCAGCTTTGCTTGCAGATCGGTGACGTCACGCGCCACGACCGCGGCCTGCACCCGATCACCCTGCGCAACATCCAGACTCACGGCAGCCGCCAGGTCCCGAAGATTACGTGGCACATCGGATTCCAGGACTTCCTCGAGTCGTTCCACGCGTTCCATCGCCTCGCCACGCGTTTTGCCAGAGAACAAGAACAACTCGGCAGGCCAGACCTCAAGACCGCTCTCCGGGTCATCCATGCTGCGGTATTCCTCCACAACCGCATGGAAGTTCGTGCCCCCAAAACCAAAAGCACTCAACGCACCCACTCGTCGCTGGGCAACCCACGAGCACGCCCGGTCGAGGAAACTGAACGGGCTGACCTCGCGGTCATACCCGGAATTGACTTTCTGGATGTTCAGGGTCGGCGGAAGCACCTTCTTGTGCAACGCGAGCACGACCTTGATCAGCGAGGCCATCCCCGCTGCACACTTCGTATGGCCGATGTTTGACTTGACCGATCCGAGGGCGCAGTTACCGACGCGATCATCAGCAGCCCCGAACACCTCGCTCATGGACTCGAGTTCGGTGCGATCGCCAACAACGGTTCCGGTTCCATGCGCCTCCATGAGACCGACATCCTCGGGGGAGACTCCCGTGCAGCCATAGGCCCTGCGCAAGGCCCTGACCTGGCCTTCCTTGCGAGGCGCCGTCAAGCCGAGACTCTTGCCATCGCTCGAACCAGCGATCCCCTTGAGAACGGCGTAGATCCGATCGCCGTCTCGCTCGGCATCATCCAAACGCTTGATTACGATGACGCCCGCACCCTCTCCCAGAACGATGCCGTCTGCATCGGCATCGAATGATCGGCACTGTCCCGACTTGGACAGGGCACGAACACTCGAGAACATCAGGTAATCACTGATCGAGTTGTGCAGATCCGCACCGCCGACCAGGGCCATGTCACTGCTACCACTCGCGAGCAGTTGGACACCCGAGTGCACCGCAGCAAGAGAGGAAGCACATGCCGCATCGATGGTGTAATTGACCCCGCCCAGATCGAGACGATTGGCGATACGTCCAGCGATCACATTGGCGAGAATGCCAGGGAAAGTGTCTTCCGTCGGCGATGGCAAAACCTCATCGAGACAGTCGGGCAACTCACCCGCATACTGGGGGAAGAGCGCGCGGAAGCCATAAGCCCCCGAGAGGTCCGTCCCGGCTTCGGCACCGATGACGACGGAAGTCCGTCCACGATCGAATTCGCGCGTGGCATAGCCCGCATCGGCAATCGCACGGCGCGCCACTTCCAGCGTCAGGAGCTGGACAGGCTCGATTGAAGCCAGGGATTTGGGCGGAATCCCGTAAGCCGCAGGATCGAAGAGGACGTCGTCGATGAAACCGCCCCACTTCGAAGGCGTCGACACGCCAGGAGCGCCCTCTGGATCAAAATACGTATCCTTACTCCAACGCGTCGAAGGCACCTCGGTAATGGAGTTGACGCCCGAAGCCACGTTGGCCCAATAGGTCTCGGTGTCGGGCGCACCCGGGAAGATGCAGGCCATGCCAATGATCGCAATATCCACCGACTGCTCGGTCTCTTGTTTCGACTCACCCACGCTGACGGTTTCGAGCCAGCGACTGCTGCCAGCACTCACGTCCTCGTGAAGAGCCGGCATGGTCACGACACGATCGCGCAATTGCGCAACCTGACCGATCATGTAGAGACCTTCCTGCTTCTGCTCGGCCTCATCGACATCACGAAACTCTCCGCCCTCGCGCTTGAGGCCCCTCGAAGCAATTCGCAAACGACCCAGATTCAGGCGTTCCAGACTCTCCCAAACTTCACGCGAGTCCAGTTCGGCCTGCTCGAGCCGCCGCTTCTCATCGCGGAAATGGCGAACGTAGTGAGTTTCGGCGCAACGCGTCGAATGGCCCGGGCCTGTCTCCAGAAGGGTCGTAGCTTCACACTCTATCGCCGCACCCTGGTAGCCCGGCAAGATCGCACCTACCGACACCGCCTCCTCGGTAAAGAGATAGGCCGTGCCCATGAGAATCCCGACCTTGGCACCTCGTTCAGCGAGAGGACCGCAGAGTGCTGCGATCATCGCTGCTGATCGCGCATCGTGGATTCCCCCCGCAAAGATGGCCGTCACATCTTCAACATCCTTGAAGGCCAGCAGTCTCTCGATCTGACTCTCCCAGAGCACGAAGCTGGATCGCGGCCCGACATGGCCGCCGCACTCCCGACCCTCAAACACAAACTTGCGCGCGCCATCCTTGAGGAACAAATCGAGCAAGCCCGGCGAAGGAACGTGCAGGTATGTAGTGATACCTCGCTGCTCCAGTTCGTGGGCCTGGCTCGGGCGACCGCCCGCGATGAGAGCAAATCCGGGCCGGTGCCGCTCGATCGCATCGAACTGCGCATCACGAAGTTCCTTGGGGACGAATCCCAGGATTCCTGCGCCCCAGGGACGATCCCCCAAAAGCTCGGCTGTCTCGGCGAGAAGTTCATCAGCCTGATCGCCAGCCATCAAAGACATCGCCAGGAAAGGCAAGCCTCCGGCACAGCTGACCGCGTCGGCAAATGCCGCCCGATCACTGACCCTGGTCATGGGGCCCTGAACGATTGGATATTTCGTGCCCAGTTCGCGAGCGAACGGTGCGTCGGGCGCCAAAGGATCGCAAGCCTTGGCCGCGCGTAAGTGCTCCTCGGTCGCCCGATGCAGGGCCTGAACGAAACCGCCGGCTGTTCCGAAACGCTCCTCGAAACTCTTCGCAAAGGCCCCATCCTGACCGATGGGTAAGAGACTTTGCGGGAAGTTCCGTGGCCTCAGGTTTGCGACCACCGCCGCCTCATCCGCATCTGCGAGTTCGCGGAGAGGCACGAGATCCGGTCGCGAATAGACGCGGTGGCCAGCCAGCACGGTGGTCTCTGAACCATCCATCGTTGCGATCACCTCCTTGACCGACGATGGCAAGGAGGACTCGCGGAGCAAGGCCAGCTGAGTGTCGATTACGACTCCGGCCGCACCACCAGCCATGCAAGCCGGTGCGGTATGCAAGCCGATGCCGCCCTGCACCCAGACGGGCAGTTCCATCTCCTGGATAAGCTGCTGAGAGAGCACGAAAGAGCTATCGCCACCAATCCTGCCGGCAGATTCGTTACCGGCCGCAATCAGCGCATCGACTCCCGCAGACTCGGCGGCTCTCGCCTCGGCCAAAGAGTTCACGCGGACGAAAATCTCGCGCGGACGGAACGCCGCCGGATCGAGATCGGGCGGAAGAACCACGAGGTCAACCGACTCAGGCAAATCGTTGACCGTGATGACGCCCCCGGAGTGAAGGCGGACACCGAAGGAGTCCATGTGCTCAGACGCCTCCGCGAGAGAGCGAAGGGCAAGATCACGTTCACGACCGAGATCGAGCACGCTCACAGCCCCGGCGCGATGAAGGGCCACAGCCATGCGAGCATCAGGAAACTCGCAGGGAGTCATCCCGAGGACAAACGGAGATTTAGCCAACGAAAGACAACCAGCGAGCGACGAGCGGCGTGCACCGTTATCGGCACAACCGTCGGCACTCCCATCATGGGAAACGTGCTTGGGGGTCACAGCAGATTGAGGATCTTGGCAGGCGTAAACGTTGCGCTCAAACCTCTCCGCCAATGGCCGACGCCTGGCAGTCCCCCTCTGCAACCAAACCTCTCCAGTGGCCCGAAACCGACGGGAGCCGGGCTCAATCGCCTAAAGACCAGGATCTAGCCGAAAGGAACATGCCACACGACCAAGCCACGAAGTCGGCTTATGCAGGTCCGAGCAGCGGACGGCTGACGCCGTCCTTGGTGATTATGCACCATCATCCCCCGGAGGCTCTCGCGCAAACTGAAGAGTTATTCATTTTGTGCCTGGGCCAGGGGCTGCCGCACTGCCTGCCTGATCCCGAACCATCGATGTCATGGAGATCTCAGGGTTCGTCTCCGCCCCGCAAACCATCCTCATCATCCAGCCAGCCAGCAAAGTTAGGGAAGATTCCCCTCAAACGGGGCCACGGAAGGCTGCCCACCCGGCGGACCCTCTCGCCCCGGCTATCTCGACGCGCCCCGCATCGAAATCCAGGCCATCTTTTCATCGCTCCCGTGCGAAATCATCCTCACGAAGCTCCAACGACGAGGAGGCTCCGATCCGCAAGGCGAAATCATCGGGCCTTCGATAGGTACTCCGCTGCCTGTCGCGCGCGGATATCGATCGTCCAGTGCCAGCCGGACAGGCTGCGGTGAAGCCCCCCGGTATCCACCGAAACCTCATCAGCAAACAAGGTATTCGGCTTCAAGGAATAACCCAGAGGGTGCACCAGACGAACGCCGCCGGCTTTGCTTTGGTGGCCATCATTGTCACGGACCAACAGCACCACCTCCACCGAGTCCATATTCCGATCCGTCGTGTTCAAGTAGGTAAATCTGGTGCGGACGTACTCCCACCCGGGGCCTCCCTCCAACGCCCACCAACGAACCGTGACCTGACCATGCCCAGGAACCTCGAATACTTGCTGTTCGTACGACTGTGCAGCAAGGACTGACTTCTGACGGTCGAGCAGCACCCAGTCCCTGTGCCGATCTTCGATGAAACGAGGGGTCGGTTCATCCAAACCGTGCCTGAATCCACTCGGGAGGGAACAGCTCGCCAATCCGATGACCGCGAGCACGATGACCATGATCGCGCGCATGAACCCATTGCCTACAAACTTCGTTCCATACCAATCGGGTCCGGAATGTGCTGATATCCCTGGCTCATGCGCCAACCCAGGAAAATAGTGTCCCCTGCTCAGGACACACACGGCCGATGCTAGCGCAGCGCGATCGTCTCGGTCAGTTGATCGCGCAACCAGTCCGCGCCATGGTCCAGAACCTCGAGAGTCTTGGCATCGCGGTAATGCCGCTCGACGTGGTATTCCACCGTGAAGCCGAAACCTCCGTGAATCTGGATGGCCTCATCCGCGCCGAGCACGGCAGCCTCCACGGCATCCAGCTTGGCGAGCATCGAAGCCTGTAACGCGGTATCGGACCCCGCATCAACAAGTTCGGCGGCTCGGTAGACCAGGTGCCGTGCAGCATGGAACTGGCGCAAGCCCTCGACCAACTTGTGGCCGACCGCCTGCTGGCGAAACAACGGCTTACCGAATGCGACCCGATCATGAGCATGCGCAAGCGCCAATTCGAACGAGGCTGCGGCCAGCCCGGTAGCGATTGCACCACCCCCTACACAAGCCGCCAGGGTTGCACGCTCCATGGCTGCCTTTGCATCACTTCCCGAAGCAATGCGGGCTCCCTGCACGGCAAAGGTCACCTCACCAGGCGCCGATGCCCTAAATCCCAGTGCCGGGACATCCCTGCGCTCGACCTTGTCAGATGCGACCACGAAAAGTCCGGGCTCCTCGCCCGCGGCCGCGACAAGAAACAGATCAGCCTCCATGGCAGCCGTGGCCATCGGCACCACTCCTGTCAACTCATCGCCCACCGCCATGATCTTTGACTCTGGTCCGATGAACGACACGAGTTTGCCACCGGTCACGATGTTCTCTATCAGTTCACCGCCAGCTTCGAGCCCCTCGAGGGCCAGGCCGCTCAGGCCAGCATGAACGAGAACCAGTCGCGCCGTCGAACCGCAGCCCTTCGCCAGTTCCTCGAGGGCAATCGCAAATGCGACCATCCCCATTCCCGCACCACCAGCATCCTCCGAGACCGGCAATCCGAGAAACCCCATCTCGGCAAGTTGCTCGAAGCCGCCACGCGCAAAGGATCGATGCTCGTCATGAGCGAGAGCACTCGGGCCAATGTCCTCCCGCACGAGCTTGCGCACCGTCTCTTGGACCATCGTCTGCTCATCCGAAAGCTCAAAACCGTGCATGCTCATCTTCCTCGCGACACCTCAACGCCCACCCTGCCAGTAGTAGAGAAAGCGCGGGCTGGTGGCCGCCTCAAGCACCCGGGCAACAGCCGCGTCCACACTGACCTTCTGCTGCCGCATGCCAAACAGTGCATCCATGAGGTTCGGGGTCCTCCGATACTCGACGATGCGGATCTTTTCGAGTTCGGGATCGATCATCTGCTGAATCAGCACATGGGCATCGTCAACCGTGCCCACGGCATCGACGAGACCATTGCGATGGGCTTGCATGGCCGAGTAGATCTCGCCCGTCGCCAGATCCTGCACTTCTTGCCTCGAAAGATCTGGTCGACCTTGATCGACGATGTCGACAAATCGCTGATACATCTCCTCGATGATCGCCAACAGTTTCTGCCGCTCCTCATCTTCCATCGTACGCGTTGGCGAAAGAATATCTTTGAAAGGTGTGTTCGGGGACTTGAGCACGACCGGTTCGATGCCCAGGTCACGCAGCGCATCGCCATAGTTGTAAGAACTCATGATCACACCGATGCTGCCGGTAATCGTTGTCGGTCGCGCCACGATCTTGTCGCAAGCAGCCGCGATGTAGTAACCGCCTGACGCAGCCATATCGCCGAAAAGCGCCAGAACCTCGATGTCATTCTCCTCCTTGAACTTGAGGATCAACCGATGGATCTCATCGGAATCCGTCACCCCGCCGCCAGGAGAGTTAATGTCGAGTAACACCCCTCGCACATTGCGAGTCTGGGCCGCAACACGCAGGCCTCGCTTCACCTGTGAAACCATGCCCCCCGGAGCACCCAGCAAGGGTGATGCCCCCTCCATGATCGCTCCCTGAACCGGGATACGCATCACGCTGACATCGGCGTCGGGATCGCCGCCAACCACGATCATTTCATACATCCCGCCATCGTCTTCGATGGCTCCGCCGCCAAATCCTCCGGCCGCAGAGCCAATCGCACTGAACACCAGAAGGAGAAGGTTGAGCCCACCGGACACGAGAAGGAGCAAGCCCAAGAAGATGGCTACATAGAAGGACACCGAGCGGCCTTCGGGGCGGGGCGGGTAATGCAGCGGGTAGCCTGCGGGCGGCTGGCCCGGAGGCTGAGAGTCACGAGATGGTGACGGATCTGGCGGCGGACTTGGTGGCGGTGATGTCGTCACTTGGAACCTCTCCTGGAAATCTCGGCGCGCGCGATCACCAGACGCTGGATATCGGTCGTGCCTTCGTAAATCTCGGTAATGCGTGCGTCTCGCATGTGCCGCTCGGCGGCACTCGCACCCGACGCGCCCGCCACCCCCAGAATGGAGACCGCGGCCCGCGCCACGCGATTGGCGTGGCGACTCGCCATGAGTTTGGCCATCGCCGCTTCGCGACCACAGGCCACACCTCTATCCCGCAGAAGTGCCGCACGCCAGGTGAGAAAGCGGTAAGCGTCCAGTTCGGAAATCATGTCGGCGAGTGCCCACTGCGACGATTGCGGGCTCGCTGGACGGCCCTTGTCATCCACTGCGGACGCGAGATGATCACAAATCAAATCAGAGGCAGCGCGCGCGATCCCCAGCGACTGCGAGGCAATCCCCAAGCGACCACCATCGAGCGTATCCAGCGCAATCGGGAAACCCTGCCCCTCACTACCGAGAAGATTGGCGGCCGGGACATGAACCTTCTCCAGCAAGATCTCAACGGTCGGAGAGGCTTTGATTCCAAGCTTTCGCTCTTTCTTGCCGATTCCTACACCCTCGAAACCACGCTCGACCAGGAAGGCGGAAATCCCACGGGTGCGATCTTCGCCAGTGCGAGCAAAGACGATGAATAATCCCGCCTCCGCACCAGAAGTGATCCAGAGTTTGGGTCCGTTGAGTATCCAATCGTCGCCATCGCGCTTGGCCTCACAACGCAAGCCTGCCGCATCCGAACCCGCTTCAGCCTCCGACAAACAGTAAGCACCGATCCACTCACCCGTGATGAGCCGCGGAAAGTAGCGCTTCTTCTGATCGTCACTCCCCCACTTCGCGAGCGGCGAACAAGCCAGGGAGTTGTGCACCGAAATCGTCACTCCCGTTGATGGACAAGCGGCGTTGATCTCCTCGAGAAGAATGCAGTTGGCGAGATTGCCTATGTCGTCGCCTCCATATTCCTGCGGCACCGCGCTCCGCAGGAATCCGAGTTCCGCAGCCTGGCGGATAACCTCTGACGGAAACCGGTTCTGCTCATCCGAAGCTGCGGCCTGTGGCGCAACGACTTCCTGCGCGAAACGGCGTGCCTTTTGCTGAAACTCCTGTAGCTCGACGGAGAGTTCGAAGTCGATGAGCTTGGCAGCGGCACCCGTATGGACCTCGGTCATCTTGTGCACTCAGTCGTATGTGTAGAAGCCTTCGCCGGTCTTCCGGCCGAGATGGCCGGCTGCAACCATACGGCGGAGCAAGGGGCAGGCTCGGTATTTATCATCACCGAGGCCCTCCTTGAGAACATCGAGAATATTGACGACGACATCCAGACCAATGAAGTCCGCAAGGGTAAGGGGCCCCATGGGGTGATTCATCCCGAGTTTCATGATCTGATCGATCCCCTCGCGCGAACTCACTCCCTCCATCAGGCAGTAAGCAGCCTCATTGACCATGGGCATCAGTACCCGATTGCTGATGAATCCAGGATAATCATTGGCCTCCACCGGCGTCTTGCCCAGGGCCGCAACCTGTTCGACGATCGCCTTCGTCGTCTCGTCAGATGTGTCCTGCCCGCGGATAACTTCGACCAGAACCATCAGCGGCACCGGATTCATGAAGTGCATCCCGATGACCTTGTCGGCTCGACCTGTCACCGCAGCGAGTTCGGTGATCGAGATCGAAGAGGTGTTGCTGGCCAGGATCGTGCCTGCGGGCGCGATCTCATCGGCACGCCGGAACACGTCCTTCTTCACCTCGACCTTCTCGGTCACGGCCTCGATCACGAGGTCTGTATCCGCGACGCAATCGATCGAGGTTTCAGCAACAACCCGTCCCAAGATCTCGGCGGCCTCACTTGAAGTGATCTTCTCCTTCTTGACGAAACGAGACAGGCTCTTCTCGATCGTCGCCCGACCACGCTCGACAAGTTCCCGCTCGATATCGACAAGGAAGGTCTGCACACCGCCGGCAGCAAAGACCTGAGCGATACCACTGCCCATCGTCCCACTACCTATCACGGCAATCCGCGCCGGAAGAACCTCGCTCATTTCCCCATCCTCTCCACGGCCATCGCGACCGCATTACCCCCACCCAAACACAGCGCCGCCAATCCTCGCTCGAGTCCCCGATCCTCAAGCGCATGAAGCAATGTTGTCAAGATACGGGCTCCCGAACACCCGATCGGATGGCCGAGAGCAATCCCCCCGCCATTGACATTTACCTTCTCCGGGTCGAGCTTCAGTCTGGCAATCAGGGCAACACACTGTGCCGCGAAAGCCTCGTTGAGTTCGACCAGATCAAAGTCCGAAGGTTCACAATTCAATTGCGAGCAGATTTTCCGGACCGCGACCTCGGGAGCCATCATCACCCACTCGGGCGCCATGCCCCCCGTCGCATAACCAAGAATTCGCGCATGGGGAACCATGCCCGCAGCCAGGGCTACATCCTCATCCATGACCACCAGCGCGGAAGCGCCGTCGTTGATGGTCGACGAATTACCAGGAGTCACGGTGCCCCCTTCCTGGAAGGCTGGCCTGAGCTTTGCCAAACCTTCGATACCCGAATCGGCCCGCGGACCTTCATCGGATTCAAACACCGTGACCTCGCCCTTTTTCCCCTTCACCTCGATGGGGAAAATCTCATCGTCGAACCTGCCAGCTTCCTGCGCGTTGACCGCGCGACTCTGACTCTGGAAGGCATAAGCATCCTGCTCGTCTCGCGTGACGGGATGCTCCCTTGCGACCAGTTCCGCTGTGAGCCCCATGTGGAAATCATTGTAGGCATCCCACAATCCATCATGCACGAGACCGTCGATCAACTTCCCGTGCCCGAGTCGCTGACCTCGGCGCGCCTGCGAAAGGTAATACGGAGTATTAGTCATCGACTCCATCCCGCCGGCAACCGCACAACCCAGATCACCCGCCTTGATCGCTTGAGCAGCCAGCATGACTGTCTTGAGTCCGCTCCCGCACACCTTGTTGATCGTGACCGCACCCACCTCATCGGGAATACCGGCACCTCGCGACGCTTGGCGTGCCGGATTTTGCCCGAGGCCAGCCTGCAAAACATTGCCCATCAAAACTTCCTCGACGGAGGCAGGCTCTATACCCGCACGGCGAACAGCCTCGGCCACGGCCAGCGCACCGAGCTCGGGAGCCGTGAATCTGGACAAGGAGCCCTGGAACTTGCCGATCGCACTACGGCAGGAAGAAACAATGACTGGTCGACCCATGATGAAAGCAACACCCCGTAAACCGAGGGGTTTTTCGCGGACTTGAGCCGCTCGTCCCGGCTCGACAAGGGGCAAGGATTGTTCCGGGCGCTGCGGCAGCCGTCAACCTAGGAAAGCAGACCTAATCAAAAGGTCTCGATCGACTGGCGTCCCGAAAATCCCGTATGCAACTCGTGCCAGTGGCATACCCCGTCCTCCCCCAATCGCCAGCAGAGGTAAACCTCGTCATCACCACGCAATGCGCGAAAATCGATGAGCCCCTCAAAGGGGTCCTTGAGTTCGATACCGAGCGCATCCAGCTCCTCACTGTATGCCATGAAACGGTCCTGGAGCAGGGTCGCGCGATCGGTCATTTCGGTACGGACCGCCTCACTGACTCCCCCGGCCTGAACCTCCTCCCACGCCCGACGGATCTCGAGCGCCGTATCTCGAAGATCCTTCGTGATCCGGCTCACAAGAGGCAAGGCCGAGTTGGCAAGTTCCAGCGTGTAGTAGCGGGCTCGCATACGTCTCATTGCTTGGTATTGCGAAGTCCCCTCACCGTCAAGAGGTCTCATCACAAGGAATTTAGAAAGCCTGGTGGCGGCGGGCCAAAAGGCACGGAACGCCCTCACCCACCAGCGCCGGTCTCCGCAGAAGGGCAGTGTCGCACGAGCCGACAACTCACGCACTCCGGCTTGCGCGCAAAGCACACTCGACGGCCATGCCAGATCAATGCGAGCGCAAGCCAGACCCAGTTCCGCCTGCTGAAACGCGACATGAGTTCGCGCTCAACCTTGACCGGATCCTTCTCGCTGGTCAGCCCCAACCGCCGACTCAGGCGCTGCACGTGAGTATCTACAACAATACCTTCCGCCTTTCCCATCGCCGTTCCGAGAACCACATTGGCAGTCTTCCGAGCCACTCCCGGAAGGGAGATCAGCCCTTCCATCGTGTCGGGAACCTCGCCACCGAAACGCTCCACTATCATTTGCGAGCACTGCTGAATGTTCTTCGCCTTGTTCCGATAGAAACCCGTCGAATGAATTTCTTCCTCGATCAGTGGAATCGGCACCTCGGCAAGGATTACCGGCGTACCCCACTTCTCGAAGAGCCCCGGCGTCACCTTGTTGACTCGCTCATCGGTGCACTGAGCACTCAAAATAGTCGCGATCAATAGCTGAAACGGCCCATCGTGATCGAGTTCACACTCCGGATCGGGATATTCCCGGCGCAGCGCCCTCACGAGGGCTTGCTGCCGCCGTCGCTCGGCCTCTGACAAACAGGTGGCTTCCACACCTCTCAAGTAAAGGGAGTGGCGGCCTTGTGCAACTACAAGCATTCATTCGGTTGCCCATGAACGACCGCCCTGCTATCGTCCCGCGCCGCATGGGATCGGCAATCGTGGCAACGGGTATCGTGGCTGCTGGGATATGTGGTATCGGACTGGTACCAATCCTGGCAAGACGCCCTGGCTTCCATGCAGCCGGCATCAGCTTCGCCGCCGGCACACTGCTGACGATGGTTCTCCTGCACGTTCTGCCAGAAGCCCTCGAACTCTCCGAGCATGCAGCGCTCTTTTTCCTGGCCGGATTCGTCGTGATGATGACCGTGCAGCAAAAGGTCCTCAAAGCCGATCCTTGCTGTGGACACGATCACAGCAACTATGCAGGGATACCGAGTTTCTTGGCGCTCGCCCTGTGTTCCCTCAACGACGGAGTCATCTTGTCCTCCGATGTCTCCGAGGGGCTGGCATCACATGTGTTCTGGGCCATGGCCTTCCACAAGGCTCTGACAGCCTTCGCCCTGGTGGTCTTTCTACGTGAAGTGGGCGCCCTGAAACGATCGTGGATGACCGCTCTCTATCTCGGTGGTTTTCTCCTGGTAACCCCCATCGCCTTGGTCCTCGCAACGCAGCTGGAATCAGCTGCGCCCTGGCGCGGCTTCCTGCTCGGGATCGCCTCGGGTGCTCTCCTCTACGTCATCGCAAGCAGCTTCGTACCCAGAGTCGAACACATGGCACAAGAACGCTCCGCGCCGGTGTTCCTGGTATTTCTGGTGGCCGTCGTGGCGAACGCCGGCATTCACATCGCCATGGCACACGAGCACGGCAGCTGACATCCCAGGTAGTAAAGAACCCGGACCGGTTCCGGCCCGGGCTCTTTCATCAGACGTATCGCATACAGCGATCTGCCTCAAATGGTGGAAGCGAGGGGAGTCGAACCCCTGACCTCAGCATTGCGAACGCTGCGCTCTACCAACTGAGCTACGCCCCCGCAAAATTGGGGCGCGAAGAGTAGCCTTGACCGAGACTGATTGGAAGTCTCCCCCCGGACATCAATGAACCCGCCGCAAGATCCCAGGCCGCGGGCTGCCACAAGGCTCAAATCCTGGCATTCGTTCGCGATGGATGTCGAACACCCGTTCGCCCGTCACTCTCAACTCGCGACCCCCAAGGCCTCGGCTCAAACCGCCGAGGCTGACAATCCCACCTCGCACGATCACCAATCCAGCCTCCACGCGAAGATCTGCGTCGGCAAGGATCGACGCTTCCAGATCAACCACATCAGCCGTGACTTCCTTACAAGGCAAACCCAACCATACGGAACCAACGCCCTCACGAACGCCACGCCCCCCCCTGGCCACAACCGTCAGTCGCCCATCTCCATCCACTCGCAACGAACGACCCAAATAGAAGTTGCCGTCGACGATGATGGTCAGATCGCGGAGCAATCGCAAACGCAACGGTTCCTCGCCTCGGTCCACCCAGAGATGACCATCGATGAGAATAACTCCCGACGCCGGGAAAGTCGGCTCGGCATGGCCTCTCGAGGACATCGAAAATCGATAATCGGTCAAGTCGGTTCCATCGGAGAGATGCAGGAGCGCAATCGAATCATCGACAACAAAACCTCGAGTGCCAGCCGTATCGGCGCGACAAGTTTCCAGGCCCTCATGGTCGAGCCGAGGAAAGTCCGGGCTCGACAACTGGATTGGCAATGGCATCACTGTCAGGGCATCCGGAACATCGACGCGGGCCAAACACAGGGATCGTTTGAACGCATTCGGAACAGACCCCAAAAGCAACGGGCAGTCGAACACCGCCTCGACATGCCCAGGACCCAGCACCGACACGCGAAGATGAGTATCGTATTCTCCAGGCAACACGCGCACACGGCATTCGAATCCGGCACCGGCGCGAAGCGAGAGATCCCCCTTCGGAACAACACCATCCCGGACAGCAGCGAAAGCGGCCTCTTCTGCCGCCAGAAGCAGGACAACCTCACGCGCTCCGCGATCGACCACCCGGCTAGCCGAAACCGAGATGGCAACCTGCCCGATGGTCAAGAACATCGCCACGATCGCGAACCAGGCCACGACCAAAAGAGGTTGATCGCGAAACAGGCAAGACCAGGGAAGCTTCATCTCCGCCCCTCATCTTGCTCGGGCGAGACCAGGATAAGAAGATTACCCGCGTGGGTCTGCACAACCTCGGGTACGAGCCCTTTGAACAACCGGCTCCAGCATGGGTCTCGGAGCAATTTCCCGGACCGGCCGTCACCGACAGAGCCTTGCCTGGCGACATCGCGACGCAGCGACTCGAAGTCGGCAAGCACCCTCTGACGCTCATCCCGATGCTCGCCCAAGACTGCCAAGCCGGACTGAACCCACCACGAACAAGCAATCACGATCAAGGCGACGATGGCAGCCTGCCATTGCGCTGGATTCAACGCCCCCGAAACCGGCTCCGGGGCCATCAGGCTGGCCTCGCCTCCAGGGGGCCCGCTTCATGCGCCAGCGGTTCCGCCAGCCGGGACACCTCGCAGTCCTCCTCAACCAGATCCACGATATCACCACCCAGGGAAGCTCCATCGGGCGGATGCTCATTCAGCCAATCGAGCAAGAGGTTGAACTCGTCCGCGATCTCGCCGAGACAGTCATCTTCGCGTAACGCGATTCGAAACCCTATATCGCCATCCCGCACACGCCTCATGGCGCAGCTGATCCGGTAGGTCGGTCCGGCTATCCGATGTGAAAATCGGCGCGCCTGATGCATCACGACCCCCCCGGAAAGAGCGATGAAACCGAGAACGGAGAGATTGAGCGGCAAGAGGCTCGGCAAATCCGTCCGAGCCGCGTCTGCTTCGGTCAACAAACCACGGCAATAGAAGGAAACCACGACCGTGGCCAAAGCTAAACCCAAAGCCGGAAGCGCCGCGCAGGCAAGGAACCGCCTTCGCTGAGCTGCGCTCACGACAATTGATCTACGACGATCTCTGACCCAGAAGTCCATGTCACTGACTCTTTTCAATCCTGCTACGCCCCGTCTCTCGCAACACCTCGTCGCCCTTGTATCGACGAAGGTGAGCGAGTGATTAAATTTGCAACACGCTCATGCCTCAATCTGAGTCAGATCCGTCGAGCTGCTGACAAGAGTGTCGGATTTTTGGACGCTGCACGGAGCCGAAACCTCGTGGGCAAGGGTTTTTTAGCTCACTCCTCAACTCATCCTGATGACCGCCGAACCATGGATGTGACAGGCGCCGCGAGCATGCGGTCGCCCTGAAAATAGTAAGAACAGGGGGCAGACACTCAGCCTGCCACCAGTTCATCGAAGCATTTAGCCGATGAGAAAGAGGAACGAGATGACTGGATTTTCAAAGGACAACAACGACGTGAGCGTTACACAAAACAAGAACTCAGTTTCCGGGTTGAACCCGCACAATCCCGAGTCAGAGAAAAGTCGCCCAGGCGCTGCCGCGGAAGAAGTTTTCGGTCGGCAGGCCAACAAGGGGATCCTCTCCGACCATGTGGCAAATGAACTCAACGTGCCCCGCCGAACAGCTGCTCGAGTCCTCGACGCAGTGCTCGACTCGGTCCGCGACCTCCTCAAGGCCCGCGGCAAGGTCGCAGTCAAGGGTTTCGGCACGTTCGAGCGGCGCATCCGCAAGGGGCGCGCTTACAAGCATCCGCTGACCGGTGAGAGCATCGAGGTCGCCGACAAGGAGACGATCATGTTCAAGCCCAGCGACCAGCTGATCGCGGACACGCGCACCGGCACAGTGCCGCCGCGCAACCCCAACAGCTGAAAAGTCGCCGAAAATCCGGCGCCCTGACCCCGGATCCCTCTCACTGGGAGGGATTCGGGCGATACGCGAAGCTCGAATATCGTTATCCTTTCGGGCAATCGTGTCGAAGGACTCCCAAGAGCCTCGCGAATTCCGTGCTGCCTGCCTGCAGATAGATGTGCAGCACGGTGATGTCGCCGCCAACCTCGAGGCCGCCAGGAAGAGCCTGGCCCATGCCGCCGCGGACCGAGTCGAACTCGCCGTTCTACCCGAGCTGTGGACGACCTCATTTGTGCCCGATGTGACGGACGAACTCCTCGCGGCAAGCCTGGCCGCAGAAGATGAGATTGTCCGGCTTGCCGCCGAATACGACATGATGATCGTCAGCGGTGGGATCGAAAAGGACCAGGGAAAGATCTTCAACCGAGCCATCGTCGTCGACCGTGGCGAGATCATCGGGCGTTACCGCAAGATCCATCTGTTCACTCCCTACTCGGAACAACGTCTGCTTACTCCGGGGAACGCTCCCTTGATCCTGGACACCAGATTCGGACGGCTAGGCGTCATCATCTGCTACGACATCCGCTTCCCCGAACTCGTGCGCTACTACTTCCTGCAGCAAGTGGAAATACTCGCGGTACCCGCCCAGTGGCCCGAAGCTCGGGCTCTCCACTGGCGAACCCTGCTACAAGCGCGGGCCATCGAGAACGAGTTCTTCGTACTGGGCTGCAATCGACTCGGCCAGGAACTCTCACAGCGAACGAACGAGGCGATGGTCTTTCCGGGAGACAGTCGCATCATCGACCCAATGGGCGAAGTCCTCGCTGCCGGCGCCGGTGATCCGGATCCATTGATAGCCGATATCGAACTCCGCAAGTGCAAGACAATGCGTCGCATCCTGCCGATCCACAAAGACCGACAACCCGAGATCTACATGGAGATCTGGAAGGATCTCTTACCGGATTGACTCGACATGTGCGCCCGAGGAAAAATCTCCCCGGAGTGACAAGGGTCTTCAGCAAAGCCGGGTGCTTGATCATTTATCACTCGCATGAGCCCGTGTAGGATCATCGGCTCTGGAGTCAAAGCTGTATGGATACCGAGAGCATCGAACGTGAGGTACGGCGCCTCGCCCCGTGGTACTACCTTTTGAATCTCGGTGGTGTCCGCACCGACATCACCCCCCCGAATGACCCCTCCGGCCACAGGGTTATCTCGTGCCCGCCAATCCTCGACGGTTTCTGGCAGGGCAAGTCCGTGCTCGACGTCGGGTGCAACGAGGCTGCCTGGAGTTTCGGCGCCCTCGACCGTGGGGCCGCACATGTCGATGCCTTCGACTGCCGCGAAATCAACCTCGAGAAGGCCCGCTTCGTCGCCGGCGTTCTCGGTCACGAGAATGTGGACTTCTACCTCGAGAACACCGACTCGTGGATCGCAAAGTACGGCGACCGTATCTACGACATCGTTTTGATGTGCGGCATCATCTGCCACCTTCCCGATCCATCGCGGACGATCCGCGAAATCTGCGAGGTCGCCCGCGACTGGGTCTTCGTCACCTGCGGCGTGTACGGCGGCGAGGCGGATGGCTACACGCGATACTCGGAAACCGACTCCATCGCCGCAAGCAATCAAGGGCTCGACTCGTTGATCCCGAACACCACGAATACGCTGATCCAGGAGTACGTCCAGCACGGCTTCCGGCCGATCCATATCGAGGAAACACGCGCCGGCACCTTCAACGGTGGCTGCTGCCTCGCACTCAAGAACGCCGGTCGCTGGTCCGGATGCAGGCAAGAGACCGTGGACAGTGCAGAACCGAACTCGTTCGACCTGCAACTGGTCCCCGATGATGTCGAGCAACCCCACGGACGAGCCGATGCCTTCGACCTGTTCGTGGCGGTCTTCAATCACTCACCGCGAGCGCGCGAGGTTGACGGACGACTGCGTATCCAGCGCGCCGATGGCACCGTGCTGCAGGAGCAATCGCAACGCATCACCCTATCGGCATGTCCGAGATCTCCCGATGACCCGCCGACGACATCGTTCCACCAGAGAGCAGAACTCGATCTGGACGGTGCCGGGCCGGAGGCCACCGTCACGCTGGAACTGGCAGACGCAGACGGGCGCGTTGTCGGAGCCAGCCGGCTCGTCATCTCGCGGGATACGTGAGCAGTTCCCGGTCGTGCCTCAGAGCACGCGCTCGAGAAAGGACACTACGCTCGCGAGTAGCTTCCCCGCCGAGCGCGAGCCGACGAGATTCGCCGACCCCCGACCGCGCAGATTGCCGAGCCAGGTGACGATCACGTGCCGATCGGTGACGCCGACGCACCAGGCGTCCCGCCGCCCCGATGACGTCCCCGTCTTCCACGCGACGACTCCCTCCGGACAAGTTGCCACGTCCGGAGAGGTCTGCCGGAGAACATCCAGCACGCGTGCCCGAACCGAGGCCGATACGTGGGGGACACGCTCGTCGAGATCGGCGAAGCGGCAATAAGCTCGCGCCAGCGCAAGCGGGGTGACTGCCACGGTTCCCAACGCCGCGTCGAGGTGCAACGCACGATCCCCAGAATCGAGGCCGATCGAACGGAGCAGGTCACGAAACCGCGAGACACCAACGACCCTGAGAATGCGAACCGCTGGCGCGTTGCGAGACCGGACCAACGCGTCGGACACGCGCACCGGTCCAGACCATGTCTTGTCGAAATTCGCCGGAGCATAGTCCCGGAAGGTCACTGGCGTGTCTGCGACGAGCGCATCGAACCCGATGGCTCCCGCCTCGAGCGCGAGCGCGTAAATGAACGGTTTCAGCGTGCTCCCCGCTGACCGTCTCGCCATCGCCGCATTCACCTGACTTTCCCGCCACGACCGCGAGCCCACGAGGGCGACGACTTCCTGTGATGTCCGTTCGAGTACGACGATGCAAACACCATCAACTCCAGCCGGTCGTTCGCGCTGCACGAGTTCATGAAGAGTCCGTTGAAACTCCGGTTCGATGGAGGTCGTGATCCTCGTGCGATCATCAGTCCGGAGTACGAGATCCGCGAAGTGGGGAGCCCGCCACGGCCACGGGTGTGCACGCGCGACCAACGGCGCGGACTTCGCACGATGCCACGATGCGGTATCGAGGTCATCGCAGTCCCGCATCGCGTCGAGGATGCGGTCCCGCGCCAGACGCAATTCCGACGTGGCGCGATCGGGCCGGCGACGGGACGGCGCCGGCAGCATGGCCGCCAGAGTCGCCGCTTCCTGCGGCGCAAGGTCGCGGGCGCTCTTGCCGAACCAGTGCAGCGCTGCCACCGGGAAGCCACGCAGCGTCCCCCCCATCGGCACAAGATTCAAGTAAGCCTCGAGCACCGCTTCGGCATCGAGCACGCGAGCGAGTTGCCGGGCACGTCGCATCTCGTGCAGTTTTCCCCCGATGGTTCGCGCATGAGGCTCGACGATGCGCGAGAGTTGCATGTGAAGCGTGGACGCACCAGACACGATGCGCCCGCGCATGACCGAGGTGAACCCGGCGCGCACGACCGCGAGGAAATCCACGCCGGAGTGGTTCCCGAAGCGATGATCCTCGGCCGCGAGAACGGCGCGCACAACGTGTGGCGAAAAATCGTGCAGCGGCAAGCGCACACGCCGCTCACCATCGGTCGTCGGAACGAGTCTCAGCAGGGTGCCATCCCGACCCGTCACCTGACGCGATTCAGGAAACCTTTCCAGCAGGTCGATCGGAAACGGATCGGCCAGACTTGCCGCTCGCTCACCGACCCACACCAGGAGCGCCAGCGCGGACAGATAGAGCACACGCCGACCCCAGTTCCGCAGCGAGCGGCGAGGGCGGCAGGTCACACCTCGCTCCTCACTCACTGCGCGATCTCCACTGCTCCTCCCACATCCAGACCGACCCGGCGACCAGGTTCGTAGAGCGCCTCGAGCACCAGCGGCGCCTCCTGGTACGTTCCGGGGAATACCGCACGCATCCGGTAAACCAACCGGAATGTCTCCGGGAGCCTGTCGCCAACGAACAGCAGGACGCGATCATCGCGAATTTCCGTGCGGTCAGGCAAAAGAGCGCCGCCCGATCTCGTGCGCACGCTGCGCTTTCGCCGCTCGACCTCGAAGCCGCCCGGCACGACGGCCGTGAAGAGAACATTCTCGATGGACTTCTTGATCCGGCCGGAGATCTCAACGTCGTAGACGCCACCGCGGCGGAACACCGTCGTTTCCTTGCCGGTATCGATGTCCACAACCCGTCTTGTCAGTGCAATGTCCGCCCCTGCGGATACCTCCGAGCCGGAGCGATACCCATCGATCTCTAGCATCCCGAACAGCGTCCCCTCGCAGGTGACAACCACGGTCTCGCCGCCCGTGAGCGGCAGCGAAACCGGTCGGCCCGCCTCGACGGGGAATGTCTGCCCCCCCACCATCACCTTCGCGTTCGCAAATCCGGAACCTCCGGCGGTGATCGCATACCAGGCCGCGAGCGCATCGATCGAACGGCCGAGTTCCTGCGTGTTGAGCGACCCGGGACGCAACAGTGCATCGACAATCCGCTGCGCCAGCACGGGGATCCGCGGGCTCT
Organism: uncultured candidatus Brocadiaceae bacterium; assembly: GCA_964542765.1. Classification (GTDB taxonomy): domain Bacteria; phylum Planctomycetota; class UBA1135; order UBA1135; family UBA2386; genus CAZIVO01. The sequence continues at coordinate 17,872 of CAZIVO010000021.1, read as the reverse complement.
CCGGCGTCGCCACGAGCCTCGCCTTCAATTCCACCGCACATGATCGCAATGGCGAACGCAGCATCCCAAGACTCTCGTGCGCGGATGCCGGTTCATCGATAAGCGCCTCGATCAAGCCGCGCGCGGAGGCTTCCTCGCCGCCACGCGCCAGCGCCATCGCCAGGTGCGCGCGATCCTCCATACGCGTCACGACCTCGCCCAGCCGCGCAATGAGCGGGCCCACCGGACGGTTCGCACGCGATACCACCTCCGCAGCATATGCGCGCAGGGACGGATCGTCCGACGTTTGCAGGAACCTCCAGGTACGAGCGATCATCCGCTCGAGCGGTGCAGGCGGCACGTCCAAGCCCGCAGCCTTGGCGTCGAGCAACAGGTCCAGCGCATACACGGTCCCGAAGGGATACTCGCTTCGCCCGCCCGGCCACCAGGCGAGCCCTCCGCGCAGCGTCTGCATCGAGAACAAGCGATCGATGCCACTTTGCAGCATCGCATCTGCGTCCGGGGCGGTTCCCTCCTCACCATACAAACGCGGCAGCAGCCGCGCGCACGCCAGCAGGGACCGGCAGCGCGACGTCGTCTGCTCGACACATCCATAGGGGTAACAAAGCAGCGATTCGAGCGCCGGGAGCAGTCGCGCATCAGGGTCCGCGTGGACAACCAATTGGCCACGCAAGCCGGGTAACCAGTCCTGTGGCACGACGACCTCCGCTCGACCCTCACAAACGAGCCCGATGCGCTCTTGGGCCCAGATCGCCGGAGGACGCACCACAACCCAACCGGTCACCTCACGACGATGCTCGCCGCACGATGCCACGAGCCGAAGGCCGCTCCGGGAATTGGAAACTCCCGCACGCACGACAAAATCCACGCTGCGGGTTTCTCCCGCCCGCAGAGCGAGCACCGTGGGATGAGTCACCACAGGGGTCAGACTCCCCAGGCCCGAAGCCGCCAGATGCACATCTCCGGGCCCACCGGTTCCGTTGCGCACCGTCACCGTCACTCGACTCGTATCACCTGGTGCAAGCATGCGCGGCATGGCGATCTTGAGTCCGACCGGACCATTCACGACGACGTCACGCGAGGCAGCGCCAACCCCATTCGAACCCGCTGCCACCACCACGACACGTACGCGCCCTTCGTAACTCGGCAACTTCAGCCGAACCGTGCCGATCCCTTCGGAATCGAGCGTGATCCGCTGCGCGAGTACCAACGGCACGATCAAACTACTGGTACTCCCGCGGAGACGCGGCTCTCCCAACCCACCGCCGCCACCGACGAGGACACCCGGGGCAAACCGCGAAGTCGTGATCAACGAACGGCCGGAATCCGCTCCTCGCGTCACACACCGTCGCGCCGCCGTGAACCACCCGAACGGATCCGCGAGCGGATGACCGGTGAGCGAAAGGATCCCTTCATCGACCACCGAGATATGGGCCTCGGTCGCTCCGGGCGCTGACACCTTCACGTTGAAGGTGCTCTCGGGGAGCACGCGATCGGCAATGTCCACATCGACATCCACGCGGCGGTCGCTCCGTTCCACAGGAATCGATGTGCCGCCGACGATCCAGAATGGCGCGGCGATGACGCTTTTCCTCGCAAGCGGTGCTCGCACCGTCGCAACAACATGCACGTTGGGGCCAACGGGGTCCTTTTCGAGCGTCATGACGAGCTTGGTCCTCCCTCGCATGATCTTCGCCGTGTGAGCAGCGAGCACGGTGCGTCCCTCGACGGTCACGAACGCCCTCCCCGCCAGCGGGCTATCTACGAAGACTTCGAACGGTTCGCCGGCTCGCACGGGGACTCCCGGACCCGTCACTCTCAAGCGATCGGGGCGCTCGGCAGCGCGGCCCGGCCGGGCCGTGACGCGTGCGCTGCCGCAGCGAGCCACGAGGACAATCCAGCCTCTCTTCGCCTCCGGCAGGGAAAGCGCGATCTCCGCGCGGCCATGATCGAGTTCGACCACCTTCTGATCGACGACCTCCGATTGCTGCCGCATCTCGAACTGCCAGGTACTGCCGCGCGCGACCTGCTCCCAACTCCAGCGACGGCGCACTATATCAAGCGCCACCGGCTCGCTCACGTCGACGTATCCGAGGTTCCGATCGATTGCCACCACCGACGCGGCCCCGGACTCTGTCACCTGCAGACCGATGTGGAAATCACCACGCAATACATCCCTGATCGCATCAGCCCGCACGACGCGACCGGATGGATCCATGAGTTCGACCGACACTCGCGCACGCAGCGTTTGCGTCTCCCGCACGTTGCTCGGCACGGCAAAACGCACCCGAGCTCGGCCGTCACCGTCGAGCACAGCCGTGATCGGGCTGCGGCTTCCAGGCGGAGGTTTTTCCGCTTCATCGTCGAAGCTGTACCCCTCGAATCCCTCCGGCACCCAATGACCATGGTCGAAACGAACAAAGACCTTCGCCGTCAAACCCGCAGCCGGACTCCCCTCAAGCCACCGCCCTCGTATATCGACAACGCCCTCGCGACCGATGACGAGGTCGTCCACGGGAACGACCTCTGCGACCAGACGATCGGGAACGAATGCCTCGACACGTATCGCCGCATCACCAACGATCACATCACCCGATGCGAGCTCAACGCGCCATGTCCCTGTGGGCGCTCCTGCACCCGTCGAGTGCTCGAGTACCAGCATCCCCGAGACCGACACCTCGGCGGTGCTGCTCGCCCGAACGCGGCCAGACGGATCCTTCCAGGTTACGGTGAGCTGTTCGTCGACGGGCGTGCCACCGTCGAGACCACGCACCACAGCAACCGACCGCAGCATGCCCCCGGGGCGCACGACACCGCGATCCGGGTGCACCCATGCCTCGATGCGACCGACAGGCGCACGGCCGCCAAACGCTTGTGTCGCCAACTCCACGGCGAATCCGCGGAAGTCGACGTACGACAGGTCGTCCCCCTTTACCACCTTCACGAGATAGGGGTGCATGTCCTCGGCCGTGCGCTCGTAATCGATGACGGCAATGCCCTCCGAATCGGTCGTTCCCATGCACAGCGACTGGTTCGTCGGCGTCAGAACCTCGACCGTCGCGTCCGGGACGTCGATCCCTTTCGCGAGGCTTGCCACGTGGATCGCAACCGATCCCTCGGTGGCCCGGACGGTCACGCCGAGATCGGTCACCTGAAACAGCCGCCAGATCCCGTAGGCGTTGCCATCCAGGTCCCTGACGCGGATCTCATGAATTCCACACGTGGTCCCCTCGAGCAAGCTGGCCAGGTCCAAACGCTCGGCGAACGGTTCGTTATCGGACGCCGCCAAAACGAGCGTGCTGCTGCGAGGTGGCCCGAACACGGCGTCGGGCAAGGACCACTTGCTGCTCTCCTGCGACAGTCTCACGAGGTTGTTCGCATACACGGAGCGAACAGTGACCTCGATACGACTGACATTGACCCCGGTCAGAGCGATCTCCGGGTAGGCGAGCGACGACAGCACGCGCCCGGCGTCAGCAAACGCGAGCTTCGGCCTGGCGTTTGGAATCCATACCGTGCGCTCGAGGAGACTCTCCGCGCGGACCCGACCATGCCCGGGAAAACCAGCCGCCAGATTCACACGGACTCCCTGCCCCGCGGGCAGATCGGCGAGCAAGCGTAAACCCGACGCACGACGGACCAACTGGAATGGCACGGGAGGCGTGATCGTCACGAGTCCATCATCGGGCAGCGGAACACCACGGTTGAACTCCAGGTCGATTCCATGTTCGTCAGCATGAGCGCCCGTGAGCCGCAAGGATTCCCGCAACACCACCTCACGGGCAATGGTCTTGCCCATGGGCAGATCGCCAACTCCGGCGCGCATCGACCCGTCCACCTCCACCGTGACCATGTGCGGCAAGGCCTCCGCGCCGCCCAGGCGAATGGCCAGGGCGTGCTCCCCCTTCGAGGACACATCATCAATCTCGACCGGCAATACATCTTCCCCCGACCGCACCTGCAGCGTCTTCCGCAGCATCCCCGCCGAGACAGGAAGATCGAACGTCGCCATGATTGTGGGCCGCTCCTCCCCATTCCCGTCCATGACCGTCAGCGCCATGAGACGCGGTCGGGCCGTCTCGATCTGCAGGTCGAGGTGTTCGGGCACACGGCGACCGTCGAGCGCCGCCATGCCGTGATCTACCCGGACGAGGTATCGCCGCGCCCGCTCCAGCGACTTCATCGGTTTGATCGCAAGAGCCTGCTTCGACAGCCACCGCAAGGCCACGGGCACCGCCGGCTCGAGGCGCACCGCGCCGACGGACACCGCCATCTCGTCGTCATCGACCATGTCCGTCCCGAAATCGACGATCCACTCGGGCCGCCAGCGCGCCCCGGAAGAGATCATGCGGATGTCGTTGCCGGGCAGTTCGGCAGCCGAACCATCAATCCAGCCCCGCAGCTCATTCGCCCGCTGCACATTCCCTCGGACAAGAAAACTCAGTACGCAGAGTACAACGACATTCAGTCCGAACAGAATCCTGTTCATAGTCCCCCCAGCACCTTCGCGGAGGTGCAAATCGCCCGTCACCCGAAAAAGACCTTCGGACACTGTCCGTCCGAATCAAAGACCGCGGTCAAGCTGCCGGGTTCACGTCGCGCACATCACAAAATTCGCCGCGCGCGGACACAATGAACGAAAACGGAGAGAATCCCCCACCTGATGGGGAGCTTAGGAGACACAGCTATCGCTGTCAACGAAACTCGGTGCTGCGGCAAACGATCGATCCAAGCGGAGCTGCCTCGAGGCAGACAATCACAAAAACTCTCCGGGAGTTGCTATCCGCCGACCTCGTTCTTGCATGTGACATGTAAGCGAAGCCCTCCTATCCCTTATCATCCGCCGCCGATGAGATTCCTTCGATTCATTCTTCTGACTGTTTTCTGTGCACCCCTTGCCGCGCAGATCGAACTCGATCTCACGAGCAAGTTCACTCCTGCGCATGCCAAGCCCGGCGAGAGCGTGGTGCTCGAGGTCACGGCCCAAATCCCCGGCGAATACCATGTCTACGGCGCCTTCGAATCGACCGGAGAGCCGATCGATCTCATCTTCCGCGGGAAGCTGCCGCTCACCAGAAAAGGAACGACCGAAATCCCGGAAGGAGAGCAGCATGATTCCTTCGGAATGACGAGTTACTGGATCATCGGCTCGGCCACCCTCAAGCAGACCTTCGAGGTGCCCGAGGACGCCACCGGTGGAGACCTCCAGATCAAGGGATACGTCCGCTATACCGCCTGCACCGAAGATTTCTGCTTGCCTCCCGCCGAACAGGCTTTCACCACCAGCCTGACCATCGACGGAGGCGAAGCCAAGAAGCCCGCCACCAATCCTTTCACCGGCGACGCCAAGGTCAGCTTGCTCGGTGTGACGCTCGATCCATCTCCGGCTCGCCCGGGAGAAACCGTGACGGTGACCCTGAAGGGTTCAACCATTCCCGGCTGGCACGTCTACGGCGCCCAGGAAACTACAGGCGTCAAGATCTCCATGGCGCTGCGCAAGACCGGAGGACTCGAAGCCGTCAGCTCCATCGTGATTCCTGACGGGGAACCACACCTCACCGGTTCGATCGAATCTTGGTGGATCGAAGGTCCCTTCGAAGTGACGCAGAAGTGGAAGATCCCCGCCAGTATCGCTCCTGGAACCATCAGCCTGGGCGGCGACATGCCATATCAGGTATGCGACCTGGAAAAGTGTCTCCTCCCCGACAGCATCCCCTTCACTGCCGATCTGCTCGTCGAAGACGGCGAGGCACGAGCGAAGTTCGTGACCGCCGAAAATGTCGATCCCGTCGAGGCAGGCCCCACGCCCCCCACGAACGATGCCCAGTCCGCGATCGCCGCCGGCAATCTCCTCGGCCTCATCATGCTCTCCATCGGCGCGGGTTTGTTCGCGCTGGCGATGCCCTGCACCTACCCGATGATCCCGATCACCTTCTCCTTCTTCACCAAGCAAGCAGACGAACGTGGCGGGCGCGTGCTGCCGCTGGCCCTGACCTACGGCCTGGGCATCATCACCATTTTCGTATTGATCGGCCTCGCCATCGGCCCGGCCATCGTTCCCTTTGCGACCAACCCCATCACCAACTTGCTCATCGGCGCTCTGTTCGTCGTCTTTGCCTTCTCCCTGTTCGGCTGGTTGAGGCTGGAACCGCCCCGGTTTCTTACCGATCTGATGGGAAAATCGTCCGGCAAGGGCGGCTATGTCGGCGTTTTCCTGATGGGCGCGACCCTGGTCGTCGCCACCTTCACCTGCACCATCCCCTTCCTGTCGTCGGTCCTCGGAGCATCGGCGCAAACCGGCAAGCTCGGCTACGTCGCTCTTAGCATGGCCGTCTTCGGCGCGACCATGGCGGTGCCCTTCGTCGCCCTCTCCCTGATCCCGGGCAAGGTCAAGGCGATGCCGCGGTCAGGCGAGTGGATGAATGTCCTCAAGGTATTCCTGGGTTTCGTGGAACTCGCAGCGGCACTGAAGTTCCTCTCGAACGCCGACCTGGTCTGGAACACGAGTCTCATCTCCCGATCCACCTTCCTGGTCATCTGGACGATGATCTTTGTGCTGGCCGGGGCCTTCGTCCTCGGCATCTTACCGCGACGCGCCCAGGGCGGCCCGAGCCTCGGCACCGGTCGCATGGCCAGCGGGATACTGACCATCCTGTTCGCCGGCTACTGCGCTTACGGCGCGACCGGCAAGAAGATGGACTTCGTCATGACAGCGGTTGTTCCTCCGTTCAAGACCGCGATTCACGAGTTCGTCGTCGACGACTATCCACGCGCCATGGAACACGCACGCAAGAATGGCAAGCTGGTCCTGATCAACTTCACCGGCTTCACTTGAAGCAACTGCCGCGTGATGGAAGACAATGTCTTCCCACTCCCGGCGGTCGCCGAGGAACTCAAAAAGAATTTCGTCGAGGCGCGGCTCCATACTGATG
>CAZIVO010000021.1:0-10930 GCA_964542765.1 uncultured candidatus Brocadiaceae bacterium | reverse complement strand
ACTGATGGCAAGGAGAACGTGCACCTTGACCAGAAAGAGATGCTCAAGGAGATGACCGGTGGATTCGCCAATCCCAGTTTCGTGATCATCGATCCAGCGACCGACCCGAAGAGTCAATCCCTCCTGGCTGTCAAGCAGGGATGGATCCCTCAGGAAGACAAGTTCTTGGCCTTCCTTGCCAGCGCCAAAGACGCCAGATAAGCCACCCTCACAGCCAGGTAAGAGAGAACTGCGCTAGGCCTTTTTCCTCAGCAAGATGAGGCCCACCATGATCAGGAGCAGGCCGCCGGCGCCATAGAGCAGAAGGTTCCCACCCTCGTTCGCGTAGACCTCACCAGCAGCACCCTCATCGGCTGCCGCAGGAACGGCAGCGGGATCGGTCATCGCATCATCACCTGACTGGACCTGGTCTTGTGGAACATCTTTTGTCTTGCTCACAGCCGCGTCAGGCTTTGCCGAACCCTCCACCGCCGTCGGTGCTGCAGCAACCTTCGCAGGTGCCACCCTTGGTGCAGGACGCGGTTCAGGGCGACCAACGACAACCGACACGCTGCCAACTTCGTGGTAGCGCCCCAGTAAAGACCCTGTCTTTCCGTCCGAGACTTCAATCTCCATCGCCAGCCCGACCGGATAGTCCCCATAACGAGCATTGGAACCAACAGTGATCGGGATCCGGACAGTGGCCGTATTGTCATGGACCGGCTGATCCTTGAAGACGGAAGCCAGCTTGCCCGGCTTGGGCGGATTCACCTGAAAACTCCCCAGCATGATCGGCCCCTGCTCCGACTCGTATTTGAATTCCATGGAGTTGCCGGACTGGATGACGGCGTCACCCTGCAGCGCCAGGATCACGAAAATTTCGCCCGACTGGCCCGGAGCAATCCGAGACGGCTTGGTCATCAAGATCGGAGCGGCGTAGGCCAGCAAGCCCTTCAAGCTGGCCTCGTTCTCGTTGGCGGTCACCACCCGCTCCATCCCACTATCGGGATCGAAACCCGGGGGTACCTCACCTGCCTCCGCGCCACCATCTCCGCTTTCAGGAGGAATCTCTTGTGCCGCAGGTACGGAAGCCAGGAAGGCGACCAGGGAAAGACTGAGTGTGAAAAGCTTCATGAATCTCGATCCTGAGGAAACACCGTGATAGGCTCGCCGTGAACCGCATCATCAAGATGCCTTGCCAGTCTACTGCACCAGGGAAGTTGTCGGGTTTCCAGCAGATCTCGATCTTGAACATCGATCCAGGCACCGGGACATCGACTCCCGATAGCCAGCGTAACTTCCCATCGGATCAAGTTTTGCCAGGTTTCATCCCCGGCCGGACTGCTCCTTGAAAGAGCCCCTGTGTGGAGCTATTTTGCTCGCCCCCCCTCCCCGATCCAGGATACATCGATGACAGCGACCGAAGAACAGGTCCGGCAAGCCCTCCGCACGATCCAAGATCCCCAACTCAACCGGGATATCGTTTCCCTCGATGCCATCAAGGACCTCAACATCTGCGGTGCAAACGTTGCCTTCACCATCGCCATGGCAACAGGAGCCGCGGCCGGAGAGCAGATCAAGACCGAAGCCGAACAAGCAGTCATGGCGATCCCCGGGGTCGACAAGGTAGCCGTCTTGCTCCGCGCGCAAGCACCTTCCAGCAATCCGGCAGAACTCCCGAAACCCGCGATTGCAGGAGTGCGCCACGTGATCGCCGTCTCCTCGGGCAAGGGCGGCGTCGGCAAATCCACGGCCACCGTCAACCTGGCCTGCACGCTCGCCAAGCGTGGCGCCCGGGTCGGCGTCCTCGATGCCGATATCTACGGTCCGAACATCCCGATGATGCTCGGAATCTCCGGCCAACCCGCAGTGACCGGCTCCAAGATCATCCCCTTCGACCGGGAAGGCATCAAGGCCATGAGCATCGGCCTGATGGTTCCCGAGGACCAACCCATCGTCTGGCGCGGGCCGAGGCTCCACAAAGCGATCCAGCAATTCCTGTTCGATGTGGCTTGGGGCGAACTCGATCATTTGCTCGTCGACATGCCGCCGGGCACCGGCGATGCCCAGCTCTCCCTGTCACAGCACGTGCACCTGTCAGGGGCCGTGCTCGTCACCACCCCACAGAATGTTTCCGTCCACGATGTCCGCAAGGCCGTGCGGATGTTCGAATCGGTCAAGGTGCCCATTCTCGGCGTCATCGAGAATATGGCCTGGTTCTCCCCGCCGGGGAGCGACGACCGTTTCGAGATCTTTGGGAGCGGGGGTGGCAACAGGATCACCCAAGAATTCGGCGTCCCCTTGCTCGGTCAACTGCCGATCGATCTGGCCGTGAGCGCGGGCGGGGATGCCGGAACTCCCGCAGTCACGGCGCAGCCATCGAGCGAGTTTGCCAGCTCTTTCGATGCCATCGCGAAGCTCGTCGAGGAGCGTTTGGAGACCTCGGGTAGCTCGTAAAACCGTCAACCGGGCAGGATCATCACCAGACAACTCCGTCGACGAGATCAGCAGTCCCCGCCGCCCAAGTCGCGATTTCCCGGCATGCTCGAGCAACCGGAATTAGCGGAAAGCGAAACTACTTTTCCTGCTCAGGCTTGCCTGGCCCTCGCCTCTCGACACAATACCCGCCCTTCACCCCCCCACCCGAACAAGCAAGAACATGTCCAACGTCAAGGAACTCACGGATGCCGACTTCGATTCGGCCCTCCAAGGCTCAAGCGTCCCGGTGCTTGTGGACTTCAGCGCCAGTTGGTGCCAGCCATGCAAGGCTCTCGCCCCAACGATCGATGCTGTAGCTGACGAGTATGCTGGGAAGCTTCAGGTTTACACCGTCGACATCGACCACGCTCCCAACGCCGCCGGCCACTTCGGTATCCAGGGAGTCCCTACCTGTATTCTGTTTCGGGATGGTCAGGAAAAAGACCGCTTCGCCGGCAATCACGATCTTCGCTCCATCAAGGAGCGAGTCGAAAAGATCCTCGCGTAACACCCCCAGCACATGGCAGGGCTCGGAAATACTGCCGACCATCCCTGCCACCGAAGGCCGGTGAAGAGCCGTCGGCCGTGTGCTCAGATCGCCCTGGCCCGCCCGATCACCATCAGGATGCCGTTGCCCGACGGCCGCGGTTGACATTGCTGATCAGCAATAGCAGCCCCACCGGCACGCAGAACAAGGCCCACAACCACCGCCAAGATCGACCCACAACTCGATACGGCGTCAATAATTGCAGGCCCTCATCCGCCTCTTTCCTGGCAGCAGTCTTCCCGGGCAAGGTCGCCAGGAACTCGTGCTGGCCCTCCGCTGACGGCAAATAGGAGACCTCCCCCTTGTCATCGGTGACGCCGACCTTGCCCCTACTTCCATCCGGGCGGCGAGCGTGAATCTCGAGACCGACGAGCGGCATACCTTCGCCATCATGTGCGGTGATGACAGTTGTAGAGCCAACGACACCGGCCGATGGCGATGGTTCCAGCCATTGTGCGAGGATGAGAAATGTAGCGGTAGCGATCTGCATGGGGATCCAAGTTAGACTGCCGGGCATCGTGACCGAACCCGAGATCGAAGACCTCGGCACAGAGGCATTCACCCGAACGCACCAGAAAATGAAGGCGCTCGCGGAAGATGTCCATCACGGCCACTCCGAGGGAAAGATCTTGCTCGTCGAGCACCCTCCTGTCCACACCGCAGGACGAGCAACTCCCCAGGAAGAGCTTCGCGAAGGCGTCGTGCCCATCGAAAGAGGCGGCCGGACCACCTTCCACGGCCCCGGCCAGCTCGTCATCTATCCGATCCTCCGACTCCCCAAGCGCGATGTGCGCGCCTGGCTGAAGACCCTCGAAAACTACACCATCGCCATATGTGCCGAATTCGGCCTGACCGGAGAAGCCTCCGTGGATGGAACAGGGGTGTTCGTCGACACCAAAAAAGTAGCTTCGATCGGCGTCGCCATCCGCCACTGGATCAACCTCCACGGTGTGGCCATCAATATCGATATGGACCTCGCCGGTTTCTTCGAGATCTCACCGTGTGGACTCGAACCCACGACCATGACGGACCTTTCGAGGGCTGCTGGTCGTCCGATCACCATGAGCAGTGCCAAGCAGGCCGCCCGCCTGCACTCACCGATCCTCTCCACGGGTCACTGAACACATCGATCGACCATGCCCGCCGACGGCGTCCCTTCTCCGGAATCGATCCATCCGGTATGACCTCACTCTGCTCATGACCGGAACCATCGAACTGGCGGCCGACAGGAAAGCCCTTCTGATCCGTTTTCCCTACCGGGAGGATCTCGTCGACGAGGTCCGGATGATTCCAGGAAGACGCTGGGACCGTGGTAGCAAGACCTGGCGAGCGCCCGTTGACCAGATCGAACTGGTGGTCGAGATCTTCATGCGGCACGGCTTCGCCATGGCGCCCGAAGTCACGAGCCTGCTCGCCGGCGCTGATGCCCTACCGCCCGACGAAACGCCGGACACCCCCCGGCAAGACGAGCAGGCCATGAGCATCAGCGCGCTCAACAAGAAGGTCGGCGATGCCTTACGCATCGCCTTCCCCACGCCGGTATGGATCGTCGGAGAAATCCTCGATCTCGACAAGAGCAAGGGCAAGAAGCATCTGTTCTTCCGGCTTGTAGAAAAACTCGAAGGCCACGCCAAACCAGCGGCAACCGTCGACGTGGCTCTGTTCGAGAACACCCTCAAGAGGCTCGAGCCCAAGCTCGACAAGAGCGAAGAACTCACCCTGCGCGACGGCATCCAGATCCGGGTGCTCGTCAAGGTGGAGGTCTACGCTCCGTCCGGCCGGTATCAGGTCATCGTCGAAGACATCGATCCAGACTTCACGCTTGGACAACTCGCGCTGAGCCGCGAAAAGATCCTCGCGAACCTGCGCAAGCTCGGCCTGCATGAACGTAACGCCGGCCTGCCCTTGCCTGTCCCACCACTGCGGATCGCCGTCCTGACGAGCACGGAATCAGACGGATGGAATGATTTCCGTCGTCATATCGAAGCATCCGGCATCGGCTTCGAACTCACCTGCTTTCCGATCAAGGTCCAGGGGTCCGAGTTGAAGCCGACGATGATGCTCGGTTTGCAGTGGTTCGCCGAGCGAAGTGATGACTTCGACGTCATGTGCGTGCTGCGCGGCGGTGGTTCGCGAAGCGATCTGGCCTGGTTCGATGATGAGGACATCGCAACCTCGATCGCGCATCACCCTCTCAAGGTCATCTGCGGAATCGGGCACCAGCGCGACCAGACCGTGCTGGACGCTATCACGCACTCGGAGAAGACTCCCACAGCCGCCGCTGCCTTCCTGGTCGACCAGGTAGAGGAAGCGATCGCCGCCCTCGAAGACCGTAGCCGTCAACTCACCGACCTGGTCAAGATGCAACTTCGCGAAGGTGCAGCATTCCTCGTCAAGCACGGTGAGTCACTCCGCCGCATCGCCCAGAATCGGATCGCCAGGGAGCAAGAAGTCCTGGTGGCTGCTCGACACCGCCTGATCCTGGAGACACGGCGCCGGATCGAACGTGGTAACGAGAAATCGATTGCCCGGATCGATCGGCTACACAGCGCAACGGCACGTCGCATCGAACACGCAACGGTGCAACTCGCCCGACGAGGCGATAAGCACCGCCTGCTCGACCCACGGCACATCCTTCAACGAGGATACGCGCTCGTGCAAGATGACGCCGGCCACTTTATCAAGAGCGTGACACAAGTCAGCAAAGACATGATGCTGAATGTGGCGCTCCGCGACGGCAATCTGCACACTCGTATCGAGAGTATCGAGGAAACAAAACCCTGATGACCAAGAACCCCACTTACGAAGAGGCCTCGGCCGAACTGGATGAAATCCTGAGCGACATCGAGACAGGAGATGCCGATATCGACGTTCTGTCGGAGAAGGTCGAGCGTGCCGCCAAACTCATTCAGCTCTGCCGCGAAAAGCTCCAGGCCACCGAAATGAAGGTGACCAAGATCGTCGAAGAACTGGCGTCCGACGCAGAAGAAGAGGACTGAGACCTTGGACCTCAGCGTCACGGATATCCTCGTCTACTACGGCGTCCTGCTCGTCAGCCTCGTGGTCCACGAAGCGGCCCATGCACTCGCTGCCCTGCTGGGGGGAGACCGGACCGCTTACCTCGGCGGCCAGGTCACGCTCAATCCGCTGCCTCACATCCGGCGGGAACCCTTCGGCACCGTGGCGCTGCCCCTGCTCACCCTGTTCCTGGGTGGCTTCATCATGGGTTACGCTCACACGCCCATCGATGCGAACTGGGCCTATCGCCACCCCCGCCGCGCTGCACTGATGTCGGCCGCTGGCCCTCTCGCGAATTTGATCCTCGTCGGTATCGCCTTCGGAGTTCTCAAGGTTCTCATCGCCTCCGGTCAGGCAGAAGCCCCCTACCTGCACACAACCCTGATCCCGCCAGACTACCTCACACCCATCGACGGTGCCGATTCCGGCCCTGTCTTCGCCGCTATCCGGCTGGCTGGAGTATTCATGCTCCTCAACGTCCTGCTGGCCCTGCTCAACATGATCCCGCTGCCACCGCTCGATGGTGCCGGCATCCTCGAAGGCCTGTTCCCGAGGAGCCTGCGAGGCATCTACTCCTGGATCCGCTCCCAACCATTCATGTTCATCCTCGTCATCTTGCTGGTCTTGAATGTTTTGCCCGCGGTCTTCGTGCCAGCGATGTCGATGCTGCTGAGTCTTCTCTGAAAGCGTCCGGGATCCCCATCGCCGAGCGATTCCCCGACAACGGCAAGACTCCTAGGGGCCGATCAAGCTCGCCCGCGCTTGCTCGATGATCTCGATGGTCTCGCGATCCTCGCGATAACCGAAGACCCGTTGCAGATTCCCCAGCAGGCTGATGAGGATCTGCCGATCATCCATGTCTTCCAGGAACGGAGACGTCGAGCAGCTGTAGCCCATGGTCCTCAGATAACGGGCGCAGTCTGCACGAGTGATCGTCCGACCACCGTGGAAAGGATCGACGAGGACGGGTCGCGTGCCATGCACCCGGATGAGGAAGTGGTCGGGCATCTCCACACCACTCAGCCTCATTCCCGCCCGACGACCGACGAGGAGATAGAGAATAGAAAGAGTGATCGGAATGCCGCGATGCCCGGAAGACACCATGTCGAGATGCACGTTCTGCTCGTCGTAGTAGCTCGAGCATCCGCCACCGTAGCCATTTTCCACGGCCAAGAACTGGCGCAGCACTCTCGCCGAACTTGCGGCTGACTGGCCGCGGATTCGCGCATGCAACTCATTGCCAAGTTGATCCAAAACCAATCGCGTGGTCTCGCAGTCGGCTGGACGACCCAGCGAGGACAGAAGGAACACACCATCCTCAAGCATCTTGTGATCCGAGAACGGATCTGACGGAACGCCACCGGAAAAGGATGCGTAGTCAGTCAAGCTGTCCAGCCAAGCTTTCAAGCTGATACTGCGGAGGATACGGCGCGACCGCAGACGTAGCCGGGGATTGTCATCCATCACAGCTTCACGCAACCCCGCTGCAGAGGCCCCACCCCACTCCACGAGCTTGTTCTGACAAACCTCCACGATCCCCTGGTTAGGATCGGAAAGTAAGCTCACAACGGCGCGGATCGTCTCCGCTGAAGGCAGGCTGTTGTCTCTTGGGCGCATGGTGGAACTATTCCTCTGCCCGCCAGTCTAGCGACGCCTACGAAAACCGCGATCCTCTACAAAGGGGTCACGGGCGTCCAATCTTGCTTGATCGAGCGATTCCGAAACCATCGATCGGACCGGGTGTCTTGCGTGTCACCGATGCCACGGAACAAATTGCGACCGACGTCAGCGCATCAGGTGAAAAGCAACGCCCATCGCATACCCGAAAAGAGGATTATTTTTTTCGTTGTCGTTACAGACCCAGTTCAAATCGCCGCCGAAACCACGGAAGGTGGCTGACCCGACTAGCCGACCTCGGCATTCAGAGGTACTATTTGTTGGCATCTTCCGTCAGGCACACAACTTCCGCACACTTACAGGTAGATTCTTCCAGGTTTTTCCACGAGATATCCCCACGCTTTTCGCCACCCTGATCCTCGCGACCCTTCAGACCGGAGGGATCGCACAGAATCCCCCGGCAAGGGATCCCGTGTCTCCTCGGATCGAGAAGTCTGTCGGAATCACCAGTGACACCGAACGTTGGCTGATCACTTTCCGAAAGCGCTCCTTCGACCTCTCCGGTTTCCGAGCAGCCGTGAAGAGCGGTAGCGACGAAGAACTCGATCGTGTCATCAAAAACCTGGAGACACGGATGCGCCATGACCAGGCCGGGTTCGTCACCTTCATCGAGGATCTTGGCGGCAGAGTGACGAGCCAGTGGTGGCTGATCAATGGTTGCGCCATCGAAAGTCCCATCCCAGCGCGGGATGCCGTGCGCAAGCATGCCGATGTCCTGACCATGCACCTTGACCGCTTGGTCATGCCCCAAGCTCCGATCAGAACTTCCACCAACGGCAGCAATCACGGCACCGACTCGGTCCAAACCAAGGGAATCCGTGGAAGGGGCGTTGCCATCGCTATTGTCGATACCGGACTGGATGAAAAGTCAGGGAATTTGAACCGTCCGCACCGGACCTTCTTCATCAACGGCAATATCCGCAACGCCAAGGGAGGCGGAATCGGTGGCTCTCGCCTGCTGGCAAACCACAAAATCGGCAAATTGTCCGCGGATGACCCTCACGGCCACGGCACCGGAGTCGCTGGCATCGCCGCCGGTGGCAAATGGCGTAACAGCAGCAGCGCCGACCATGGGCACGCCCCCCATGCTGGCATTGTCGGTTATGCCATCGCCGACACAGCAACGGGCGCGACCTCCTTCCAAACCATCATCAATGCCTGGCAAAAAGTCGCCAGCGATGTAACCAAGTTCAACATCGTCGTCGCCAACAACGCCTACAGCGGCAGCCCGGACCCTCTGCACCCGAGTCAGCAAGCGCTGGACTCGGTCGCGCTCAACACCGACATCTTGATCACGGTCCCCGGCGGCAATTCGGGAGCGAACACCAAGACCAGCCAAAGCGCCGCCAATGGCCTGACCGTTGCCGCCACCATCACCAACACCAAAAAGGTAGCCCCCTTCTCGAGCCGGGGGGGGCTCGCCGGAGATCCTCGTCGATTCTATCCCGACATCGCCGCCAATGGTGTCAGCATCATCATGCCAAAGCGCGACACCGAATCAGAAGATTACGTGGCCGATGGCACATCCATGGCATCCGCACAGATCTGCGGAGCCGCCGCTCTCTATCGCTCCGTCAATCTCTACGCGACGCACCTGGAAACAAAGGCTGCTTTGCTCGCGACGACGGAGTCGATCGCCCAACAGAATTCCCAGCCACCCTACAACTCCCGCAATGCTTACGGGATGGGTTACTTGCGAGTCGACCGATTGCTGAACCGACAAGCGGACGACATTGCCATCAATAGCACACTCTCGAGCTCCACCTCATCGCAGACATACGAAATCAAGGTCAAGAATGGCCGTCGTTACGCCGCTGTGCTGGTCTGGGATCGACTCGATGTCGGTATCAAGAAGTGGAGCAATCTCAATCTCACAGCCCATCACGGCAAAAGCATCATCGCATCATCAGAGTCACCACGGAATCTGTACGAAAAGATCATCTTCTCTGCCAAATCTGACGGAAAAATCAGCCTCACCGTTGCCTCATCCTTCAAGGAGAAGCCCGCCGTTCCTTTCGCACTGGTCTCGCGTGAACTCCCACAGGGATTCACCGAGGGAAAGCTGGCATCCTTCGGGAAGGGTTGCAAGGGCTCCGGCAAGAACCAGAAGCTCACCATCCTGCCAGCCAGCGCAGCCAGCAAGATGGGCAAAATAGCGAGCATGTGGCCCTTCGGGTATTACACGAACCGCTACCAACAGATCTTCGACGCCACGTTGCTACCCTCAACACTCACCGTGTCCGAGATCTGCTTCCGGCATGATGACAACCACGTCAATTCGAAAGGTGCCTGGGTCGAGATGGAAGTCGATATGGGCTACTCGGCGATGACGCCGCGAACGATGAGCCCATCCTTTGCCAGCAACATCACAGGCCAACTCACCAGCCTGATCAGCCGCAAACGCATCAGTCTTCCTCAACAGAAATCTCCCGCCAAAGATCCACGACTCTTTGCCATCAAGATTCCAGCAGACCGAACCTTCGTCTACCGCTCTCGACCAGGAGTAACCCTCCTTTTCCAGAGCACCAAGCATCAACATTCCGCCGGCACCAACTCGCTTTCATACTACGTCGACGGAGTGGCCGACACCTACGCCTTCGCAACATCCCGACTGTTCTCACAAGGATTCACCAAGACTCGGGGAACCGCTCAGAAAGGTTATGGTGCCGTTCTGGGGATCCTCTCCTCGAATTCCACAGGCGCCATCCCCACCCTGGTTGGCCAGGGCCGCCCAAACATCGGTGGAACCTACAAGATCGATCTGAGCCAAACCCTCTCGCAAACGAAGGGGGTCTTCTCGGTCGGGCTTTCGAAAACCCGATTGGGTTCCCTCAAATTGCCCATAGACCTCGGCATCATCGGCATGCCCGGGTGCTGGCTGCTGCAGAGCTGCGACATCAACCTCCCATTCATGGTCACGGCGCAAGGCACGGTCAGTCTGCCCGTGCGCATCCCGACGACACGATCACTGATTGGAAAAAAGGCCTTCCATCAGGTCTCGCTCCTGGACCAAAAAGCTAACGCTCTTGGCGTGGCGACCAGCAACGGCGTCGTCGCCACCTTCGGCGGTCAACGCTGAGCCAACCTTCTCGAGCGGCCGGCCGATCACTCTCGCGCAACACACCCATGGCCATCCCTGGTCGGGGCTGGCCGCTGATGTCTCGCCGCCAGAGAGAATGGTGCCGAGGAAGGGACTTGAACCCTTACTCCCTTATCGGGAACTAGATCCTT
>CAZIVO010000020.1:0-41819 GCA_964542765.1 uncultured candidatus Brocadiaceae bacterium | reverse complement strand
CCAGATCACGCCCCTTCGCATCGACCACGCGAACCAAGGTGCCATGCTCAGCATCATTCGCAGCGAGATCGTCCGCAAAGAACCATGGATGCCCCTTCGATGCGAGGCGGCTTGCTCGGTGCGACAGTCGCACCGTGGAGACGGTCATGACGGCCCCAGTTCGATCAACCTGTAGGCCTCGCCATAGCCCTTCCCCTTGTTGAAAATCAACGATCGGTGTGCGTGCAGGCCGAAGACCGGGTGCATGTAATCAACGTAGGCTAACTGACTCTCGTAGCAGAGCATCGCGCGCCGCTTGTCTTCAACGACCGGTGTGATATCGAGAATCATGTCCGGAACCATGGCGTTCCAGATCTCGTATCCATAGGCCACGCCCGAAAAGCCATTGCGCTTGAGACCCCGCACAACCCCACAGTAGAGAGCTCGGTGGTCCGAGTTGCCCTCGCCTTCCCAGGGCAGGTAGACAACTTCCGGCTGGAACTCGCGACACTGCTCATCGGTCATGAGGGCGATCTGATCGAGATCGACCTCGGTGATCTCACAGCTGTCAGGAAAACCCCAGAAGACGAAATCGGTCACGTCGAGATGCTTCATGCCAGTCAGGGACTCCTGGCGGCGCAATTCCGCATAGCTCGCTGCGTCATACCGGCCGTCAGGATCCCCGGCGATTCCATCGGTGGCCATGACGACCCGGACCGGATCACCCTGGCGACGGTGCAAGGCGAGGGCCCCGCCCGGACCCGCCGCTTCATCATCGGGATGCGGCGCAAAGACAAGCACCCGCCCCGGCAGGGGTACACTCCGGATCTCCGGCATGGGGGGGACCGAGAAGCTGTCGTCGGTAGGTAAAAGCATCGGATCGTGATGTAGGAAGGGATGCTACAGCGCCGGCGTCCCCCAGCGATAGCAGACGATGTAACCGATCAAAATTCCATGGGTCGACAGCCTGAACAGCGGCCGTCTTGACCGATATTCGCACCGCTCCCCCATCAAAATCTCCCTAGATCAGATCGGAATCGCCCATCGTGAAGAACCACTCATCCCGGTAATAGGCCGTGTCGTACTTGAAGCTGGCCAGCACAAGAAAATACGGGGTTCCCATGACCATGAACCCCAAACGCTGGAAACCCAGGAATCGCGGATCCACATGATTCAAGACGGTGGCGACCACCCCCACGCCATCATCGCGAGCCTGCCGTTCGACTGCAGCGAGCAAGGCCACCGTCGCATCCTGGTCATCGGCGGGCACCAGCCAGTCGACAATGAACCCAGCTCTCGTTTGCAAGACCTCATCGACCGCATATACACAGACCCCGCGCAACGCCCCCGTCGAGTCTTCTCGACACTCGAAGAGCCTATAGCTCCGATCCGGCCGACGGCCATAACGCCAGTTCAAGTAGGTCGCATCACGGATCAATGCCAACCCGAAAGAAGGGCGCAAAGAGGTCCACAGGGCCGTCACGTCCTCGCCATAGCTCGCCACCTGCTGCACGGCCATACCGGCTGGCGCACTGCGAGGCTCACGGTGTTCTATCTCGGTGAACAGAAAATCCCAGTCGCGGATGTTCCAGTAGCCGAGATAGCGCTGGCCCATGCGCCACGCAGGAATCGGCCAACCATAGGTGAACAGGACCTTACCCTCGGTAGCTCCGCAGTAGAGTTCGTGGTACTTCCAGCCCAGATGAATGAAAAGCCCCGGGCGACGACCGTGACGGCGCCATTTCGGCAAAACCATCAAGTCCACTCCTTGGGCAGCAAGCTGCTCCCGGCCTTCCGACCAGATCCGGACGGGCACACCCGCATAGCTGCCGATGATCCCTTCCTCTTCGTGATCAGCGACCACCCCTTGCACGCAGCCGACAGGGTTGTCGAGGAACTTCCAGTTCCAATGCTCGAGAGTTCGCCCCCCGATCCGACCATCGTCGGTCGGAAAGATGCGATTGTAGCAATCGAGAATCCCGACCTCGTCACCAGGCTGGTAACTTCGGATCTGGACTGGATCTGTCACCCGCGAGCACCCTCCAACAAATTTCTTACCGTTTGCTTCACATTGATCGAACCGAGGCTCACGAGCATGAGCCTCGGCATCATGGCTTGATTTCCAGGGGGGGTTGATGGTCAGCGCTATGGATGAGGCGCTCCAAATGATGGTAGCCAGGCATCTCCGTTCCGGATGGCTCGAAGCCCGAAATCTTGAACAGAGCCTGCGCAGGGCGATTGGGAGCCTTGATGACTGCGACCAGTCGACGAAGGCGCATGCCGCGCGCCTCGGCAAGAGCATCATCGATCACCAGCACCCCGATGCCCTTGTCTCGCCAGCCGGGGGCAACCACCACAGTGACCTCCGCCGTCCTGTCCGGAGCCACATCCAGCCGGAGGAATGCAACCACTGCCCCATCGGGGAGATAAGCCGCCCGGCAGATGATACGGGGGTCATGCATGAGCCGATGGCCCCAGGTCTCACTCGACACCCAAGGAGGGGCCCCCAGCCCGGCACCCTCCAACCAAGCTTCAAGAAGTTCCACATCACCTTCGGCAAACGGGCGGAAGTGGATTTCTGGAAGGTCTTTGCGCATCCCACGCATCTTACATCATAGGCTGCGTTCCCCCCGGGAATCCTTGACCTCCCCATCGGCCGAGCTACCATCTCCTCGCCACATTCGTGGCGGATAGCGACGACGAGCGGGGTTCCCGCTCGTTTTTGTTGGCGCTCCGGGTGGCATATCCTGACGGGGCCAAGGCCCTGCCAGGCCCGATCCTTACAACGGCTGTCCCTTCCGATGGGAAGGGGCGGTCATGGCTTGTGTTTTGTCTACAGAGTACCCATGTCTCAAGAAATTCTTCGCTACGTCGACTCCATAGCGAGGGAGAAGGATATCGACAAGGAAGGCCTGTTCGAAGGAATCGAGCAGGCCGTAGGCCAAGCTCTGTCCAAGAAATACGGGCTGGATGACCTCGAACTCACCCTCAACCGAGAATCCGGACAGTGGCTCTGCAACTACGAAGTAGACCTTGAAAGTCAGGGGCGGATCCTCGCTCAATCCGTCAAGCAAGCCATTGTCTCCAAGGTACGAGAAGCCGAACGCGACGTCCTCTACGACGAGTTCGAGGCCAAGATCGGACAGATCGTCAATGGCACCGTGCAGCGCTTCGAGGGTGACACTGTCTGGGTCAATCTCGGCAAGAACATGGAAGGCATCCTTCCGCGCGCCGAGAAGGTCCGCAGCGAGATCTACAACAACGGCGATCGCATTCGCGCAATGGTTTTGGAGGTCAAGAAGATCGGACCTCGCCTCAAGATCATCCTCACTCGCGCGCACCGCGACCTCGTCCGCTGCCTGTTTGAGCTCGAAGTACCCGAAATTGCCGACAGCATCATCGAGATCCGGCGCATCGAACGCGAACCAGGCTACCGAACCAAGCTGGCGGTCCACTCGAGCGATTCAAAGGTCGATTGCGTGGGTGCTTGCGTGGGGGTGCGCGGCACTCGAATCAAGTCCATCATCGACGAACTCAATGGCGAGCGGATCGACATCATTCGTTGGAGCGAGGAGTCGGAAACTCTGATCTCCAACGCCCTGAAGCCGGCCGAGATCTCTCATATCCAACTCGACCCCCAAAGCAGCAAGGCCCTCGTCCTCGTCGACGAAGATCAGCTCTCCCTCGCCATCGGCCGTCGCGGGCAAAACGTCCGCCTCGCAAGCAAGATGACCGGATGGGAAATCGACATCATGACGCGGGCGGAACTCGAGAAATCGATCGCGGAAGAGGATTCGGCAGAACTCGGAGGCGAAGCAACCGGGGACGAAAGTGCGGAAACCGCCGAAGTAACCAAAGATGACGCGGCCGAAGCAGCCGGAAACGACAGCGCGGAAACCGCCGAAGCAGCCAAAGATGACGCGGCCGAAGCAACCGGGGACGACAGCGCGGAAACCGCCGAAGCAACCAAAGATGACGCGGCCGAAGCAACCGGAGACGACAGCGCGGAAACCGCCGAAGTAACCGAAGACGGAGTAACCGAAGACGACGCAGCCGAAGCAGCCGGGGACGACAGCGCGGAAACCGCCGAAGCAACCAAAGATGACGCGGCCGAAGCAGCCGGCGCCGGAGAAGGAGCAGCTCAGGCTCCTGATGACGAATCACTAGCGCATTAGCGAAGGAATCCAGAGAGCTTGACAAAGGTACGAGTTTACGAACTAGCCAAGGAATTCGGGATGAAAGGCCCCGAGATGGCGGATTTACTCCGAACTCTCGGCTTCGATGATATCTCGTCCCACATGGCAGTTTTGGATGACCCTTCACAGATGGTCATCATTGCGAGGCTAGAGGCGCAAGGGCTTTCCCGTCAGCCCGTGGGTGAGTCATCCGACCCGAGCAAACCTCGCAAGAAGAAACTTACGGACGCCAAGAAGTCTTTACCGACGCCGGTGGGGTCCAAAGGATCTCTCCGTAAAAAACTTCCCGGTTCCGCGACAGCGGACGCGGATGATGTCACGCCTGATGATGAAGCCGCGACCCTGACCGAGCCCGCACCTGCGATCGAAGACGCAAGCGAGATTGTCGAAGAAACCGAAGTCGCAGAAACGACCGAAGAAGCGGACGTCGAGAAGGAGCCGGAACCGCCAGCTCCCGAAACGGACAAGTCCGCCGAAGAGCTCCCCGCCGAGGAACTCCCCGCCGAGGACGTCGCTGCCGAAGGCGTCGCTGCCGAAGGCGATGCTGCCGAAGGCGATGCTGCCGAAGGCGATGCTCCCGAAGGCGGCCCATCGAAAACAAAGGCTGATGAGGGCTCTCCGGACAGGCCCGTCAAGAAGCTTCTCGTCCCCCAGGCCAAGGCCACGGTGCTGGGCAAGATAGAACTCCCCCAGGAAACCATCCGTGATGCGACGCGGCGATCAGCGCCCGGCGCCCAGGGTGATACGGCAGCATCGGACCGAAAACTACGCCGCGCGGCACTGCAGAGCACACAGAGCCGCACCGCCGCTCGCACGCCGGGGCAACGGCGGGGGCCAGGATTTGGTCCCGGTGGCCGTGGCCGCGGTCGCCCCGGGGGGCACCGCAGGCGGAGCAGCACCAGCACATCGATCAGCCCAACGGTGGACCCCGACAAGGTCGTCGAGATCCAGCCACCGATTTCGGTCAAGGGACTATCTGCAGCGCTCGGGATCCCTGTTTCGAACCTGATCGCAACCTTGACCTTCAAACTCGGCGTCAAGGGCAAGACCATCAATGCCTTCATTTCCCCCGAAGAAGTAGAACTCGTCGCTATCGAGGTCGGTCGCAATATCAAGATCGTCGAGCACAAAGAAGCCGAGGAAGAGCTGATCGAGCAACTGGTCGAACGCGCCTCCGAGGAAAGCGACTACCACCGCGCACCCGTTTTGACCTTCATGGGGCACGTCGACCACGGCAAGACCACGCTGCTCGACAAGTTGCGCTCCAGCGATGTTGTCCAGGGCGAAGCCGGCGGAATCACGCAGCATATCGGCGCATACCGGATCACCACCAAGAACGACCAAAACCTCGTCGTTCTCGACACTCCCGGCCACGCTGCCTTCACATCGATGCGCGCTCGTGGCGCGAGTGTCACCGATATCATCATCCTCGTGGTAGCAGCCGATGACGGTGTCATGCCCCAGACGGAAGAGGCCATCAACCACGCCAAGGAATCGAGTGTTCCTATCATCGTCGCCATCAACAAGTGCGATACCGAAGGCGCGAACCCGATGCAGGTCCGACAACAACTCGCCGTCAAGGGACTCCAGTCCGAAGAATGGGGAGGCGAAACTCAGACGGCCGATGTCTCAGCTATCACTGGCGAAGGCATGGACGGCCTCATCGAGAAGGTCTTCCTCGAAGCAGAACTGCTTGAATTGACGGCAAAGCCCGATGCGCCAGGGCAAGGCATCGTCATCGAATCAAAACAGTCGCCCGAACAAGGGGTCGTGGTCAACGTATTGATCACCGACGGAACTCTCCGGCTGCGTGACAACCTCTTGTGTGGCAACAACCTCGCGCGCGTCCGCGGAATGATGAATGATCGCGGTGAACAGATCACCGAAGCGGGCCCCTCGACACCGGTAACCTTGATCGGCATGGATACGCTGCCAGAACCCGGCGACAAGCTCTTCGCCGTCACGGATACCAGAAAAGCCCGGCAGGTTGTCGATGACCGGCAACGCCACGCCCGCGACGTCTCACTCGCGGAGCGTAGCTCGGTCACGCTCGAAAATCTTGGTGAAGCCTTGGCCGCAAAGGAGGTCGGGGAACTCAAGCTCATCCTCAAAGCAGACGTCACGGGATCGCTGGAGCCCATCAAGCAGAGCCTCGATAGGCTGGCGACCGACGAAGTTCGGGTCAACATCATCCATTCGGCTCTCGGCGGGATCAACGAAACCGACGTCTCGCTAGCGGAAGCCAGTTCAGCCGTGATCGTCGGCTTCAATGCGGTCCCCGATCCGGCCGCTCGTGAGGCAGCCAAACGCGCCGGAGTCGAGATCCGCTTCTACGACGTCATCTACACCCTCATCGACGAAATCAGACTCTCCCTCGAAGGCCTCCTCAAGCCGGATGAGATCGAGAGTGTCATCGGTCACGCTGAAATCCGGGCCATCTTCAAATCCAGCAAGTTTGGCAATATCGCAGGTTGCCAGATCAGCGATGGAGTGGCGAAACGGAATGCTCAAGCCCGCCTGAATCGGGATGGCAGCAGTATCTGGAAGGGCAAACTCAGCAGTTTGCGCCGGGTCGCCGATGATGTTCGCGAAGTCAAAGCCGGAATCGAGTGCGGCATGACTCTCGATGGCTTCACCGATATCAAGGTCGGTGACGAAATCGAGTTCTTCGAGATCCAACTGGTCAAGCGCACCCTATGACCGCCGAGGTCGGCTCCTCATGCTGCATATCGGGCTCCTACAGTTCTCGATCGAGGTTCCTTATGCAGAATCTCTGAAAGACAAAAGGATCGTCGTCAGAAGCCTCAAGGACCGTGTGCGTCGGAAGTTCAATGTCTCCATCGCCGAGATCGAAGATCTCGATGACTGTTCGATCGCAACACTCGGGGCAGTCATGGCCGGCAGCGACGTCGCCTATATCAATGGCGCAATGGACAAGCTGCTCAATCTCCTGCAGGACTGGCGAGACGCTACACTGAGCGATCATCAACTCGAGATTCTGAGCCCGCCCGGAGGCCCAAATTGAACGAACGCCGAATTCGTAGGCTTCAGGAACTGATCAAGGAACGTGCCGCAGATGTCCTCGCACGCGAGATCTCGGACCCACGCCTTGGCTTGATCACCATCACCAAGGTCCAACTCGACCGAGAGATGCAAACCTGCAAGATCTTCTGGAGCATTCTGGGAAGTGCTACCGAGCGCAGAACCAACGAGCGAATGCTCACTCATGCTGCCCGATACATTCAAAAAGAGATCGGCAAAGTCCTGAAAACCCGCCGCGTGCCACATGTGACCTTCCTCTTCGACGAGAGCATCGAAGGTGCCATGCGAATCAATAAACTCCTGGGCGAACTGAAAACGGAGCGGGAGACACGGGAAGCCGAGTCGGAAGATCTCGAATCCGACTCCCCGGACCCCGAAGCTGACGAACCGCCTGAGCAAGACGATGTTGCTCGATAAGAGCGCCAACCACCTGCGTTTCCTGGAGTCTTCGAGAGCCTTTCCCGTCATATGAAAGGCTCCCGCCAGACCAATATCGGTCGGCTTCGACAAACTTTCGCATCCCTCTTCTCGGAGCGAATCTCACCATGATTCGAACAGTCGGAGAAAACATCTCCTTGGTCGAACTCGACATCGCCCTCAGCGATCACGGGATGAGTTTTTCCCCGACGATCTCCCCGGATCAACGGCGGCTCTTGAAACTACCCACGGCCCGATGATCGAAGGCCCGCGCAACGGCACCGCAATTGCGCAAGCCGATGTTTTCCTGGTTCTTTGACTCCCCTAGAGTGCGGGCTCCAAGCTACCCGGAAACCAGGAGGCTCGATCCCCATGGCGGATCTGATTCCCGCTCATCACCAGCCAGCGCTACCCCATGACCGGCTGATCCTTGGCGATGCACCCGACGAAGAAGCGGTGCCGATGGACGTGGTGATCGTCGGCGGTGGTCCCGCCGGTCTAGCCACCGCAATCCATCTCGCACAACTGGTCGAGAAGGACAAGCAAGATGGTGGCGATCTCGGCGAGGTCGAGATCGCTGTACTCGAAAAAGCTGAAGAGCTCGGCCAACACAACCTCTCGGGAGCGGTCGTGAATCCACGCCCCTTCCGCAGCCTGTTCCCCGACTTACAGGACAGCGACTTCCCCTTCCGCACCAAGGTCAGCAAGGAGCGCGTCTATGTCTTGAGTTCGAAGAACTCCTTTCGGATCCCAACTCCCCCGCCGATGAAAAACCATGGCAACTTCGTTGCCTCGATCTGCGAGATCGTGCAGTGGCTTGGCGCGAAGGCCGAAGACCTCGGAGTCAATATCTTCACCGGCTTCCCGGCCGCGTCCCTCCTCGTCGATGGCGATTCTGCGAAAGGCGTTCGGACAACAGCATCCGGCCTCAACCGTGACGGGCAGCCAGGCAGCAACTTCATGCCGCCGACAGATATCACCGCCAAGGTCGTCGCCCTCGCAGAAGGACCGCGCGGCCAGCTGAGCCAGGCCTACCTGTCCTGGCAAAACATCAAATCCGCAAACCCGCAAATCTTCGCGCTCGGCGTCAAAGAAGTTTGGGAGACGAAAACCGAACTCGACGCTGTCATCCACACCATGGGTTGGCCTTTGCCAAGAGACGCTTTCGGCGGAAGTTTCATGTACCCCATGGAACCAAATTTGATCGCACTCGGACTGGTGGTCGGCCTCGACTACCGGCAATCGAAGTTCGATACCCATGAAGCCCTCCAGCGCATGAAGACACATCCCCTCTTCAAGAAGATCCTCGAAGGCGGTGAGATGGTGGAGTGGGGCGCCAAGACGATCCCCGAAGGTGGTTTCTATGCCCTGCCCGAGCGTTGCCACGGCGATGGACTGGTGATCCTGGGCGATGCCGCCGGCTTCGTCGATGTGCCATCGCTCAAAGGCATTCACTACGCCATGGAATCGGGCATCGCCGCTGCACGGGCCATCTTCAAGGCGCTGAAATCGAAGGACTTCAGCGCCGACACCCTGAAATCCTACGACCAGGAAATGGCTGCGAGCTACGTCACCGCCGATCTGCGAAAACGCCGCAACATGCGCCTTGCCTTCAAAAGTGGCTTCTTCGTGGGCGGAGTCAAGGCGGGCTTGATGACCCTGACCAAAGGAGCCTTTCCCGGGGGCAAGATCTCGGTCGAGGAAGATGCTGCCGAACCGCGCCATGTGACCGAGGGAGCGGAGCCCCTGGTGCCCGACGGAGCGCTCACCTTCAGCAAGCTCGATGCCGTTTACAAGTCAGGGAATGCCACCCGAGATGACATCCCCTCGCATCTCTTGGCAGCAGAAGATGTGCCACCTGAAATTGCCGATCTGTATGCCTCGATGTGCCCCGCCGGCGTCTACGAGCGTGAAGGAGATCAACTGGTCATCAATGCTCCCAATTGCATCGATTGCAAGGCCACCGATGTGATCGGGCCAAGGTGGACACCGCGAGAAGGTGGTAGCGGACCGCGCTACAAGAGGATGTGAGACGCCCCCTCTACTCCACCACCACCGCAAACTCCTCGCGGGGATGGAACTCTCCGACGATCGTGCTACAGGGGGTTCCGGCATCCGCCAGCCTTTGCTGGGCGGCCGCTGCAACATTCTCAGGAACAGCAATCAAAAGACCTCCGCTGGTTTCCGCATCGAACATGATGTCCGCGGAAGCAGCGTCCACTCCACTTTGCAGATGTACCCGTCCTTTCAAATTTTCGCGCCCCCGGGCACAGCCGCCGCTCAAGATGCCCGAACGCGAAAGATCCAGTGCGCCGGCAAAGATCGGGACCTGCCCCGCGGAAATGTGCAAGGCGAGACCCGCAGCTTCAGCCATCTCGCAACCATGTCCGAGGAGACCAAATCCGGTCACATCGGTTGCGCCATGCACCTGCAAGTCCGCCAGGGCCTCGGCAGCCGCCTTGTTGAGCATCGCCATCTGCTCCATCGCGGCGGCAATCATGTCATCGCCGGCCTTGGCCTTCTTGATCGCCGTTGACACTGCTCCCATACCGAGCGGTTTGGACAGCAACACGAGATCTCCAAGACGCGCCCCCGAATTACGCCACACTCGATCCGGATGGACTTCACCCGTCACTGCGAGACCGTACTTGATCTCGGAATCTGTCACCGAATGCCCGCCGCACAGGGCCGCCCCAGCCTCGCGCAACTTGTCCATCCCACCAGCGAGAATCTCACCCAGCAGCGACACGTCCAGTTTCTTCGGCCAGCCAACGATGTTCAGTCCCGTCAGCGCCTTTCCCCCCATGGCATAGACGTCCGACAAGGAATTCGCAGCGGCGATGCGCCCGAACCAGCGAGGGTCATCGACGATCGGTGGGAAGAAATCGACCGTCTGCACCAGCGCACGGTCATCGGAGATGCGGTAAACGCCAGCATCCTCCAGACCCTGGACTCCAGCGAGGAGATTGGGGTGTTCGGTCGATCCGAGTTGTTCGAGAACCTTCCCGAGGCTCCCAGGACTCAACTTGGACGCTCAACCGGCTCCGGAGGCGTATCTGGTCAATCGATTATCGCGCGTGAACAGACTCATGAACCCAACTTCCTGATCACCAAGTTAGCAACCTCTTCGAGATCTTCGGCTTGCAGTGTACGCATGTCGAGCAATACGCGGTCATTGAGAATCCGCGTGAATACAGGTTCCTCCGGGCCACCGCGCAACGCCGCCGCTACCCGCTCGCCCCCTGGCAAGGACACCGCAAAAGAAGGCAGGGGGCGAGCGGGATTCGCACCACTGCCGGCAAAGGACTCACTGGCCATGACCTGAGGATGGAAAGTTTCCAGCCTGGAAGCCAGATCTTCAGCGCGCACACGCAGTTCATCCTCCTGGCACAGCAAGCTCGCCAGGGTCGGAATCTCCGTCGCCGGATCGCCATCGCGATAAATGCGTAGCGTTGCCTCCAGACCGGCCAGCGTGAGCTTGTCGCAACGAAAAGCTCGGTAGAGTGGATTGGCTCGCACCGCGGCAACCAGTTCCGCATCCCCTACCAAGATCCCGCACTGAGGCCCCCCGAGAAGTTTGTCGCCGGAAAAACAAGTCAATCCGATCTCGTCGGCAACCGGCTCACTGATGCGAGGCTCATGTTCAAGACCGGGGATCGGATCCGCATAAAGCAATCCCGAGCCCAGATCATCGACCACTTGCAGTCCATGCGACCGCCCCAGTTCAACAAGTTCCCGGCGGGTCGGCATGGCCGTGAATCCCTCCACCCGAAAATTGCTGGTGTGCACGATGAGCAACAAAGCCGTCCGTGAATTGATCGCCGTCTCAAAATCCCGCAGGTGCGTCCGATTGGTTGATCCCACCTCGACCATATCGCAACCTGCTTGCGCCATGACATCGGGCATCCGAAAGCCACCACCAATCTCGACAAGCTGACCGCGAGATACGACGGCCTCTCGGCCTTTCGCCAAAGCCGTGAGGATAAGGTTGACCGCCGCGGCATTGTTGTTGACCACCAGAGCTCCGGCCGCACCGGTCAACTCCTGCAAGAGTTCCGCAACCACGTTTTCCCTCTGATTGCGCTCGCCGGTGGCCGCATCGACCTCAACAATCGAGTAACGGCCGGCATCGAGGATGGCCTCACACGCAGCATCCGCCAGGGGTGCGCGACCCAGTCCCGTATGCAAGACGATGCCGGTCCCGTTGATCACCCGCCGGTGCTTGCGCGCGAGCGACGTTTCACACATCTCGGTGACCCGCTCATCAGCATCCTTCGAAGCAAACAACTTCTCGATCGCTGCTCCATCGAGGCGGCCCTCGAGAGCCTGGCTTCGCACCGAATCGAGAAACTTACGCGACTCGCGCAGGACTACACTCCGCGGCAAGGAGGCCAGCCTCTCGCGACGCGAAAACGAGTCGAGTGAGGGAATGCTCCTCAGCACCTCCTGGCAGTCTGGATTCGCTCTATCCATCGTGTCTCCCGTCGCTACCATACCGAACTTGGCCATGGATCGTGCCCCAACATTCCACTCTGAACCAGACCCCAGGGAGCACGCTTTGGCACGGACCCTCGGCTTGCCCAACCTGCTCACCCGAGTCCTCCTGGCCCGGGGCATGGACGATCCCGATCAGATCCGAAACTGGCTCAAGCATGACATCGAAGGGCTCTCAGATCCCTTCCTCTTCAAGTATATGGCCCAGGCCATCGAGCGCATCAAGCTTGCGCTGCGATCAGGCGAGACCATTCTGATCCACGGCGACTACGATGTCGACGGCATCACCAGTTCAGTGCTCCTGCTGGATTTTTTTTCCCTGTTTCAAGCGAACGTGACCGCTTTCGTGCCAAGGCGTCAGGATGGCTACTCCTTCACGGCGGCATCGCACGAGGCCATCAAGAAGGCAAAAGCCACCCTGTGCATCTCGGTCGATAACGGCACCAATGCCTGCGCGATGATCGATCGAATCCAGGCGGATGGCTGTGATGTCATCGTGACGGATCACCATGGCACGCTCGACAAGATTGCAAATGCCCACACCGTCCTGAATCCTCGGCTCCCCGATGCCGGATATCCCGACACGGATCTGGCAGGGGTCGGCGTGGCCTTCAAGCTGGCAATGGGTCTGGCGGAATCTCTGTCTCGCGACACAAAGGAGAGCGAAGAGTTTCAAAGTTTCCTCCTGGATTCCATGGCCTATGTAGCGCTCGGCACGGTCGCCGATGTCGCGCCGCTCAGAGGTGAGAATAGGATCCTCGTCCACCATGGCCTGCGGGCACTGGCCGGGAGTCGGCATCCCGGCATCCGTGCACTCCTCGACTCCGCCAACATCGGTCCAAGGCCACCCGACGAGCGATCAATCTCCTTTCGTATCGCTCCACTCATCAATGCTGCCGGGCGAATGGGGCATGCCGAGGAAGCTGTCCAACTCCTGCGCGCACGAGACTTCCAGAAGAGTCAGGTGCATGCGAAAACGCTCGAGAGATACAACCGGCAACGCCGCAAGATCGAACGCCAGTTAACCGCCCGCGCCATGGATGAGGCCCGCAAACTCGACGATCCGATCGTGGTTCTCGGCGGTGAAGGCTGGCACCCCGGAGTCCTGGGGATTGTCGCTTCGCGGATCACGGAAACGCTCGGAAAACCTGCCATCCTGATCGCCTTCGACGACGGTATCGGCCGTGGTTCCGGACGATCGAATGGGATGCTCGATCTTCGTGCGGCGCTGGCGAGTTGCTCCTCATGTTTACGCTCTCACGGAGGTCACGCCGTCGCCGTTGGACTGGAACTCGATCAGTCCCGGTTCGAGGAATTCCGCAAGCTGATCAACGAACTCGCCGGACCACACGTCAAAAACCACACGGATGCCCAAGCCGAGTGTCACGCTCATCTCTCAGAACTCGATCCCCACGTCATCCGCAAGTTCGACATGTTCGGACCATTCGGCCCTGGCAACCGAAGGCCGGTCTTCTTGACCGATGACCTGAAGGTCATCGGTTACCCTTCCATCGACAGCCGCGACTCCAGCCTGCGCTTTCGCGTCGCGCAGCAAGGTATCATCCTCCCTGTCCGCTGGCGCCGGGCCATGGGACGATTCGAAGAAGTCCGCGAAATGAAGGAGCAGATCTCGCTCACCTACTCACCTCGGCTACCTTTGCGAGGGGAAGACGGCCCTGTGGAACTCATCGCTTTCGATCTTCAGCCATGTGTTGCCACGAGAACAACACCATGAACGAGACCGCGAACGACACTCGACCAGGGTTGCACCGCCGTCTCTATAACTGGGTCATCAGCTGGGCCTATACGCCGTACGCGATGCCGGCCCTGATCATCCTCTCCTTTGCCGAGAGCAGCTTCTTCCCGATCCCCCCCGATGTCCTGCTGCTCCCCCTGTGTCTTGGTGAACCCAGGAAAGCCCTGCGTTTCGCCTTCTGGTGCTCGATCGCCTCCGTTCTCGGCGGGATCGCCGGCTACTGGATGGGCCACGCACTCTGGGGAGCCGGGCTGGAGGGCTTTTGCTTCGACTACGTCCCCGGCTTCACACCCGAAGTTTTCGAGAGAGTCAAAGCTCTCTACGAAGAATGGAACTTCCTCATCATCTTCACCGCCGGCTTCAGCCCACTTCCCTACAAGGTCTTCACGATCACCGCCGGCGTCTTCGGCGTGAACTTCGCGATGTTCGTCCTGGCATCGGTGGCCAGCCGATCCGTGCGCTTCTACCTGGAAGCCCTGCTCCTCAAGAAATTCGGACCACCTATCCGGGACTTCATCGAGAAGCGCCTGGGCTTGGTCACTCTACTATTCTGCGTGATCCTGGTTGGCGGCTTCGTCGCCATCAAATACGTGATGTAACCGCCTGACGAGATGACAAGACTCTTCCTCATCGACGGCACCGCCCTGGCTTACCGGGCACATTTTGCCTTCTCCATGGGACCTCAAGGCGGTCTCACGACCCAGTCCGGACGCCCAACATCGGCAATCTACGGTTTCGTCACGACATTGCTCTCCCTCATGGACAAGGAGAAGCCCGATTCCATCGTCGCAGCCTTCGACGGACCGACAGCTGGCCTCGAGCGAACCCGGATCTACCCCGAATACAAGGCAACGCGAGACAAGATGCCCGACGAGATGGGGGAGCAACTCCCCGTCATCGAAGAGATCGTCAGTTCCGGATATGGCATTCCGGTCATACGCGGCACCGATCACGAAGCCGACGACATCATCGGCACACTCGCCGTTCGTGGCCGCGCTGTCGGCATGGAAGTCTTCATCGTGACCAGCGATAAGGATTTCATGCAGATCGTGGATGACCATCTCAAGCTCTGGAATCTACGCGGCAGCACCAAGTCTCCTGACATCATCGGCCCCGCCAAGGTGGAAGAAAAATTCGGCGTGCGCCCGGATCAGATGATCGATCTCCTGGCATTGATGGGAGACAGTTCGGACAACATCCCAGGCGTCCCGCGCGTGGGCCAGAAAACTGCTGCTGCGTTGCTCAGCCAGTGGGGAAATCTCGATGAAATCCTCGCGCACGCTGAAGACGTCAAGCAACCATCGATCTCCAAATCCCTGCAGGAGAATCGGGAACTCGCCGAGCTTTCGCGTCGGCTGGTAACAATCAACACGGATGTCCAACTCGACATCGATATCGGGGATCTGCCCGCTCCCGAGCCAAACCGGGAGGTTCTTGAAGCCATGTTCCGGGAATGCGAGTTCACCAGACTCCTCGGAACGCTACCCGAAGAAAGGCAGCCGGAAGTCCCCACCGAATACGCGCTGATTCAGAGCGAGAAAGAGGCCGATGACCTGCTCACGGCACTCGCCGGTAGCGAGGGATTCGCCTTCGCCGTGGAAGCGATGGGAGACCATCCAGTCACGGCAGTGCCCATTGGCATCTCCTTCTGCCGCGAGACAGGTAAAGCGCAGCACATCACTCTCCTTCCCGGATCCCCCCTCCTTGAAGATGGATCCCTGGTCGAACGGATCCGAGCACTGCTGGAAGACCCGGACATCCCGAAAACCGCTCACAACGCGAAGGCGGCCATGCATGCGTTGCACCGGATCGGGATCGAACTTCAAGGACTCGCTTTCGACACATCCATCGCGTCTTACTGCGTCAACCCCAACGCCAGCCCACACACCCTCGATCGATTGGCGCTGCGGTTCTTCGCGCACAAAAAAACAGAACTGAAAGACCTTCTGGGCACGGGAAAGAAGAAGAAAAGCTTCGATCAACTCGATCCCTCGACGATCAGCGCCTACGTCAACGAAGCAGCCGACCTGACATGGCGGAACCGTGAGCACCTCGAGGAGGAGATAGAGGAGACCGGGGTCGACACCCTGTTCAAGGAACTCGAGATGCCACTCGTTCCAGTCCTCAAGGACATGGAACTGGAGGGGATCGCGATCGACATCGACCACCTCACGCGCCTGGATGCCGATCTGAGTTCAAGGATCCAGAAGATCGAAGAGCGTGTCCATGAAAGGGCGGGTGAGCCCTTCAACTTGAATTCTCCGCAACAACTCGGCGAGGTTCTGTTCGAGAAACTCGAAGTTCACCTCGCAGCCGGTATCTCCCGCCCCAAGCGAACGGCCAAAACCGGACAATTCAAGACCGACGCCGCCATCCTCGAGAAACTCGCCAAGTATCACGAAGTGCCGGAACTACTTCTGGAATACCGGCGACTCGCAAAGCTCCTCGGCACCTACGTCGAGAGCTTGCCAAAGATCATCAATCCGGACACCGGGCGGATCCACACCACCCTCAATCAAGCTGTGGCTGCAACCGGTAGGCTGTCTTCGGACAACCCCAACCTTCAAAACATCCCGATCCGCACCGAAGAAGGCCGCAAGGTGCGCGCTTCTTTTGTCGCGCGAGAGACCGGCTGGATTCTCCTGTCGGCAGACTACAGCCAAATCGAATTGCGTATTCTCGCCCACGTCTCGGAGGAACCCGCCCTGGTGAAGGCGTTCAACCAGGGCGAAGACATCCACGCACGCACGGCAGCTCTCGTCCATGGACTGATCCCGGAAATGGTGACTCCCGAACTGCGCGACCAAGCCAAGATCATCAACTACGGACTGATCTATGGGATGGGTGCATCCCGCCTCGCTGCAGAGACCGGCATGCGACCACCGGAAGCCAAAAAATTCATCCAGGCCTATTTCAGAGCACTTCCCAGCGTGAAGAACCTTCTGGATGCAAACCTCGAACAGGCGCGCACCGACCGTGCTGCCTACACGATCTTCGGGCGCCGGCGACCTCTCGAGGACATCGACTCCAGCAACACCATGCAACGAATCGCCTCCGAAAACATGGCCGTGAATACCCCTATTCAGGGCGCCGCCGCCGATATCATCAAGCGTGCCATGCTGGCCGTCCAGCGGGAATTGAAGGGGCGTGAACTGCAGGCCAAAATGATCTTGCAGGTGCATGACGAACTCATCATCGATGTTCCCGAAGACGAACTGGCCGTCGTGAGTTCCCTGCTGGAGGAAGCGATGGTGAACGCTGCAGACCTCAAGGTCCCTCTGGAAGTCACGATGGGCCACGGCCACACCTGGCTGGAAGCACACTAGCCGGCCAACCACTTCGCACTCCGAGGCAAACCCGAGCTAACTCTCCTGGGATCTTGTTGAGGACCGAGTCTGACCAGAAAGGCCGGCACGCTGTCTACTCACGACCGTTCCGCGAGTTCCATATAAAGAACACGGGAATCCCGAGCGCTATGACCCCAAGACCGAATCCGGATTCGAGAGGCCTCGCGACAAAGATCGAAGGCAGGAAGCAGGCATAGCACAGCACGAATACCAGGGGGGGCCATGGATATCCAAGTGTGCGGTATGGCCTATCCCGAGCAGGTTGACGGCGCCGTAGGATGATCACGGCAAAAACGGCAAGCAGATAAAAGATGCTGTTCCCGAAGACAGCCAGATTGGTGAGGAGACCAAACACATCTCCCTCGGTCGCGGCGGCGATCAAGATCATCACGCAAGCCAGCCCCCCCTGGGTCAAGATAGCAGCCATCGGCGTCCGGCGGACGGCATGCAAACGGCCGAGACTCGGGAAGAAAACGCCGTCACGCCCCATCGCAAAATAGACACGAGGTGCATGGAGAAGATTGGCATTGAGGGTTCCGAACACCGAGCACATGACGAGTACCGTCATGATGGTTCCACCGACGGGGCCGAAGATGTGGTCCATGACAGCCTTTGCCGAGTTCTTCTCACTCACCACCTCGCTCATCGTCAACACGCTGTGATAGGCAATGTTGGCTCCGACGTAGAGGATTGTGAGAAAGCCAACACCCATCAACAGGGCCCAGGGCAAGTTGCGTTGAGGTTCCTTGATCTCTTCGGCCAGAGGAGTCACCTCGTGCCAACTGTTGTAGGCGAACATCACCGCAAGCAATGCCGCCATGAAATTGCTCAGGGTGACGCCGGTCTCGCTCACCCCAAGGGTTGTCGAAAAGTTGACAGGATCGGCAGCCCCGACGACCCATGGCAACAAGATGATGGCCGATAAGAACGATACCTTGATCAGCGTTGTCAGGTTCTGCATCCGCCCACCCCATACAACGCCCATGACATTGACCCAGGCGAGCACCCCAATCGTCGACATGGAGACGACAAGTTTCCAACCGTCGTCGATGGGCAACGAGATCGCAAATGCCGTTGCAAGAGCGCCAACAGCAGCCGGCCGCACGAGCAGGAACAGGCACCAGCCGTACAGGAACGCAATCAGCTTGCCGTAACCCTCCCGCAGATAGACGTAGAGTCCGCCGGCACGCGGAATCATTGCGGCCAACTCCGCAAGACTGAGTGCGCCCAGGATGCACAGGAGCCCGGCCACGACCCACACCAGCATCACCCATTCGACGCTGCCAAGAAGTTCGGCAACCTTCTGCGGTTTGAAGAAGATCCCGGAGCCGATGACGCTGCCGAGCACCAGAGCGATGGCGCCGGTGCGACCGAGCGCCCGATTAAGGGCTGGCCCCGAGGAACATGGGTCCGTCATGCCTGAATCCTAGACGACATTCCAACACTCCCAGCAAGCCACATCTCCACAAAATCACACCGCCCCAAAAGGCTACCGTCGGAGGGTGCCTCGGATTTCTCATCCGAGGGCCTCCGGACAACTCTCGATGGCATGGTGACCGGACCTCCGAGTCATCACCCGCCTTCATGGAGTACAATTGAGCACCCATACCCCCCTACACCCAGACCGAATCAATCGACCATGATCTGTAAAAACATCTGTCTGGCCATCGCCTTGGCCTCCATCGCCGGTCACGCCAACGCTGACCGATTCCACTTCGGCTCGGCAAAGGACTCCGCACAAACAGCTGAAGGGAGCAGGGCTGACGTCATCGAGGGCGTTCTCCTGCGAAAGGAAGAGGGGCTCTACGTCATCCGGATCGAAGGCGGAGTGGTCACCGTCCCCGTATCCTCGGTCCACAAAATAGAAAAAACTGAACTCTCGATCGCCGATATCGAAAACAGGGAACAACGAACTGCCGACCATCTGGTCACCGCAAACGAGATCCGGCGTGAGCGGTTGCTCACGGCCGCCGCCGAAGCCGCCGCCCGGCGAAACCAGGCGCGCGTGAGAGAGGCTTCGCTAACACCACCTGACGCTGATCCTGACGAGAAGAGGTTGACCGTCAATGTCGATTTCCAGGGCTTGTTGCCCAACTATATCTTCAAGGCTTACGACCCCGTGTTGCGGCGAGCAAACCTGAGCGGCCTGGCGACGGTGGTCAGAGAATATCTTCGGAGCGAAGTGAAGCGGACCGCGCATCGCAAACAGTAACCGGGCGCTGGCGCCTCGAACTCAATGCGGATCCACGGGCCGAGGTCAGACGGCGGCCTCCACACAGCCTTCCGAATTGACGCCCCAGATCTTGACCTCGGCCACCAGTTCGGCACCACTATGCTCCCGCACCCGCTCACGCACGACTTCCATCATCTTCAAGAAGTCCTCGCAGGTCCCTTCACCTTCGTTCACGAAGTAGTTCGCATGCTTGGCGCTGACCGCAATGCCTCCGACACGCATGCCCTTGCACCCGGCTTGATCGATCAGTAAGGCTGCGGGCGCCGATTCAGGATTACGGAAAACACACCCCAGGGTGAGACCTGATACTGGCTGAGTATCGTTGCGATATCGCAAGGACTGCTCGAATCTCGACTGGATGATCTTTGGATCCTCGGGTTCGAGTTCGAATGTGGCATGCAGAACAACCGACCCGGACAAGCCGCCATCCCGATATCCCGGCCGAAACTCATTCGGACCGAGAATCTGCAGCTCTCCATCCGGGTTGATCACGATCAGCGAAACGAGTCTGTCGAAGGTCTCGCCATCGCGAGTACCGGCATTCATGGCCACCGCCCCCCCTACCTGGGCAGGAATACCGGTCAAGATCTCGAGCCCCGCGAGCCCTGCTTCACGGGTTTTCTTCAACAATGATGGCAAGGTCACACCTGCGCCTGCCGTCACCCGATAACCACCTCTCGAAATCCTGTCAAACCGACCAAGACTCAAGACAGCACCCTCGAGTTCTTCATCTGCGACAAGCAAGTTGCTGCCGCCTCCGAGCAAGTGGAGTTTTATACCCTTCTCGCGGCACATGCGTACCGCGATCGCAACCTCCTGCTCGTTGGCCGGCTCGATGAACACAGTTGCCGTCCCCCCTATTCGAACATGCGTCTTCCGTCTGAGCGAGACGCCCTCGGAAACTGCTATGTCCTCGGCCCGTAGTGTTCGCAGCAAGTCAGAGAGCACCGAGTACGCCCTCCACTGCTTGGTCAATATCACCGGCTCCCAGCACCAAGATCAGGTCCCTGGATTCACACAGGTCCGCCAACTTCTCGGGAATATCAGAAACGGAACCCGCCGTCTCGCAAGAGCCGCCGCGCTTCCTCACTGCGGCCACCAAATCCGCAGCGCTGATCTGAGCTTCTATTTCCATGGATTCGCGAGCACCATAGATATCTGCAACCAGGCAATGATCCGCATCAAGAAGAACATCCGCAAACTGATCGAGCAACGCCAACGTCCTCTGATGCTGATGCGGCTGAAATACGACAAGGGTCCGCCTGCCTGGATACCGCCGCTTGGATGCGCGAAGAACGGCACGGATCTCGGCAGGGTGATGAGCATAATCAGTAATCACACGGATCTCGCGCGGGCCACGATTCAGTTCATAACGACGCTTCACCCCCTCGAATTCACTCACACCCTCGCACGCTCCTTCGGGATCAGCCCCGGAAAACACGGCCATCCCGATCGCAAACAAGGCATTGTTCATCTGAAAACGACCGGGAAGATTCAGGCTGGTACGGGGCAATTTCTCGCCTTCGATCACCGGCACAAAGCAGTAGCGGCCGAGATCATCTCTAACATCAAGCGCGCGCAAATCCGCAAAAAGACCCTCGCCAACTCGCATGACGCGCACATCATTGCGAATACTTGAAAGGATTGGATCGCCGATATCTTCATTGACCAACACGAATCCACCGGAGTTCACTCCTCCAAGATGGATCGCGAAAGCATCTTCCATATCGCCTCGTAACGGATAGCAATCGAAGTGGTCGTGATCCAGGTTGAGCAACGAGGCGCCATCCGGTTCAAGCTGGTGGAATGATCGGTTGAACTCACAAGCCTCGACAACCAAGAGGTCATTACTCCCGCCATGGCCATTGCCACCGAACTGCGGGATATCGCCACCCACGAGATGAGAGGGGTCGATCCCCGCACCACGAAGGGCTGCCACCGTCATCGCCGTCGTCGTGGTCTTACCATGAGTGCCGCCGATCGACAGAGTCCGCTTTTGTTTCGACAGCCTGCCGACAAGTTCCGCGTAAAGGAGGGATTCAAATCCTCGACGGACGCTCTCTCTCAGTTCCGGATCCGTGCCGGGCACAGCGGCCGACCGAACGACGATACCCTTGTCGCCCTCGATCCGCATAGGATCCTGCCCCCCCCAGACATCTATCCCTTCGCGTCTCAAGTTCCGCAGTGTTCGACTCTCGACCTGATCGCTCCCGGTCACCTGCATGCCAATCCCCTTGAGGAGACGCGCCAGGCCTGACATGCCGGACCCGCCAACCCCAATCAGGTGATAGCGCTGAGAACGGGCCTTGGTTCCATTCAGCTTCATTGATCGGTAGCCAGCATGCTGAGAATGTCGTCGAGGATGAGCTGCGCTGCATCATGGGTGGCGAGCAATGCTGCACGGTGACCCATCTCTTCTGCCTGATCGCCGAACACCGCACGGTCGATCAACTCTGCAAGCGGTTGAGCCGCGAGATCCTGCTGTTCAACCACGATAGCCGCGCCCGCAGACTCCAGAACCTTTCCATTATGGAACTGCTGTCGATCCTTGTGATGAGGATAGGGGACAATGATGGCGCCGCGCCCAGCAGCTATCAACTCTGCAATCGTGCCTCCGCCGCCCCGACAGATCACAAGATCCGCAGCCGCATAGAGCGTCGCCATGTCAGTCATCACGGGCCTGATGATCGGGTCA
The DNA here is from genome assembly GCA_964542765.1 of uncultured candidatus Brocadiaceae bacterium. Taxonomy (GTDB): domain Bacteria; phylum Planctomycetota; class UBA1135; order UBA1135; family UBA2386; genus CAZIVO01. Next base: position 19,660 of record CAZIVO010000020.1, on the reverse strand, counting down.
TGCTTGAGTGCTGCTTTTCGATATAGATCCTGAACCATCTCTTCATTGCCCTGACCCGCCAAATGGATCACTTGAACGGGGCCAGACAACTTCCGGATCGCTTCGGGAACAGTGCGATTCAATATCTCCGCACCCTGGCTACCGCCTGTCACAAAGACCACCCTGTCGCCGTGGGTGAATCCGAGCTGTCGACGCGCCTGTCCCCGCTGTCGATTGCAGAGGTCATTACGAATAGGCGTCCCCGTCAGAAGAGATCTCGGCATCGAAATCTTCGTCGGAAGCCCCAGGTAAATCCGACGAGCGAGAGGCATCAGCCAGCGATTGGCGCGGCCAGGAGTGGCATTTTGCTCCATCAGACAGATCGGTCGCCCGAGGCTCCGGGCCGCCAGCGCTACCGGGACAGTGGTCCGCCCACCCGTGCCGACAACGAGATCGACATCATGCTTGCAGAGAAAGCGTCGCGCGCGCCAAGCAGCACCCATCAACCGCACCGGCAAACCAAGGCCAGAACCTCCGACGGATAGATCCTCGGCGATACAGTTGAGTCGCTTGCGCAGAGCCTTCTCCGCTGGGCGACCTTCCGCCAAGAGCAAAGGGTCATGACCACGTTCACGCAGCGCGTCAGCAAGCACCATCGCCGGAAGCAGGTGACCGCCGGTGCCACTACTGACAAAACAAACGCGCTTGACCATATCGGATTCCCTGGTTCCTACTTGATGTCCGGAATGTCCAACAAGGCCCCTACCTGGATTTTCCTCGCATCCTTGATGCCATTCGCCTCAAGGATTTTCTGACCATACTTTGTGGTGCCATAAACCTTGCGCGAGATGGTGTAAGGATTGTCATTGGAAACAACCTTGTATGTTCGCTGTTTCCTCGCGACCCTCGCCGACCGTATCTCGACAGCACCCTCCTTACTCAACGAGGCCTTCGAGGGAAGTCGTAGTTCAACGCCAACCTTCATCCGGAGTGGATTGATACCCGGATTCAGCTTCCTGATATTCGGCGCATATCGAACCGAGCCAAGGCGACTCTGGGCAATACCCCCGATCGTCTCTCCCTCGGCCACCCGGTGTATCGTGACCCCTGAACCGCTTGAGGATTCGATCTCCATCAAGCTCTCCGGTCTGGAAGGCGCATCGCCCCTGGCATCCGAGATTCCATCTGTGATGTCACCAGCTCGAGCAATCTCAAAAAGATCCGCTGGCCGCATAACATCCGACGATTCCGTACCGAAGAAGCGCTCCTTTTCAGAAGGCCCGACCACAACGGGCATCTCCTCACCATCCTCATCCGAAAAGATCACCACCGGAAGAGTAGAAGATGATGCTGCCACCGGATCTCCGCCCCAGATGGCGACTCCAAGAATCAAGAAAATGACCAAACAGAGGACATAAAGGCCATAACGTTCCAACTGTCCCATGACGTGACTCCTCCCTATTTCATCGACGCGCAACCCGATCCGCGCGCGCCGCGTTTCCAATAATGCCGACAGCAGCGAGGGAGAATACGAGATTCGTTCCTCCCGAACTGATGAAGGGTAGATCGATCCCCTTTGCCGGCGCCATCCCAGTAACGACGAGAAGATTGATCGCTGCCTGCATGCAGATAGCAAAGGTCATCCCGAAGACGAGGAGCCGGTAGAAAGGATCGCGCAACTTCAAGACAAGTCGCAAACCGACAAAGCCAATCGTTGCAAACGACACCATGACGAACACCGATCCCAGGAGTCCAAACTCCTCGCCGATGATCGCAAAGACAAAATCGTTGCCCGCCTCGGGGACGAAACCCATTTTCATCCATCCCTCGCCGAGCCCCCGGCCAGTCAAACCTCCCGAGGAAATCGCGACGAGCCCCTGACTCACCTGCCCCCCTGGCTCCGCGTGCAAGAACCCAGTGATGCGCTCGCGGACATATCCATGGCTAGACACAAACAGGCCCAGGCCCAGCATTATCGGCGCGCCAACGAGTGCGAAGTGGATATAGCGAACACCGCCAGCCAAGGCAATGGCAGCCGACAGAGCCAGCACGAACACAGCATTGCCAAGGTCTGGCTGAAGCAACAAACCACCGGCAAGAAGCGCTGACGCACCCATGATCGGCACGAATCCATCGCGGAAACCATGCACCCGGTTACCACGGTCAGCAATCACAGCAGCGCAGTAAAACACGAGCAGGAAGCGCGCTATCTCAACCGGTTGAAAGTGAACAGAACCCAGATGGATCCATCGGCTAGCCCCATTGACAGGAGAGAAAATCAAAGCTGCAGCAAAGCACATCACCACTGCCGCAACGAACAGCGGGCGCACGTAATGCCGCAGATATGCCAGTGGCAAAATTGCAGCGACCAAGAACGCGAACAGGCCGAAGAGAAGTTTCGTGGCCTGCCCTTTCATCGCTGAAAGGGGACCCGCCGCCGGGCCTTGGATCGACACTGCCATGATCAGTCCCAAGCAGCACAGGCAGAGCACCGAGAGCATCAGCCAGTCAACCTCAGCGATAAACGGGCGCCTCCCTTCTCGCTCTCTTCCTCTACCTTCGGCCACCATCGTCATCGCATCACCGCACCTTGAACAACACCAAACTACTCAAGGCGAGCAGGGCTGCCACAACCCATATACGCACAACAACTCGCGTCTCGGGCATGCCAGCAAACTGAAAGTGGTGGTGCAGCGGCGCGCACCGAAACACACGCCGCCCCGTTGTCTTGTACGACACGACCTGGATCATGACCGACACGGCCTCGGCAACGAATACGCCTCCGACCACCAGCAGAACCAGTTCGGTGCGACTGATGAGGGCTGCATAGCCCAAGGCCCCCCCGAGAGCCAAACTCCCGACATCGCCCATGAAGACCTGTGCAGGTGCCGCGTTGTACCACAGGAAACCAAGCGACGCGCCCAACAGAGCGCCCAGCATGACGGTCAACTCGCCCGATCCTGCCACATGCTGCACCAGAAGATAATCGGCGAATGACTCATGACCGACGAAGTATGTAATGCCAGCGAAGGCAATCGCCGCCATTGCAATACATCCAACCGCCAGGCCATCCATGCCATCAGTGAGGTTGACAGCATTCGCAGATCCGGTCAGGACAAGAGTCGCGATCACAAGAAAAGGAATCCCGCCCATGACCGTGAGATCCCAAGAATAGTCCTTGATGAATGGGAAGTAGAGATGAGGACCACCCCGCGAAGATTCAAGGCCGCCATGATGCACAACCACGAGGGCGACTGCGACGGAACCCACGGTGAGCAACAGCTGCTTCGATTTAGCGCTCATGCCTTTTCGTCCGGGCACCCGCAACTTGATCCAGTCGTCCCAAAGCCCAACAACCGCGAACCAAGCAATCAGCAGCAGTCCCCATAGCGAGAACTGATTGAACCCGTCGAATCGCATCCACAAGACGCACGAAGTAAGCATCGCACCAACCACAAATACCCCCCCCATCGTCGGAGTATTCTGCTTGGCCTTCGATAGCTCGGTAAGCTTCTCCGAATGAGGATTGACAACGTCCTCCTCCAGGCCCAGTCGCTTCAATCTCGCGATGGCAGGCCGACCAATAACTACCGCAAATACGAAGGCGAAGATGGTTGCGCAAGCAGCGCGAACCGAGATGTACGAAATCAAGCTTGCGCCGGAGAACTCACTCAGGGACTTGATGATTTCGTAAATCAATATCTCACGTTACGTCGATGTACTCGGCGCACCCAAATGGCTGATCAGGTTGTCCACCAACCTATCCAAGCCGATCTGACGCGATGCTTTGCACAGCACACAATCGCCAGCACCCACAATCTCGAGCAAGCGGACGAGCGCCGCCTGAGAGTCATCCGCACACACAACCTTGGCCTCACTCATCCCAGCTGCCAGCGCTCCTTCCGCCAGAGGCGCAGCACCCTTTCCCACGGTGACCAGGTAGTCCACGCCCGTCTCGGCAGCGGCCCTACCGAGATCCTCATGCAAGCCAGCGGAACTGCCACCTAGCTCGAGCATTTCACCAAACACCGCGATACGAAGTCCCTTGCCCTGCCATCCCGCCAAGGCGTGCAGAGCCGCCCTGGCAGACGCAGGATTCATGTTGTAGGAATCATCGAGAACCGTGACTCCGCCAGCGTCCTTCGGTTCCAGCCGTCGTCTCGTCGCTGGCAAGCAGTACAACATCTCAAGAACCGAGTCCTCGTCCATCCCAAGCTCGACCGCTGCAGCGATCGTGAACAACGCGTTGTGCACATTGTGAGACCCCATGCGCGGCAACGTCACAGGCCGCTTGCCACGAAGAAGAAACGTCATCCCGAGGCCATGGTGTTGAATATTGGTCGCAAACCAATCAGCGCTCTCGTCAACCACGCTCACCAGCATCGCACGTGCCGAGGTGTGCTCGGCCATGGCACGGCAAGCATGGTCATCGCCGTTCAGCAGCGCAACGCCATCAGCGCTCAAGCTCTCGATCAAGCACATCTTCTCCCGAGCAACACCACCGAGATTTCCAAAGCCTTCGAGATGAGCCTCACGCACACAGGTCACAATCCCAATATCGGAATCAGCAACCTTGGCGAGCATCGCCACCTCGCCTGGCGCATTGCTACCTATTTCAACGACCGCTGCCTGGGTCGAATGCTGCATCTGAAAGAGAGTGAGCGGAACACCAACATGATTGTTGTACGACATCGGCGATGCCACCACGGACATTCGCGCCGAAAGAACGTGTGCAAGCATGTCCTTGGTACTCGTCTTCCCGCACGATCCCGTGATGCCAACCACCTTGGCAGACATCTCTCGCCGATGTGCAAAGGCCAGATCGAGCAATGCCTTGTGCGTATCCGGCACACGCACAACAAACACCCCGCTCGGCAATAACCGCATCGGAACATCAGCGCTGACAACAACACCCGCCACCCCGCGAGTGAATACGTCGCCAAGGAATCCATGGCCATCGAAATTGGGGCCATGCAGAGCTACAAAACAATCCCCGACCTCAAGCTCACGGCTATCGGTCACCACCCTTTGCGCTATCGCACCGGAACGGATGACACGTCCACCACAAACACGAGCAATCTCCTGAGGCCTGAACACACCTGACGGCGCCGGGATCTTGCTCTGGATCACGTGCCGGCCTCCCTGTCCATCATGGCTTTGCGGGCCTCGTGGCAGTCATCGAATTGCGTGACCACATCATTCATGACCTGACAGGTCTCATGCCCCTTTCCAGCAATCAGCACGGTATCGCCACCTCGAGCCTCGATTACAGCAGCTCGGATCGCGGACCGCCGATCAGCGATACGAGCAATGTTCGGCCGCTGCGGCCAGCTATCGGCACAGCCACCCTCCATGTCATCCAGAATCTTCTCGGGATCCTCGGACCGGGGATTATCGCTCGTCATGTAGACGCAATCGGCATGTTGAAGCACCGCCTTGGTCATTTGCGGACGCTTGGACCGATCGCGGTCTCCCCCGCACCCATACACCACGAGCAAGCGGCCCTGGGTCAAATCGCGCATCGTCGCGCAAACCTTTTCGAGAGCGACCGGGGTGTGTGCATAGTCGACATAGACCCTGACACCATCGCACTCGGCCGCCAATTCGAGGCGTCCGCGGACAGGTCGCAGACCTTCGAGCGCTTGCACAATCGCCGAGGGCGACACACCCATCGCCGTCGCAATACTCGCCGCCGCCACTGCATTGTGCACATTGTGAAGGCCGGGCATGTGCAACATCAACTCCACACGACCTGTGGGAAGAAGCATCTCGAAACGCGATCCTTCGATTCCAGAAACAACGTTCTCGAATCGAATCTCGGCATCACCTTCAGAACCGAAGGTGTGCACATTTACATCTCGGTCGAGCGCGTCGATCATGATGTCTGCCACATCAGAATCCGTGCAAATGCATGCGTGCGAACCAGGCTCAAGATTTGCGAAGAGACGGGCCTTTGCCTGTGCATAGCTAACCATGTCACCGTGATAGTCGAGATGGTCCTGGGTGAGGTTCAAGAAGGCACCCACATTGAACCGAATGCCGTGCACACGCTCTTGGACAAGACCATGGCTACTGACCTCCATCACACAGGCCCGACAACCCTCATCGACCATCTCATGCATGTAGCCATGAAGCCGCACAGGGTCCGGCGTGGTATTGATAGCCGGCAAGCAACGCTCACCAAACTCATATCCCGTCGTGCCAATCAGGCCAGTTCGGCCCTTTGACTCGAAGGAAGCATCGAGGCAAGAACGAACCATGTGTGCAACCGTGGTCTTACCGTTGGTCCCGGTCACACCGACAACCAAAAGTTCTTGCGAGGGCTCCCCGTAATAGAGGTCGGCCGCCAGAGCTAATGCCCTGCGAACATCATCAACAACAAGGACCGGACACGAGGCCGGAACCAGTTGCTCGCTGACGATTGCGACGGCACCTCGACTGAGCGCATGCGCTGCATACTCCGCGCCATCACATTGTGTTCCCCGGACGGCAAAGAACAGTTGGCCTGGCTGCACTCTCGCACTATGGAAAGCCAACCCATGGATATCGATATCGCGGAAGCCACTCGTCTTGCGTGGCCGCAAACGATGATTGAATTCCGAGAGACTCACCGCGCCGGAGCCCGGAGACAATCCCGATGGATAAGCAAGCTGTGTCATCACCGCCCTGATGTTGCACCGATAGAGGTCTGACCACCTCCACCGACATTACCCGAGTCCCAAGAACTGACCTCCTTCATCTGACTCGGAGCCGTCTGTTCAGCATCCGACCAAGCCATCGCCTGAGTCAGCAGCCTAGCAGCGGCGGGACCAGCATAACGCCCACCCCAGAAGGCCAAAGCCTGATCTTTTTGTAGAGTGCATACAGCAACAAATTGTGGGGAGGTCACCGGTGCGAAACCCGCAAATGAAGATGTCCGCACATCGACGATGCGAACATCTCCGTCAACCCCTTTGCGACGCTCCTTGAATTCGGAAGTACCCGTCTTGCCACCAACGGTCCCGTACCCAAAACCAAGGCTCGACAATTCCCTGGCAATGGCTCGGCCGGTGACATTCGGGTCGTCGCTGACCACTGCCGCCAGCGCATCGCAGATGAGGGTGCGCGTGGTTTCTTCGAGGAATGCCTGTCCGGTCTTCTGCGCGGGCAAACACTCGTAGACACGTCCATCTACCTGGATACGCCTTGCCAGGGCCAACTCCTGCTTACGCCCTGATGCCAGCGCCACGTATGCCCGCAGCAATTGCACCGGTGTGATGTTGTACTCGTAGCCGATGCTCAGCGACGGCGCCGAGTAAATCCAAAACTTGCGCTCCGGCATCGTCAGGATGTCTCTGGTCCGAACGCCGCGCTTTTCGCCAAGCAAACCCGTGCCGGTAACCTCACCGAAGCAGTAGTGCTCCAGATATTCCGTCAACCCCTCGCGACCGAGCAACAAACCAATCTGAGTCGCGCCGATATTGCTGCTCTGGGCAATGATCTCGCGCGGCGAAAGAATTCCACACAGGTGTTCATCGGTGATCTTGCGCCGTGAGTTCGGGACATACCATGAGTGACCACCGGCGTTCGGAGTGCAGTCAAATCGATCACCTTGCCAGTCGAGAACTCCTCGTTCCAACGCAATCGACGCAACCAACGGCTTCACGACGGAACCGGGCGGGAAGAGATTCTGCGTTGGAGCAAAGGACGCGAGCTTGGGCCCTGCTTTGGACGAATAAGATGCCAGCGCCAGGATCTCCCCGGTTTCGACCTTGGCAAGACACATGGCGCCCCACTGCGGCGGCGACCCGTATTTATCCTGCACAGCCCTGACAGCCTTCGTCAGTTCGTCGGTTGCCACTTTCTGCAGATCGAGGTCCAGCGTGCACTGCAAAACCGTGGCCGCATCCGCAGGGCGATACTCTCCTGTCCAGTAGCGCTTGCCACGCGCATCTCTCTTGATTCGCAGACTCCCCGACTCGCCGGCACGCAACCCAACGAAGGCCTCCATTTGCCGAGAGATCCTGCCACTGCGACCATCACCCAGATCGATCTCTCCCACGAAGCCGACCACACCAAGAGTCAGTTCCGGATAAGGATGAGTCCTTTCGTAGCGACGTATGAAGTGAAGATGCAACCGCTGACGTTGCCTATCGATTTCTCTAAGGCGAACAATCGCCTGAGCAGACTCAACACTTCTCGACACCAGAAAATCGATGGTTTTCCGACGGACAGTTTGTTGACCATTTCTCGCACGCAGAGGATCGCCGCGACCGGACGTGATACGCATCTCGAGCTTCTTGCGCAGTTTACGGCGATCCTCAGATGTCTGGCCCGGCCGATTTGGACCGAGCGCGAAGAGAAGATCCCCTGCAAGATCTTGCGCAAGATCTTTCGGAGCAGCGCGCGATCCCCCGTCAGAGATGTCGAATGACCACTCTGCGCGAACCTCCAAGACCGGTCTATCATAGGCGAGCAACCGACCTGCTCGATCGATGATCGTTCCTCGCGGCGATGGCAATGCTTCGTAAAGACCGCTCTGCCGCTGCGCGTATGCGAGATTCGGGGAAGCGCGCCAGACCTGGAGATAGATCACACGACCGACCAATGCCAGGAACACCGCTCCCAGCAAACCAAAGGCGAACTGAATTCGTCGTCTCTCGCTACGCTGCATCCTTTACCCGCGCTTGCCGATCACTCTCGGTGTGCGATCGATCGCGCCGCCAACTGAGCCGAAGCTCTCTCCGACCACATCCGCCACAACTCCTTCAACTGCTCACGTCGCCCTACATCCACTTGCTGCGCCACTCTCCGAGCATGCTCGATCCGGCACGCCAGAACATCTCCTGAAATCTCCTGGAGCATCATCCGGCCGCGAATATTGGCCGAACTGATGGCAGCAGCCGCGATGGCCATGCCAACCATCATTGCAAACGACAGACCTGCCATGACCCACTTCATGCAACCCTCTTGATTCCGCAACGGAGTTTTGCACTGCGCGAACGCCGATTACATTCACGCTCCTTCTCACCTGATTGGACAGGCTTGCGAAATGGCAATTCCATTTGCTCTCGCAAGAATCTCTTGGTGATCCGATCCTCAAGCGAGTGAAAGGAAATTACTGCAAGCCGACCGCCGGGAGAGAGACAGTCCAGAGCCGCCTCGAGCCCGCGCTTGAGTTCTCCGAGTTCATCGTTCACCACGATTCGGATCGCCTGAAATGTTCGTGTCGCCGGGTGAATCCGTCCACGCCTCGATGCGGCTGGAACAGCATCCATGACAGCATCAACGAGATGGGATGTCCGCGACATCCGGCCACGCTCGCGTGCCGCAATGATCCCCCGCGCTATCCGCTTGCTGAATCTCTCCTGACCAAACTCGGAGAGGGCTGCGACGAGAGCCTGCTCGTTTACGCGCGACAACCATCGCTCAGCTGTCAGGGCTTGTCGAGAATCCATTCTCATGTCGAGAGCGCCGTCGTGCATGAACGAGAAGCCGCGTTCAGGGGTGTCGAGTTGCAGGGAACTAACCCCGAGATCAAGCAACACACGATCACAACTCGATAAACCAGCGGAATCGAGCGCTGTCCGCATCTCGGAGAAGGGTAGTTGATAAAACTGGATCCCGACCCGCGCCTGGGCATCGACTCCCCCGTCAAAGAGTCGTTCCCTAGCACGGGCCAGGATCGCAGCGTCCCGGTCCAGCCCCATCAGCATCCCCCCCGGAATAATGGCCTTCGCTGCCGCCGCTGCGTGGCCACCTGCTCCGATGGTACCGTCCACGACCGTCAAGCCAGGCTCAAGGCCCAGCACACCGAGGGTTTCTTCCAAAAGAACAGGTAGATGAACGCTAACCCGTTCATCTGCTTGCTCAGGAAGAGAACTCTCGGACCCCTCAGAAGAATTCATCTAGCACCCCAGTCAGGACCGCCCCGCCGTGATTTGAGGGTGGATGACGCTTCATCACGTCACACCTTTAGTGCTGTTTGTTGAGCACCCGGGTGGTAGCCGTGGAGCTACCCGGTAAAATTTCTCAGTCAAAGAACTAGTCGGCCGGCTTCCCAGCCAATGGCGAGGCTCCCTGTTGATCCAGGTGTCCCGCCAAGCGAACCTTGCATGCCGTCGTGACGGCATCCACCCAGCGAGTCTTTGACCAAACCTGGATCTCCTGGCCGGTGCCGACCAGGTAGAGAACATCGTTCTCTCTCTCGTCGATTCCGACGCACTCGCGCAGTGCCTGTGAAATCAAGATTCGCAAAGACTTGTCCGGTGTCGCCGTCTCGCGATGCCCGACAAAGAGGAAAAGCTTCTCGCAGTCGCCGGATTCCTGATCGTCGAACGGGTGGTCTGGAATGTCTCCGCGGAACTGCTGCCAACGATCCTCCCGCATCAATAGCAGACAGCCCCGTGGGGAAGGCGTGAGCACGAACGTGCCCACCGACTGCACAGATTCCTCCCAGCGCTTGGGCAGGCAGATCCGACCCTTTTCGTCGATCTTCTGTCGCGCCGTTCCGTAGAACGTCGGAGGTTCTGGCAATTGGGGGGACATGATCCGTCGTCTCGCGGTTCCTCACTGCAACCAAGGCTGCGATCATTCTTTCCACGGATCGCCACCTTACACCACTAAAGAGCCAGATCAAGGGGCCATAATTAGTCAAAATTGATTCAAACCCCACAAGGCCCCACATTTTTACCACAACACCCTCCTCATTGTGGGTCGCTTCCCGAAAGGGGGCAGATCATGCGTAGGTCGGCAGGGAGCGGGGATGATTTTTTTCCGCCGATGAGCCTCTCTGCTCCTGCGAGAGGCATTTCAGCTGCTCCCAAAGCCATATTCCCGACTCTGGTCGAGCATTTTTTCCCGGACTTCTTCGCGCAGTCGCCTACCCTGGGATCTCTCACCAACGTGAACCCATGCCTCGGAGCAAGCGTTCTCCCCACAACCATGCGAAGCGCCCTCTACTCCCTCGCGATCCTCACCGCCGCCACGGCCCAAGAAGCGCCACCCGACCACACCGCCCGCGCACGTGAACTGCTCAAGGCGCCCTCCGCACAACAACGCGCCTGGGGTGGCTGGCATGCCACACAAAGCGGTGTCGAGTCACTCACTCCACAGCTCCTGCGCGCATTCGCCGAGATCGAGAAGGAAACCTCAAGGGACTACCGCCTGGCACAGCTAGCCATCCTCGATGGGTTGATCGTGCTCAAGGCCAACGTGCCCTCGCCTGAACTGAGGAGAATCGCAGCCAAGCACACCGGAATTGCGCTGATCCTGATTGCACACAAGCCAGACGATCACGAACAACTGCTGGCCACGATGCTCAAGCAAAAGTCCCATAACATTCACTGGGCGGCGATCCGCAATCTTCTGCTCTCAATACGCTCGAAGACCTTGGCCCCCCACTTGCTGGATTCGCTTCGCTTGAAGTTGGTGCTGATCGTCACCGACGGACCCTTGCTCTTCCGCGGCAGCGGAAGCGGCAGCAGTGGAATCGGCTGCGGATCATTCAGAGTGCCGGAAGACTTTCCGCCCATCACCCGGCACAAGCTCGAAAGCCGTGCCGGCGATGGGTGCCAGCTGCTGATCGATGGGCCTTACCCTGTCTATCATGAACGAGAGACCTGCGCTCCGGGCAAGGCGATCGGGGCCGGTAGATCATTCAAGCTCTGGAACGACGCCAATGAGCAACAGCTGCATTATCTATCCGCCCTGCTCGACATCCCGCACAGGGAACTCGAACTGTCTCGCGAGATGAGCCGGTCCGTCACTTACCGAAAGACCGGCTATCTGGCTGATGCAATCGCAGAACGCGAGAGCGTCCACGATCGCTTCCATACCATCGTCGCTGATCTGGTGCAGGCAAACCTTCTCGATCCCGCGCTCGAGCGTAGCTTCCGCCTCGACCTATCCGTTGAAATCAACGATGAGCGCGCCAACAAGCAAACGCCTCTACCAAGGCTGCCACCGCGAAACATCCCGGGCATGGTCGTGATCGGCGATATCGCCTGGCATCAGGACCTGGCCGCAGCACGGGCCGAAGCCCGCAGAAAGGGCAAGCCACTGTTGATGCACTTCGGAGAAGATCCCGGCTGCGAGGGTTGCCAGTTATTTGCCCGGGGACCACTACGCGATCCACAAGTCATTGCCGCCACCGCCAACTTCGTGCCCGTCTTCATCGACACCCTCAAGGACAGGGAAACCACCTTACGGTTCGGTGAACGCTACGGCAGCTACCCGGTACTGCGCGTGCAAGATCATGGCGGACATGACCTGTCCGATCGTCTCGACGGCAATCCGGTCGCCGGAAAACTCAGCACCGAACAGGTGCTGGCGCTGCTGAAAAAAGGTCTGACACAGTCCCGAAAAAAACAGGCCGGTCGCTAGCCTCCCGCCCGGGAGTCCTTGCACAGAAGGCCTCAAGCCTCTCCTCCCGCAATCACTCGCGCTCCCAGTTCTGTAGCTCGACGACGTTGCCCTCGGGATCACGCATGTAGATCAGGGTGATGCAACCCTCGCCCTTCACCGTCGCCGTGTGCCGCTCGCCAAGTTCGCTACCGCCATGGGCAAGCACTTGCTGACGAGCCATCTCGACATCACAGACCTCGAAGGCCAAATGCGCGAAGCCGGGCGTGTTCAGCGACGTCGTCGGCCTCGGCGCATTGGAATCATACTGAAAGATCTCCAGCGTTGGGCCCTGATCGCCGTGACCGGGCAAGAGCAAGTGCACGCCTCGGATACGAGCATCGGCAATGCCCGTGACCTTCTCGATCCAATCACCTTCATGGTTGCGCTCGACACCGACAGGCTTGCACCCGAACACTTCGACGTAGAAGGAAACCATGCGCCGCCAGTCATCGGCAACGAGGTTGGTGTGCGCAAAACGGATGCCTGGTTCGGCGGAACTCATCGGCGACGCCGCGGAGAGACCTTGTCGGCATAAGCCTTGAGCGCCTTTTCGATCGTGTGCAGATCCTTCTCCGTCAAGCGGCTGCGGGTCTTGTCGAGCATCTTCATGAACCACTCGATCTCTTCCTTCTGTATCGGGCAGCCGACATTGCCACCGGGGCCATCGGAAGCCACCAGTTCGTCACCACTGGGCTCGATGATCACCATCCAGGGGATACCGCCGGTTCGCTCTCCGCGGAGCTGTCGAGCAACCTCTTCTCCTGCCTTCATCCGATCGGTGTCGATTTTCAAGTCCACGTAGTCCTTGGCGATCAGGGGACGAACGTCATCTTGCCCGAGGAACTCCTCGAGCTTGCCGCACCAGCCTCACCAGGGAGCGCCGAGATGCACCAGAACGCGCCGGTCCGTCTTCTTGGCTGACGCCAGCGCCGCGGCCAGATGCGCATGGGCATCGGGCATCGCCACCTTGTGCTCGGCGAGCCAAGCCAACCGTGCTTGCAGCATCTTCTCGCTTGGATCCTCGGGTACGACTGCGCGCTGGGATAGCACTGTCCCATCTGCAGCACAGAGCACCATCGGCCAAGCGGGCCCGATCACCGGTGTCTGGAGACGCTTGCTGAGCAACCCCAGATCGCCCTTGAAGTGAACGAGTTCGTACTCGTAGCGGAGTGGCACACCCGCGATCTTCGCGCGCCGCCACCAGCGCACCAGTTGCCGACCCTGGGGCGAGTCCTGCCCTTCCGCGAACACAGCCACCCGTTTATCGTGCGCAGCAGCGCGCTCGAACGCTGCGTTCAACGCCAGCACCTCAGGATGAGGCTTTTCCGGCGGTTTCTCTGGCGGTTGTTGGGCCAGCACATGGCCACCGAGAGAGCAAGCGAGCAGGGGCATCCATGCAAATCGAGCGATCACGGTCATCTCCTCGGGTCAGTGATGCACCCAAGATACCAGTTCTCGAGCACACAGACGAAGCAGAGCTTTCAGCCTCGAAAACAAACCGGCGAATGATCCGGAGAACCACACAAGGCCCTGGAACCCCCTGGTGATGGCTCTTCCCCGGAAGATCTTTCGGATGGGAGTGGTGCCCCCGGATCACCAGCCGCCCGGGCAAAGCGAGGCCACCGCACGAAGATTCTCGATCGAACGAAGATCCCTCTCGCTTCCAACCCTGTGGTCACGGCGCACCAATCGATAGAATCTCCGCCTCCCCCCAAGGAGAATCCGCCGACATGAGCCGACATCAGATTCTGTATGCCTTCGCCTGCTTGATCGCAGCCGTTCCTGGATCACCCCTGCTCGCCCAGCAAGATGATCGCCCCAACATCATCGTCATCCTTTCCGATGATATGGGCTATTCCGACATCGGCTGCTACGGCAGCGAAATCGAGACGCCCACGCTCGATGCGCTCGCGGCCGGAGGGGTCCGCTTCACCCAGTTCTACAACACCGGGCGCTGCTGCCCGACGCGGGCCTCGCTTCTCACCGGTCTCTATCCGCACCAGGCGGGCATCGGCCACATGATGAATGATCGTGGGCAGGACGGCTATCGCGGCGACCTGAACCGCCAATGCGTGACCATCGCCGAGGCGCTGCGCCCGGCAGGCTACGCCACCTACATGGTAGGCAAATGGCACGTCACCAAGTCGACCTCGGTGCAAGGCCCCAAGCACAACTGGCCGCTGCAGCGAGGCTTCGACCGCTTCTACGGAACCATTCATGGCGCCGGCAGCTTCTTCGATCCGCACACCCTGGTTCGAGACAACACCATGATCTCGGCCTTCGCCGATCCGGAGTACAAGCCCGAAACTTACTACTACACCGATGCGATCAGTGACCATGCTGTTCGTTTCATCGAGAAGAACGAGAAACCGTTCTTCATGTACACCGCCTACACCACCGCTCACTGGCCCATGCATGCGCTACCCAACGACATCGCCAAGTACGACGGCAGGTACGACGCCGGCTACGCAGCGATCCGCAAGGCTCGCTTCGCCCGCATGAAGAAACTGGGCGTGATTCGCGATGACTGCGAACTCTCCCCGCAGGCCGGAGACTGGACGAGCGTCGACAACAAGGTATGGGAAGCCGCGTGCATGGAGGTCTATGCCGCAATGGTCGATAACATGGATCAAGGCATCGGCCGCATCGTCGAGGCACTGCGGGCCAAGGATCAACTCGACAACACCCTCATCTTCTACCTCCAGGACAATGGCGGCTGCGCCGAGAACTGGAACCGCAAGGCCAGTCCCAAGGGTCGGGCCACGGAGGCGACCGTGAAGCCGCTGCCTCTGGAGACGATCCTCACCACCTACGCGTCGCAAACCCGTGAGGGCTATCCCGTTCTCAAGGGGCCCGCGGTCATGCCGGGTCCGGCCGATACCTACACGGCCTACGGCAAGGGCTGGGCCAATGTTTCCAACGTGCCCTTCCGCGAATACAAGCACTGGGTCCACGAGGGCGGTATCTCGACGCCGCTGGTCGCCCACTGGCCCGCCGGTATCGCTCGCCATGGTGAGCTGGAATCACAGCCCAGCCACCTCATCGATATCATGGCCACCTGCATCGATCTCAGCCGTGCCAGTTACCCCAAGACTCTGGGTGGGAAAGCCATCAAGCCGATGGAAGGACGCAGCCTCAGACCTGCCTTCGCCGGTAAGACGATCCAGCGTGACGCTCTCTACTGGGAACACGAAGGTAATCGCGCGGTCCGCGTTGGTCATTTCAAGCTCGTCGCCAAGGGCCGCAACGGCAAGTGGGAGCTCTATGACATCGAGGCTGACCGTGCCGAGCAGCACGATCTCGCCGCCGCCCAGCCCGAGCGCGCAGCCAAGCTGGCCTCTCTGTGGCAAGCTTATGCCGAGCGCGCGAACGTGATTCCCTGGCCAGGGAAACGCAAGGAACAACAGAAACAGCCAAAGAAAACGCCCAAGAAGAAGGGCAAAGAATCGGTCCGGTGAGGTTCGCCCTGCTCGCCTGGCTGGCGCTGCCCTTCACCTCGGTGACGGCACAAGCTCCGCAAAAGCCCAACATCATCTTGATGATGGCCGATGATCTCGGCCATGGCGATGTCGGCTTCAACGGCAATACCGAAATCAAGACCCCCCATCTCGATGCGATGGCTGCGGCAGGGATCACCTTCACCAGCTTTCACTCGGGCCAGGCGGTCTGCTCACCTACGCGCGGTAGCTGCCTGAGCGGTCGCCATCCTGAACGCTACGGCATCTGGAAAGCCAATGTCGGCTGCCTGCCGCGCGAGGAGATCACCATCCCAGCACTCCTGCACGAGCAAGGCTATGCGACCGGGCACTTCGGCAAGTGGCATCTGGGCGCTCTCACTCCCAAAACGCTCGGCAAAAAGCACGGTTCCAAGCACGCCTGCTTCCCGCGGTGGTTCGGCTACGAGGAAGTTTTCGCCACGCGCGGCTCGGTTGCCTTGTGGAACCCTTTCGGCCCCAACGGCGAGCAGGCTGCGACCAGCGCGGAGGCCTATTACCACAACGATGAGCGAGTCCTCGACAATATCACCGGCGACGATTCGAGGATCATTGTCGATCGAGTTGTTCCCTTCCTGAAAAGTGCCGCCGCCGCGCGCAAGCCCTTCTTCGCCACCATCTGGTTCCACACACCGCACAAGCCGGTGGTCGCCGGTCCGGAGTACAAGAAGATGTACTCGCAGCTCGGCGAGAAGCTGCAGAACTACTACGGTGCCATCACCGCCATGGATGACCAGGTCGGCCGCCTGCACGACACGCTCGATCGCCTTGGTCTGGCCGCAAACACCATGATCTGGTTCTGCAGCGACAATGGTCCGACCGGAGCAGGCACGACCGGCGGATTGCGCGCCGGCAAGCGCAGCCTGTTCGAGGGGGGCGTGCGCGTGCCAGCCTTTCTGGTCTGGCCCGGCAGGGCCAAGCCCGGTCGCGTCGTCGACATGACGTGCAGCACCCTGGACTATCTGCCGACGGTCCTCGAACTGCTCGGGCTGCAGATGCCCGATGAGCGTCCGCTCGATGGGATCAGCCTGCTGACGATGATCGATGGCGCGATGACACAAAGACCCCGGCCCCTGCTCTTTCGCTTCTTTCGCAGCAAGAACAGCCTGAAGGGATCGCCGACCCTGGCCCTGATCGATGGGCCCTACAAGTTCTACAGCAACCTGTCCGAAAGCGGGGCAGAGGACCTCCTGTTCAACCTGGTCTCGGACCGCAACGAGGCCGAGGATCTCGCCGCGAGCATGCCCGAGAAAGTGGCGGCCTATCGCAAGACACTGCGCACCTTCGTGACCTCCTGCAAGCACAGTCACGACGGCGGCGATTACGGCAAGCAAGGCTTCGAACCCGTCAATGCCTGGCGCGTCGGCGATGGCGGCTGGGCCAAGAAGTAGCGATCGGTCTGTGGGGGCCGAGGATCACTCCGATCCACAGGTCGACACCCTGGTCAGCACCATGATCCAATCTTTGCTATGGTCACTGCCCATCAGGGCAGGCAACGCGCGCCCATGGCCCGGATGGCCCACTCCAGTTCAGGGCTGCACAAGGATATACCAACACCATGACCACCCCCCTTCGTCTCGCCTGTGCCGCTGCACTACTGGGCAGCGGCCTCGCCGCCCAGACCGTGCATTACCACGATCAGACACTCAGTTCGCATACAGCAAGCTCGCGTAATCTCGTCCCCAAGGGATACCAACTGATCTCCCTGGATGTTTCCGGCACCCACAAAGTCCAGCGTTACGCTGCGGTTTGGAGAAAGGAAGCGGGTCCCCTCGTAGCTTGGTGCGCCGGATACAAGAAGGAAGACATCGGCCCATGGTGCGATGGCTGGACCAGCAAGGGTTACCGCCAGAAGCTGATCACCGCTGCGGGCTCAGGAACGAACACGGTCTTCGCCTGCCTCATGGTCAAGGATGGTCGTAAGGTGAAGTTCGAAAGCGCCATGCCCCATGCGCGCTCGACCAACCCCAATGCGAAGAAGAACTTTATCGACACCCATGTTCTCAATCAGAACACGGGCTACATCATGGAATCGGCAGCTGTCTATGGAACTTCTGCTGCGCCGCTCTACGCCGCGGTCTGGGTCGAGCTGCCCAAGTCCAAGCCTAGCGCAGGGCCCAAGCCCACTCTCTGGGGTCTGAGTTACAACGACAGCGCCAACAACTACCAGAAGAAGTTTGCCGCCTTCGTCACCAAGACATGGGCCCGGCCAGCCTTCGTCACGCAATCCGCCAACCAGCGCTATCTCTCGTCCTTCACCCAGGACAGTGTGGGGAGCTGGGTATCGATCCACAACCGGACCAAGGCGAGCTACGAGAGCGAGGTCGCCAAGCACACTAAGAACAGCCGCTATCCGATCCAGGTCAGTGTCGCCGGAACGGGTTCGGTGGCGCGCTACGCGGCGATCTTTGCCACCGGCAAGCCGGTCGCCCGTAAAGCGGCCATCACGGGAATAGCCGTCCCAGCCTTCCAGGACCTCGATGAATTCATGCTCGGAAAAGGGGCCCAGCCCGGATTCATGCAGGACAATAACGCCAAATCTGCGGCCATCGCCGTCGCCAAAGATGGCAAGCTCGCCTTCGCCCGCGCCTACACCTACGCGCGCCCGGGCTATTCGATCACCCAGCCGACCACGCGCTTTAGGATCGCGAGTTGCAGCAAACCCCTGACGGCCTTGGGCATCTTCGACCTCGTCGCGCGCGACCCGAAGGTCAAGCTGGACTCGAAGTTCGCCGACCTCGTCTCCCTGGGCACGCCAAAGGACAAGCGAGTCCCCAAGATTGAACTCCAACACCTCATCAACCACCGCTCCGGCATGGACGGGACCTGGAGATGGAGCCAGATTGCAACCAACAAACTGGCAACCGCACGCGGTTCTGTGCAGAACCAAATGCTGTGGGCAGACCCTGGTTCCAAGGCAAAATATTCCAACACCGGCTACAAGATGCTCGGCCTGGTACTCGAAACGAAAAACCCCGGGCAGTCGTACTTTCAAACCCTGCAGAACCGCTTCTTCACACCGCTCGGTGTGAGGCGCGCGCGCGTGATCTCAAGCAACCCGGTCGCGGGAGATGCTCGCATCGAGGAAACCATCCGCTTTGGCAACGATAAAGCGGTCCCGCCATATCCGGGTCGTGGGATCCTCCGGATCGTGAGCAGCAGCGTCCATACGGGGAACCCCCTCATCAACGCCGCCCACCATGTGACCCCGCAGGGATCGGACGCTTCGGGAGGCCTGGTGATGTCGCCCGTCGATTACGTGCGCGTCCTTTCGGGCGTCTTCGATGCCAATGTCACCAGTTCGGTCGTGAGTGCAACTACCCGCAAGACCATGATCGACATGATGAAAAAAAGTGGGCTCCGGGGCGGATGGGACGGCGTAGAAGAAAACTCGGCCAAGACCTATAAATTTTTCCGCAAGGGGGGGCTCTGGCACGGCGCGCATGCTTGGGTCATTCGTCGCAACGACGGCATCTCGATCGCGGCCTTCTGCAGCTTTCCGAAAGGCCCCAGCCGCCAGCAACTCAATGACTTCGTCGATCGTGCGCTAACGAAAGGCTGGCCAAACCACGATCTCTTCCCGCGCTACGGCCTGCCGTCCTTCAAGCTCAAATACCCCGGTAGCGCGGACCGCTACGGCAAGGGCTGCCCCGGCGGCAATGCAAAGACACCCAATCATTTCCGGTCTGGCACTCCCATGGCCGGAGGGAACTTCTCCTGGACGCTGACCAACGGTGCGATATCGACGGCTGCGAGCTTCATGCTCGGAGGCAGCCAGCGGAACCTCGACCTGTCCTCCATCG
>CAZIVO010000019.1:2317-42052 GCA_964542765.1 uncultured candidatus Brocadiaceae bacterium | reverse complement strand
GTTGCCGGACTCCATTTTGCGAGCGCGTGCACGTGCTTTTCTTCGACGATGAAACCGTCGAGGTTGCGCAGCGCCGACTCGAGGAGCACGCGGATGCTGTAGGGCAGCCGTGCCAGTTTGCCGATTCCGGCATCCTCGAGGGCTGATAGGCGGTGATAGCGGTAGCTGCGCCCGGAGGAATTCAGTTCGGTGGCAGACTGGAATGGGTCAGGGTACGTCATGAACAAATTGCTGGTCTGGTGATGGGTCGTGGCTATTCATAGCGCATCGAGCGGACATGAAAAACCGCAGACTCGGTCCCGTGGCCTGATGGCTAGTGATGTGTCGTATGAAAACAGTTTTTAGAGCGTTGGTAGGCCTCTTTTGGCTTCTCTTGGTCCAATCCTGTGGGGGTTCCATGGAGGCCACTCTGATTTCTGATGTCGGGCTGGCGACCCCGGAATCTGTTGTCCATGACGCCGAGACGGACCTGTATCTGGTATCCAACATCAATGGTGGGCCGCTGGATACGGATGGCAACGGGTTCATCAGCAGGTTGCGGCCTGATGGCACGGTGGCAGAATTGAAATGGATCGATGGTGCGGGTCCGGATGTTGAGCTGAATGCGCCCAAGGGGATGGCCCTGACTCGCGACCATCTGTGGGTGGCCGATATCGGGGTGATGCGAAAGTTCGATCGCCGCAGCGGCAAGTTGTTGCGGTCGATCACCGTGGCGGGGGCGACCTTTCTGAACGATGTGACCGCGGCTTCTGGCGGCGAGGTCTACGTGACGGATACAGGCCTGACGGCGGGCTTCGAGGCTTCCAAGACCGATGCGATCCACAAGATCTCACCGGATGACACGGTGGAGACGGTGCTGGCGACCGAGGTGCTGGCCCAGCCCAATGGCATTGTTGCGACCTCCGAGGGGTTGCAGGTGGTCTGCTGGAAAGCCAGGAAGATGCTGATCCTGGACGATTCGGGTGAAGCCAGGGGTGTGACCGATCTCGGCATGGCCAAGCTCGATGGAATTATCGTAACGCCGCAGGGACGTTGTCTGGTTTCGTCCTGGGAGGGTTCTTGCATCCTCGAGGTGACTGCTGACGGCGCTCAAGAACTGATCGGCGATCTCCGAGACCCTGCTGATATTGGTTACGATGCGACCCGTGACCGGTTGCTGGTTCCGCTCTTCAGCGACAATGCCGTGAAGATCATTTCGCTGTCGAGTCGCTGACCGCTGGCACAGCGGATGGTTCGTTCGCGCGGAGGGAAGCTGATACTCCGTCGGGAACCGGTCACTGATCGGCGGAGTTCGTGATCACCCGGATGGCGAGAAGCGTCGTTGCCAGGGATGCGAGAAGACCCGCCAAGCCCAATCCGGCTATCGTGCCAAGCAGGCCGTCGAAGCCCAGAGTTGGAGCCAGCGTGCTGCCGATCAGGATCAGGGGGATCGACAGGCAGGCAAAACGTAGCAGCGAGACGATCGTTCCGAGCCGAGGTTTCAGCGCGGCCTCGAAGACCGGGCGGAGCAAGAGGAAGGGCCCGGCGCAGATTGCTGTGAGAGGCAAGATATGCAGGGCGGTGAGAGTCAAGGGACTGGTGATTCCATGAGTGCCCATCTTCATGCTTGTGTCCTTCACGAAGAAACCTGCTACATCGTCTGCGAAGATCCAGCCGATGGGCACGGTGATCAGCAGTGCCAGTCCGCTGGTCCATATCAGGGCTCGCTTGATGTCGGCCAGGACCTCGGTGTGTCGGCCTTCGGGCAAGGAACGACCGACATAGGGGACGATCGCTACCGATGTCGCGACCGCTGGCATCAAGGCGAAGGTCAGGATCCGATCGTAGATACCGTAGGAGGCGATGGCGTTGGTCGAGTTCGGCAGAGATCGCAGGATGCCGTTGATGAGGGCTCCCTCCGCGGTGAGAAGCAGATGGGTGACGGAACCGGGGATTGCCAGCAGCAGGATCGCGCGTGCCGGAGTGACCCAGTCGCGGACCGGACACTGCCAGGTTTCGGTGTTCCGGGCGCTTTCGAGGTGCCAGGTTCTATGGCTGGCATAGGCCAAACCGGCGAGCCGAGAGATCACTGTCGCGATGGCGATTCCGAAGATGCCCATGCCGAAGGCGAAGACGAAGAGCGTGTTGAGCACGATGTTGGCGATGGTGGATACAAGGCCCGCGATCATGGTGCTGCGGGTGTCCTGGTGTGCCTTGACGATCGAGTCGGGATAGATCGACCAGAATCCGGTGAGTGGCATGCCGATCATCAAGGTGCTGCCGTAGATGCGGAAGGCTCGCTCCAGCCCTGGTTCGAGGCCGAACAGTGGCGTTGCGAAGTAGAGACCCACGCCGAGAAGAGCCAGGGTCGGGACCATCATGGCTAGAATCCTTGCCATGGTGCGCTTGAGCTGCGTTACCCGTTCCTCGTCGCGATAACCGAAGGCGCTGGACAGTGCGCTCGTGAATCCTGCCGAGAGCCCGATCCACAGGGCGATGTGGAGCGATTGGAAAGGCAGGAAGAAGCCGATGGCCGCGACGGCATCATTGTCATCGGTGAGCACGGCAGCGTATGCCATGTCCACCATGGAAAACATGAACCGCAAGGTGAAGGATATCACCAGCGGTATGGCCATCTGGGAGAGGGTCTTTGAGGGCATCGAGGGGGGGAGGATACCCAGCGCTCGGGCTGCGCGATACGATCGAAGTCAGAGATGAGAAGACTGCGAACACCAGCACTTGGCGCCGAGCAGACGGACACCGAAACTCGGTCCGGGACTCAACTCGCGCCGCCATGGAATGTGATCGTCCTGGATGATCCGGTGTCGTTGATGAACTACGTCACGAGCGTTCTGAGAAAGGTGTTCGGCTACGGGGAAGCAAAGGCCCGCCGCTTGATGCTCGAGGTACACCATACCGGCCGCTCCGTGGTCTGGACTGGCGGACGTGAGCAGGCCGAGATCAGTGTGGCCAAGTTGCAGGGCTACCACTTGTTGACCAAGCTCGAGCGGGTTGAGGCCTGAATCTTCGATGCATGTTGAGCGTGTCGATGATGGTCAGCTGTGGGTTGGTGGTCTGACGCCTTTGCACGCTGACACGTTTTTACGAATGCCCGCTCTGATCGAGAGCGAAGATTCGCGTGTACGCGGACGGCTGGCCCCCGAAGCCTACGACGACCCCGATGATCAGGAGCAGTGGCGCCGCCATGCCACACCGGAGATCGAGCATCTATTCCTGTCCCGTGTGCAGATCTTGCGTGCCGATCTGGCCGGGATGGTTCCGGAGGATGAGCGATGTTACCGGATGCCGATCGCGATTGGCCATGAGCTGGCGTGGCTATCGAGTCTGAATGCGGCGAGGTTGGCCTTGTTCGCCTTGAACGATCTCACTCCGCAGGACATGGAGAGAACCCCCGACGAGATAGAGGAGCCGGAGCGGGAACTTGTCCTGGTCCGGATCCACATCATGGCTTATCTGCAGGAACTCTTGATGGAGCAGGGAGTGACTTAGCTGTTTTCGCTGTGGGGTCTCAGCGCTGCGCGCTGGGCGCATGGACCCAGAAGGATCTGGTCTCCACTGTTTCACCATGGGAAACCTTGAGCAGGTATTGACCCGGTCCACTGGCTCTGGGACGGGAAGTTCCGCGGCTACGACTGCTATCGCCTTGGCGACTTCCTTGGCTGCGGCCACGGCTTGAAGAGGGGCTCCAGGAAACCTCGTGCACACCAGCTCGGGAGGAACCGTTGCGGCTGTAGAGTTGATTGCCGGCGGCGTCGAGAACCTCGACCGTGACACGGTCCTCGCTGTCTTTGCCGAGGTGGTATTTGAATACCGCGTTCGAACTGATGCCACTTGCTGACCATCCTCGAGCGCCGGAGTAGCCTTGGCCGAACGCGCGGCGAACAGTGTGGCCATCGCGCGGTTCGAACAGATGGAAGGGTTTGGCCAGAGCCGACAGACTCACCTTTTCCAGGCAGGCGATGTCCAGGACCCAGAGGCCTCGTCCATGGGTGCCGATGACAAGGTCGGGATCGCGTGGGTGGATCAGGGCATCGTGAACCGGGGTTGTGGGGAGTTGGCTACCAAGAGGACTCCAGTTCGATCCCGCGTCCAGTGAGATGTGAATCCCTGCTTCATTTCCGACGATCAGCACATCATCGTTGCGAGGATGTTCGCGCACGACATTGATGGGCGAGTCCGGCAGGTTGCCGGCGATGGATTTGAAGGTGTCTCCGCCATCTGTCGTGACGAAAAGGAAAGGCTTGCGGATGTCTTCTCGATAGCCGGTGAAGGCGACGTAAAAGCGGTCCGCTTCGCTTGTCGAGGCTTCGACGCGACTGACCCACAGCGGCATCTCGGGGAGACCTTCGAAGCGATCTGTCAGATCGGTCCAGCCGTCGCGACCCCCATCCTTGGTCATCCAGACCTTGCCGTCATCGGTGCCGGCGTAGAGGAGTCCTTCCCGTCTGGGGGATTCGGCGATGGTCGTGACCGTGCAGTGGGGGACATTGCCCTTGATCTTCTCGGCGTTGTTTGTCGAGAGGTCGGGGCTGATGGCCTCCCATTTGTCGCCACGATTACGCGATCGGTGAATGTGCTGGCTACCGAAGTAGATGGTAGAGGTGTTGTGTGAGGAGACGACCAGCGGCGACATCCAGTTGAATCGCAGGCGCGCACTTCCTTTGGGTGTCCTCGGTTTGATCTGCGATGACTTTCCTGTCGACAGATTGATCCGTCGCAGAGCGCCGAACTGGCTTTCTGCATAAACGATGTTGTGATCGAGCGGGTCAGGACAGACGTAGAAACCATCGCCACCGGCGATCTTGATGGCGTCGGCCTTGGTGAGTCCACGGCTGCTGGTCGCGCGGACCGGGATTCCCCAGCTGCCATTGTCCTGAGTGCCGCCATAGACCTGATAGGGGTCGCGCATGTCGACGCCGACAGCATAGAACTGGCCGATGGAAATGTCGTCGTGGTGATCCCATGACTTGCCGCGATCCCAGGATTGTCCGAGACCACCGTCATTCCCCAGCAGGACATGGCGTGAGTCCTTTGGGTCGATCCACAAGGAGTGGTGATCGACGTGCAGACTGCGACCGAAATCGCTTTTCCATGTTTTGCCGGCGTCGGTCGATGAGTAGACATTCACCGATAGCACGTAGACGGTCTTGTCATCGTTAGGATCGATACGAATCTGCCCATAGTAGTAGCCTGGGCTGCCACCGATCTTCTTGTCGCTGGTCTTCTTCCAGGTCTCACCGCCATCCTCGGACCGATACACTTCACCGCCAGCAGTGCTACTGCGGGGTCGGCTGGTCCCTCGGTTCCGGTCACGGCTCGACGAGTTGTCGCCATTGCTACTGGATTCTGCTGCATCGCGAGGTGGCCTGCTGGCAGTCGCTGCGACCGGATTGATGTTTTCGATGGTGGCGTAAAGGATGTCAGGGTTCCGGGGATAGATTGCCAGACCGATCCTGCCGAGCTCACCACCCGGCAGTCCGTTGGTGAGTTTGGTCCAGTTGTCGCCGCCGTCGGTGGTCTTCCAGATAGCGCTGCCGGGACCGCCGGAATCAAAATCCCAGGCCCTGCGCCTGCGTTCGTAGGAGGCGGCGTAAAGGGTCGTGGGCATCTTCGGATCGATGGCCACATCCACGAAGCCGACGTCCTCACCGAGCGATTTGATGCAGGTCCAGTTGTCGCCGCCATCGGTGGTGCGATACATGCCACGCTCCTTGTTGGCGCTGTAGAGGGCGCCGAGTGCGGCGACGTAGGCGATGTCAGGGTCTGTCGGATGGACGACAATTCGGCCGATGTGGTCGGTCCCATCGAGGCCCGCATGCTGCCACTTGGAGCCACCGTC
Source organism: uncultured candidatus Brocadiaceae bacterium (assembly GCA_964542765.1). Taxonomy (GTDB): domain Bacteria; phylum Planctomycetota; class UBA1135; order UBA1135; family UBA2386; genus CAZIVO01. The sequence goes on along the minus strand of CAZIVO010000019.1, from coordinate 36,213 downwards.
GGTTGACTTGTAGATGCCGTTGCCCCAGTGGGAACTGCGTTGGTTATTGGCTTCGCCCATGCCGAGGTAGATGACGGCTGGCTTCGATGGGGCGATGGCAATATCGCCGATGGAGACGCTGGCCTCGCCGTCGAAAACGACCTTCCAGGAGGTGCCCTGGTTGAGACTCTTCCACAGCCCGCCAGTTGCGCTGGCGACATAGATGGTCGAACTGTTTGCCGGATCGGTGGCGATATCGACGATGCGACCACCGAAGTTGACGGGACCGATGTTCTGCCACTTCATCTTGGCGGCGAACTGATCCTGCCGGGAGGAGTTGCTGGAGTCCTGCGCGGACAGGCCGACGCAAGTGATGGCAAGAACAATGAAGTCAGTGATTTTCATGGCTGCCTCCGCGAGTTGCCGGAAGAGGAGTCGCCGGCGCTTTGAGGGTCAGGGCGTAGCTGGAAGGGTTGCGTGAGTTCTGCTTCGCCCCACTTGAGCCGGGCGGAGTAGGAACCGATTGGTGCGCTGCTGCCACCGCGGCTGCGGGTCGGACGTCTGTCGCCACGGCGGCTTTGGCTACGGACACGTCCATCCCATACGAAGCGCTGCACACCGGTCCGAGCGTGGCCACGGATACTGGCTATCTGCTTGCCGGTGATATCGTGAATGGTCACCACCGGCGCTTGTTCCGGTTTGATGTTGAAGAGGGCGTAGATCTGGGCTTCGCCGCTCGGGTTGGGAGCGCGCCAACTCTTCGATCCTGATCGATATCGGGACCGCATCTGCCAGCGGATGGCATCTGCCGGTTTGAACAGGTGCGCCTCGAGATCAGCAACGTTTTTTGAGAGTTGTCGTAGTGGTTCGATGTCGATGACCCAGATGCCACGACCATGGGTGGCCGCGACCAGATCCTGTTCACGATTCTGGATGGCGAGGTCGCGCACGGCCACGGTGGGGAAGTCATCGCCGAGCGGGTACCAGTTCTGACCACGATCGAGAGATGTGTAGCAGCAGAATTCGGTTCCCAGGTAGAGCAGATCCCTGTTGGCGGGGTCCTCGATGCAGATGTGTACGGGTTCATCGGCCAGATTGCTGATCAAGGAGGTCCAGGTATCACCAGCGTCTTCTGATACGAAGACGTAAGTGTTGTTGTCGTCCGAGCGGTGGCCGTCGAAGGTCGCGTAGACACGGTTGCGTACAAATCGTGATGGATGGATCGAACTGACGTAACGAGGTCCTCGCAGTCCTGTGATCCGCTCATGAAGCTCTTCCCAATTCTTGCCATGATCGGTGCTGCGCCAGAATGCGCCATCATCGGTGCCGACGTAGAAAAGCCCGGCCTGGATGGCGGATTCGGCCATTGCCGTGGCGGTGCCTCGATCGGTCAGTCCGAGAGTATCTTCGGTCATGCGCTCGCTCCGTTCGCCACGATTGAGGGAGCGGAAGGCATGGTTGCCGGCGAAGTAGTAGATCCGCGGATTGTGCGGAGAGAGGAAGAAGGGGGTGTCCCAGTTGAATTGCAGACCTGTTCCAGATCGCTGCACGCGGCTCTGCTGGCCGGTTGCCACATTGACCATGCCGAGGTTGCCGTTCTGACTGGTCGCGAAGACGATGCTGGGATCCTCGGGATCAACCTTGGCCCGGAAGCCATCGCCTCCGTAGATCTGTTCCCAGTCATCCTTGGCGATGCCATCCGTGTAACGCGTGCGCGACGGGCCTCCCCATGTTCCGTTGTCCTGCAGGCCGCCGTAGATGTTGTAGGGCACGGCGTTGTCCACATCAGCGTGGTAGAACTGGCCGATCTCGAAATTGTTGAGCAATTCCCAGGTGCGTCCCTGGTCGTAGCTCACATTGATTCCACCGTCAGATCCGAGCAGGAGATGATCGGAGTCATCGGGGTTGACCCAGATAGCGTGGAAGTCAGCATGGACACCACGGTTGGACGAACGGAATGACTTGCCACCATCGTGACTGGCATAGAAGGCGACACCGCAACTGTAGATGTGCTGGTCGTCGGATGGGTCAACAGCAATGACGCTGAAGTAAAAGGGTCGATCATTGAGGCTGTTGATTCGAGTCCATGTTTCACCGTGATCATCACTGCGGAAGATGCCGCCGGTCTCGTAGCCCTTGTCGCCCTGCTGGGTTTGAATGTTGGGGATCTGACCACCGAGTCGCCCGCTGAAGGGTGCGCCGCTCGAGGGGCCTCGGCGTGAGGTTCCGCCTGTCCCTCCACCGCCACGGGTGCCATACGTGAGTTCAACGATCTGTTCGGCGCCATCGCGCTTGAGTTGGATCTTGGTCTTGTCACCGCCGCTTGCATTTCGGATCGCTGCGATGAGGTCTGCGTAGGCTGCAATGTTCTTGTCACCCATCTTCGTGATCAGGTCGCCGGTCTTGAGCCCCGCCTTTGCCGAGGGGCCGCCGGGGGTGACGGCGGAGAGCACAGCACCGTTCTCACCGTCTTTTCCGGAAATCCCCATGTAGGCTGAGCCGCCCGAACCCGTCGCTTGCCGGGCTTTCTGAGTGCCCGACCCCCAACCGCTGCGCTCGGTTTCGATGATCGCGAACAGGGTGCCCGGCTTCTTGTTGAAGAGACTGAACGCCGAGCGGCCCCATTTGCATGTGGGTAGTCCGCGGGTCAGTTTTTTCCAGGTGTCACCACCGTCATCGCTCCGGAAGAAGCCGGACCCTTCACCGAATCGAACGGCAGGATCGTTGCTGTCGAACATATCTCGCTCACGCTCATACATCGCGGCGTAGACGGTTCGTGGTCGGTTTGGATCGATGCGAAGGTCGATGCAGCCGGTGCTGGTGTCGATGTAGAGGACTTTCTGCCAGGTGTTGCCGCCATCGCGCGTTCGGTAGATGCCGCGCTCGGGGTTCGGCCCCCAGAGTCGTCCAAGGGCGGCGACGAAGACGATGTTCTCATCCTTGGGATGGATTGCGATGTGGCCGATCTGAAAGGTTTTCTCCAGCCCCATGTGCTTCCATGTAGATCCGCCATCGGTCGACTTGTAGACACCATCTCCGAAGGACACCGAGTTACGTGCGTTCTCCTCGCCCGTCCCCACCCATACGGTATCGAGGTTGCTCGGTGCGACGGCAACATCACCGAGGGAGACGGTGGGCTGATGCTGGAACTGTGCAGTCCACGTGGTCCCTCGGTTGACGGTCTTCCACAGTCCGCCCCCGGCCGTCGCAATGTACCAGGTGCTGATGTCCTTGGCCGGCACTGCGATGTCGGTGATGCGTCCACCCATGTTGGCCGGGCCGATGTTGCGCCATGGGATCCCTGCGACCTGATGTGCCTGGTAGCTGGAGGTAGCAGAACCATCCTCTTGCCGGGCATTATCTTGAGCGGTGGCGAGGGTGCAGAAAAGGAGAGCTAAGGGGAGAATCTTTTGCATGGGAGGATGCCGGGGGGTGACCTGGATCAGCATACGTGTGTGATGGTGGATTGTTGGGATCATGACGGGAACAGGCCAGCCCTTAGTAGGGGAAGCACAGGGAGGTGCGAAAATGCGACGAATGTCCGGGATGTCTATTCGGCGCGGGCAGTGTTGATGCCGCTTCTCAGGCGGTTTCCTCGCCCATTTCGGGCTCGGGGTCGACTCCCAGCGCGTCGGCCACCCGGTTGATGTAATTGAAGTATCCTGCGACCTGGACGGTGGCGTGGATCTCGAGATCGGTCGCTTCTGCTGCCCTCAGCTTCCCGATGTCGTTGCGGCAGCAGTCGCTGGGTTGCAGGGTCATCTTGGTGACGTAGTCGAGCAGTGCTCGGTGCTTGTCAGATAGTGCTGGCGTCGGATCATCCGAGAGCAAGATTTCGCGCAGTTCTTCGGGAGCCTCATCACGGAGATCCCAGCGGTGAGCCTGCGTTCAATAGAAGCACTGGTTGAGCCTCGATACATGTACGGCCACGAGTTCGCGAAACCACCTTGGGAGTGGTGATCGTGAGCTCGTGACGAGACTCATGTAGAAGGTCATGGACGCCTGTAGCACATCGGGCTGCAAGGACATGAGCCGGAGGATGTTGAAGACCCGCCCGGCGCGTTGTGATGCAGCGCTGTAGATCTTCTCGAGGCGCCCTTGCGCTGCTTCGACGGGAATGGTTTCTATCCATGCCATGGCTGATTACCCGAATCCGTAGTGGGACAGCGGCCGATCTGTAGCTCGCACTCGAAGGTCGCAGTGATCATCGAGTGCACTCCTCGCTTCCTTGGCGAATCTCGGCCATCAGGTCTTGAAAGTAATGGATGTTGTGAATGCTCAGCAGGGTTCCGGCGAGCATCTCGCGAGAGATGGCCAGATGCCGAAGGTAGGCCCGGCTGAAGTTCTGGCAGGTGTAGCAACGGCATTCGTCGTCAATGGGGCGGCCGTCTTCGGTGTACTGCTGGTTGCGCATCTTGATGCGCCCCTGTCGAGTGAAGGCCTCGTTGAATCGTCCATGGCGCGTGGGTGTCACGCAGTCGAACAGGTCGATGCCATGCTTGACGGCCATCTTGAAGTCCTCGGGCGTGCCGACGCCCATCAGATACCGTAGCTTCCCCTCCGGCAGCAGCGGTACGGCGGTATCGAGCGCTTGCCGCATTCTCTCCTTGGTCTCTCCCACGCTCAGACCGCCGATCGCGTAGCCATCGAAATCGAGCGCCACGAGTTGCCGAGCACTGTCGGCACGAAGTTGGGGGTCGATGCCTCCTTGGACGATGCCGAAGACCGCCTGCCCGCGCGCGGCCCCTCCCCAGGATTCGTGGAGGTCTCGTTGGCGCCGAGCCCAATCGAGCGTGCGTTCGTGCGCGGCTCGTACCACTTCTTCGGCGGCATCGCCGGCGGGGCAGTGGTCGAGGACCATGGCGATATCCGGTCCGAGATCGCGCTGGATCTCGAGGGCTCGCTCCGGACTCAGGCGGATCGTCGCCCCATCGATCACCGACTGGAAGGTCACCCCGTCGCTATCTACATGACAGTGGTCATCGAGGGAGAAGATCTGATAGCCGCCGGAATCGGTCAAGATCGGTCCGTCCCAGCCCATGAACTTGTGTAGCCCACCCAGTCGGCTGATCGCATCGGCACCGGGTCGCTGGCTCAGGTGGTAAGCATTGGCCAGGATCAACTCGGTTCCGGTTTCGCGGATCTGAGCCGGGGTGATTCCTTTGATGGCACCGTAGGTTCCGACCGGCGCGAAGCATGGCGTTTCAAAACTGCCGTGCGGCGTGTGGAAACGGCCGCGGCGAATGCCACCATCGGTGCTCAGCAGTTCGAAGTGGGGGGGGCTGGTCACGGGCGGATCAGAAGGGGAGAGAGTCGCTTGCTCGCGGCGGCTCTTCGCCGAGATGTTCGTGGGCACGGGGCGTTGCCGTGCGCCCACGCGGTGTGCGGGAGATCAAGCCGCAGCGGATCAGGTGCGGTTCATAGACCTCTTCGAGCGTATCCTCGGCCTCGTCGACGATTGCTGCCAGCGTCTTCAATCCGACCGGTTCGCCTCGGTCGATCAGTGCGCGGAGGATCTTGCGATCCATTTCTTCGAGTCCGAGCCGGTCGATTTGCATGCGAGTCAGCGCTTCGTGAGTACTCTGCTGGTCGATGCTCGATTTACCCGAGACCTGTGCCAGATCGCGCACCCGCCGCTGGATGCGAAGAGCCATCCGCGGGATTCCACGGCTGCGCTCGGCAAGAAGTTCGGCGGCCTGGGGATCGATGGGAAAGCCGAGCAAGTTTGCAGCGCGCTGCAGGATGCGGCAGATGTCTTGGGGAGGATAGGGCTCCAACCGCTCGACGATTCCGAACCGACTGCGGAAGGGACCCGAGAGCAGGCCTTCGCGGGTGGTTGCGCCAACGAGGGTGAAGGGTTTCAGTGCGATGTGTACGGTGCGACCGGTGATCCCGGGGTCGATGGCGATATCGACAGCGTGGTCTTCCATGGCGGTGTAGAGGTACTCTTCCACGCCGCGTGGGAGTCGATGAATCTCATCGATGAAGAGCAATTCGCGCGGTTCGAGGCGTGTCAGTGGCCCCATCAATTCTCGAGGCGAGTTGAGAGCGGGGCCGGCGGTGACGGTGATATCGGTCTCCATCTCGAGCGCCATGAGATGAGCAAGGGTGGTCTTTCCGAGACCTGGGGGGCCCACGAAGATGACATGGTCGAGAGGTTCGCCACGCTCCTTGGCGGCGTCGATGGCGATCCTGAGGTTTTGCCGGACCACATTTTGCCCCACGAACTCTTCGAGGCTGGTGGGGCGTAGAGCCCGGTCGAATTCTACCTCGCGGTGTTCGTCGTCCTCATGGAAGACCATGGTGACACCCTACCCGGAGCTGCCGCATGGTTCGACGCAGGGCTTGATCGGACACGGGGGCATGGGGCCACCCGGACCCTCGATAAAGCGCCGCAGCCCCTTGCAAATGAAGGATTTGTGCAAGACAAGGAAAATTTGCCACCCATGAAACATGACTGCGATTACATGGCTAATTCGACCGGTTGCGCGGAGTTGAAAGCGATGGAGAGTCGCTTGTGGGACGCCTCCTTGGCGGCTTTCGGGGCGATGTCGCTTGTCAGTGGTGGTGATAACGCTAACCTAGGGTGAGTCCCTCAGATAAAGCAGATTGGAAATATAGCCTGGACCGTCTGGTCGAGGCTGGTAGGTCGCACATGAAGGCACTTCATTTCTCCGTCGGCATCGGGTTCGCCGCCGTTGCTTCGTTTCTTGCTAGTTGTGAAGGTGGTAAAGCTGGTGATCGCGATAATCGCGGTGATTTCCAGGTCAACCTGATGACTACAGGACTTGGCCAGGTCTTCCCCTATCGCATTCGCGAAGTGGATCCTTTCGGGAATCCGACGACCGATATCGTGAGCATCGAGACGATCGAGACGCTCAAGGCCAACGTCAACGCTAACAATGGTGTACTGCCGGTCGCGAGTTTCGCGAGTACGGCAATTCTTCCGAGTGGCGGCCCGGGGAATCACTTCCTCCTGATCCGGTTCAGCAACAAGGTCGACCTGGAGAGCGTGCTCAGTGACAAGCTTGCCAACCAGACAAACTCGGGTTTGACGACTGCCATCAGTTTGCTCACCTACGACCCTAACACCGAGGCTACCGCAGTCATTTCGGGTAGGGGCTTCGTGAATGGCGAGACCTATTACAACGAGGGTGGAACTCTCGTCAGGGTGAAGGCGGTCGAGGCTGACGATGCCGGGGATGTGTCCGTTATCGATAGTCGGGCTGCAGGCTTCCCGCGCGGATTCTCGGGTGATGAGGATCTCGTCACGACGAAGTCATTCGTCTTCGTCGCGGATACCGATGATGATCTGACGACGTTCGAGACCTTCCCGACAGGCGCGCTGTTGCGTTTCATCGTCACGAACGCAGTGCGCAATACGGAAGGTAAAGTGCTCACTTCCGAGGTCTACACGGCGACGACCGTAGGGGTCGATCCCAATCCCGCGGATGTGATGGGCTTTTCGCCTACCAAGACCCTGCAGATCACGCCTGGCAATGGTGAATCGGGCGTAGATCCGACGACATCGCTGCTGGTGCGTTTCAACAAGCCTGTTCAACCGCTTGATGTGGGGAGTTTCTATGACTCTTCGAACTTGCTGCCGAAGTCAGGGGGCATGACCTTGTCGGTGACGCTAGGGCCGAGCACGTTCAGCATGCTGTACTACGCCGACCCCTTGAGCGTTGGAGACTTGTGCAACTATGTCATTCGCCCGGGTTACAACATGCCTGGCCTGAGTAAAATCGTGGTCACGGCCAATAACACGAGTATCCGGGGACTGGCTGGCGCAAACATTGCTAACACGGTGACCACCGATTTCACAACGGGTACGGGTCCCGGAATTGCGAATGCGCCAGTGGCTCCGGAAGCGATTTATGTTGGTATCGGTGGGTCGGAGCCGGGCGTTGCAGTCATTGACATGAATGGCTTTGGTCAGGGCACCGGCGACAATTCGATTCCTGGCATCACTGAGCGATTCACGGCCAACCCGAACCTCGGCCAGCCCGGGATCTTTCCTGTCTTGGCACCGGGCAAGAGCAACATGGATGCGGGCAGCCCTGGTGTCATGCGTCTGGTGAAAGACTCTTCAGGTGAAACCAAGTTGCTGAAAAGTCCACTGGTCGGTCAAGTCACGGACATGCATCTGGGTTGTCCACTCGACATGGTGTTCAACAACGAGAACATCAATGTCAATTCCCACCGACTCAGTCAACAGAACCCTGCTGGAGCCATCATCGTGGGCAATACGATCACGGTGGCGCCGCACCCCAATCCTCCGAAACTGACCTTCCCGCCTCCCAATCCCGGGCGGGCGATCTTTGGCGAGGAACCGACGGTTGCGTCGGGTATGCCGGCGGCTTGTGCCACTCAAGGTGGCGCGGCTGTCAACATGCTGGTGGCAGGAAATCCCTTTGCAACAAAGGGGAGTTCCGGTCTTGGAATCTTTGGGAATTTCCTCGAGAAGGTTTTCTATGGTCCGGCACCGCCGCCGGCATCACCGCCACCGCCGACTACGCAATGTCCCTTCTACATTCGTCAGCAGATCGGGCATTTCCTGTATGTCCTGGATGGTGACAACAAGCAGGTCTTGGTAGTGAACAGCAACCGGTTCACGGTGATCGACACGATCAAGATGACAGATCCTGTGGATATGGCGATCTCGCCGAATCTTCGGGTCATGGCTGTGACAAATGGCGCGTCATCGACCGTGACCTTCGTCGATATCAATCCGTTCAGCCTCAATTTCCACAAAATCATCGCGCAGACCAATGTTCCGCATGGGCCGACGCAGATCGCCTTCCAGCCTGATGGCGAGGATGCCTTGGTCGTCTGTCCATACTCGAATTCGCTGACGGTGATCCGGACATCGGATTTTGCCGTTCGCAAGACAGTGACAGGCTTCTTGAATCGGCCGATGGGCTTGGGTGTGACTCCTCGATTTGCGACCACCGGAAATACGAGCAGCGTCTACTATGCGTACATCCTGAATGAGACGGGCACGATTGCGATGTATGAGTCGGGACCGCAGGGAGTCAATGGCATTGGCTTCGAAGATATCATTGGCACGGTTCCGGGTGAGAGTTTCCGCCGCGCCCGGCGAGTGGTCTATGACCCGACATCTGCTCTCGGTGCGATCTTGGTTCCGCACGTGGATAGCAATGGTCTGGGTGTGGTCTCTCGACTGGAGTTGTCGTCTTCTCCTCAAGGTCCGCAGTCCACCAATCAGAACAATGGAGGTTTCATTGTTCCGCCGACCTTCCGGCAAAAGGAATGGACCACAACCTTCCGGTATGGTGGCACCAATCCTTCGACGCCGGTCAAGGACTTGCTGACGGGCAATTCCCCGGTCGATGTTGCCTTCGATGAGATGATCAATATCGGCGGCGCTCCGGATCAGGTGACGCCCTACAACTCCAATGTAGCACTGCCGCCGATGGGGCACTCGGGTAAGGGAATGGTGAAAGGCAGTCTGCCACCGTTCACGCCGAAGTTCCTGTTCATCGCGATGGCTGACACCGGCAATGTCGATATTATCGATCTTGCGACGGGCAAGAAATACCCGCCGGTCAGCGTGCCGGGTGTGGCCTCGGTGGTCTCCTACTGGCGCCAGTAGAGGTCCGATCGGATACGGCGCGGAGATAAATCTTCGCGTCGTATGGGCTCTTGTCGAGTTGTTGCATGGAGTGTTGCTGGCTTCTTCGGTAGTTTTCTGCCTGGATGCCAGAGGCCCACGACGTTCGCGACATGTTCGCGCGGATCGCGCGGAGATATGACCGCGCCAATCACTTGCTATCAGTGGGGCTGGACAGGTCATGGCGGCGAGCCGCTGTGGAATTCGCCGGTGTCATGCCGGGAGAGTCTGCGCTCGATGTTTGTGCCGGAACTGGTGATTTGACGATCGATCTGGCTCGGGCCGGTGCCCATGCCGTGGGCAGTGATTTTTGCTCCCCGATGCTCGATCTCGCATACAGGAAGGTCGGGGATGCTGCCGATTGGCCTCGGTTTATTCGGGGCGATACGCTCAGGCTGCCTTTCAAAGATGGGCAATTCGATCTGGTGACCGTTGCCTTCGGGATCCGAAATGTCAGCGATCCTTTGGCGGGCCTGCAGGAGATGCATCGTGTTGTTCGTCCAGGGGGGCGAGTGCTGGTTCTGGAATTCTGCAAGCCTCGCATTCCAGTTCTCCGTTCGGTGTTCGGTTTTTACTTTCGCCGGATATTGCCGCGTATCGGAGGCTGGATCACTGGCGACAGGAATGCCTTCAGCTATCTTGAGAGGTCTGTTTCCGCTTTTCGAGAGCGTGAGGACTTCTTGGCCTTGATGGGCCAAGCGGGTCTACAATCTACACAACAGAAGATCCTGACTGGCGGCGTTGCCGCTCTCTACCTTGGCCAAGTCCCGTCCTAAAACCGTGGCTGCGGATGGTTACCTCGAATGGTCGAGGGATCCGGCGGTAGGTCTGTTCGCTGTCTTGCCCCTGTGGCTTTGTTATGAGGGCTTGCGCATGACGTTGGCGCCTGCGGATCGCAACGGCGCCGAGTTCATGGTTTCGTCGATTCTTGCCGGATTCGGGCCGATGGCGATGGTGGTGCTGAGGGTGCTGTTTGCAGCCACCGTTCTGTTCGCTGCAATTTCCATTCATCGGCGGCGATTGCCATGGTTTCGGATCGCACTGGTGACGGCCTTGGAAGGCATTGTCTATGCCCTTGTACTGGGCCCCTTGGCGAGTGTGCTCACGGCTAATTCATTTCAGATGCTCAGTGTCGGCGAGATGTCGGGAAGGGTCGCGGGCAGTGAGATAGTGAAAGATCTGGTAGGCTCGCTTGGAGCCGGAATTTTTGAAGAGGTCTTGTTCCGCCTGGTTCTGCTGTCGTTGCTGGCCTTGGCATGCACGCGTGCTGCGGCATCTTTCGGCCTGCCACGGGTGATCGGTGTGATGGCTGCGGTCTTGATCAGCGCTTTGATCTTTTCCTTGTTTCACCACGTGGGTCCTGGCGGAGCCCCTCTGGAGGGCTCGGCCTTCCTGTTCCGGACCATGGCAGGGTTGTTGCTCGGGGCAGTGTTCGTGGTGCGCGGATTAGGGGTTTGCGTTTATGCGCATGCATTTTATGACGTGCATTACTATCTGAGCCAGTGACCTTTATCCCGGGAACTTGATGCCTACCTCGCTTGACCATGACAGATCCGATTGCTTTGCGGTTGGTTTCTGTGGAGGCTCAGGGATCGCCTACGGGATTCGCCTTGTCGAGGTGCTTTTGGGCGCAGGGCATATCGTTCACCTGACAGCGACAGAAGCAGCGGTGCGAGTCCTCGAACACGAGCAAGGGATCGTTTTGGATGCTGCGCAGCCCGATCTCGCGAGTTTATTCCCCGATCATCTGTGCGGAGGTCTTCGGGTGCATGATCGCGCGGCCGTGGAGGCTGCTCCTTCGAGCGGTAGTTCGGGCGTCAGAGCGGTCATTCTTTGCCCCTGCAGCATGGGCACCTTGGCCCGGGTTGCACACGGATTCAGTTCCAACCTGGTCGAGCGGATGGCTGACGTTGCTCTGAAAGAGGGACGAGATCTGATCGTTGTACCGCGTGAAACGCCCCTTTCTCCGGTGCACTTACGGAACCTCCTGAAGCTTGCCGAGGATGGAGCGGTGGTATTGCCTGCGATGCCGGGTTTCTATCACCGGCCGAGCACGATTGCTGAACTTGTCGATTTTGTCGTCGCCAAGATCCTTGATCGACTCGGCCTGGATGACCCCCTGATTCAACGGTGGGAAACACCCTCGCCTGTGAGCGAATCACCATGGGATGCGGGGGAGGATGAGTCCTACCCTGTTCCGCCATTGGAGAAGCATAAGGGTTTTGAGTGACGGCGATTTGACGTGGCAGGGATCCGTGACTACCTCTCGTTGATTCGTTTTTCTCACACGGTGTTTGCGCTGCCGTTTGCTCTGATCTCGCTTTTGATAGCGACCGATGGGCATCCATCCCTGCCCTTGCTGGGGAAGGTTGTGCTTGCCGTTCTGTTCGCTCGTTCGGCGGCCATGTCTTACAACCGCTACGCGGACCGCTGGATCGATGCCGCCAACCCTCGGACATCTGGCCGCGAAATTCCTCGCGGGACGATCGCTGCCCGCTCAGCCTTGATCTTGACGGTGGCTTGTAGCGTGGGCTTCTTCTTGACTGCGCTGTGGATCAATCAGTTGTGCTTTTGGCTTTCCTTCCCGGTCGTGGCCTGCCTCTTGGGATACAGCCATGCCAAGCACTTCACTTCTTTGGCTCATTTATGGTTAGGTTTTTCCCTGGGTGTGGCGCCGCCGGCGGCTTGGATCGCTGCCAGGGGGGCCCTTGATGCCAGCCTGCTTGCGCCGGGCATTCTTGGCCTGGGGGTTCTGGTTTGGGTTGCTGGTTTCGACATTATTTATGCTTGCCAGGATGACCGACATGATCGCGCTGTCGGACTGCGCTCCATTCCGGTGCGCCTGGGTCGGGCGGGAGCCTTTCGAGTTGCGCGGTGGTTGCATGCACTGTCGGTATTGCTGTTTGGCATTTTCGCGATCGTTGTTGATGACATGGGATGGGCGTATCTTGCCGGAGTTGTCCTTGCAGCGGTGTTGCTGGCCTACGAGCACTGCTTGATCGATCCCGATGACCTGAGCAAGATGAATACAGCGTTTTTCACCATGAATGGTTTGGTCAGCATCACCCTGCTCGGGTGCACATTGATTGACCTTTATGTTCTGTAGGGTTCTGATTCAAATCTCCAGGCATGGCAGTACCGAATCCCGAAACTGAACTTGGCCGGTTGCGTAGCGCGACGAAGAGCGGTTTGCCGCCGATCGTGGTGCTGATGGGTCCTTCGGGATATTTCCGGGGGAAAGCCTTCGATCTGGTGAGGGATGCCATCCCTGAAGCTGCGGAGGTTCGGATTGTATCCGGTGATCAGGCGACCGATGGTTGCGAACTCGAGGGCCTTCGCGGCAGTGGTCTGTTCGCAACATCATCCTGGTTGATGGTTCGCCGAGGCGATGCCTGGCTGCGTGAACAAGGTTCGGCCTTGGAGTCGATCTTGCCGCACATGGGTGCGGGTTGCGGACTTCTACTCGAGGTCTCCAAGCTCGACAAGCGCAGGAAGCTGTCGAAGGCGCTCATCGGTGCAGGTGGTAGTTTCGAATTCAGGGACCTCTATCCGGAACCCTATAACCGTAACGAGAGTCCTCTCAGTGCTGAGTTGGTCCGCTGGGTTGTAGCTCGCGGGAAGGACCACAGCCTCCGGTTGTCACAGGAGGCTGCTTACATGATCGTCAGCACCGTCGGGCAGGGGCCTGCGGAACTACTGGCCGAACTGGAGCGGGTTCGCACGCGGCTGGACGGCCATGGCGGTTCGATCACGCCGGACGATCTCTGTGGAGCCCTGACCTGTGGATTCGAGTCAACGCAGTTCAAGTTCGCCGATGCGATGTTGTCGAAAGATCGGCGGCAGGCGATGCGCTCTCTGGAAGCCATGTTCAGAAGGGGCGTGAAGGGTCGGGATGGCAAGCCGAGGATTGATGGTGCTGCGACCTTCAACATCGTGTTGTCCTGGTTCTACACGAGCTTGGCGCAGGCCTATGAGGGGCGGCTATTGCTGGATCAGGGTGTTGCGTTGCGTGATATCCCGGGTCGACTCGGTGTGCGCGTATTTGTGGACAGACTTCAGGATCATGTCACGCGGAATTCCATGGAGCATCTGCGCCGTGCCATCCTGCTTCTCGTCGAGTGCCAGCGGGAGATGCGATCGCCGAAGGTGGATCCCGAGTGGCTGCTGCAGCGATTTGTCATGCGCTACTTTGCACAAGAGGCACCGGTGGCAGCGATATGATCCGGGTTCTGCCAGCGGATGTAGTGAATCAGATCGCGGCTGGCGAGGTGATAGAGCGCCCATTCTCGATCGTTAAAGAGCTGGTCGAAAACAGTCTCGATGCTGGCGGGCAGCGGATTCATGTGGAGATTGCTGATGGTGGCAAGACCCTTATTCGGGTGACGGATGATGGTGGTGGGTTCACGGCTGATGACCTTGAACTGGCGTTTGTTGGTCATGCCACCAGCAAACTCGAGCAGGCCGCCGATCTCGCTTGTATTGGCAGCCTTGGCTTTCGCGGTGAGGCCTTGGCTTCGATTGGTTCGGTTTCTCGAGCGAGGATTCTCAGCCGGGTCAAGGCAGTGGCTGAGGGCTTTTCCATCCAGTGTGATGGGGGTGATGTTGGCGAGGTTCGCCCGTGTGGGACGCCGCCAGGCACGGTTGTCGAGGTCCGGGATATCTTCTACAACACGCCGGCGCGCCGGCATTTTTTGAAGACAACACGTGCCGAGAAAGCTCGGATCCAGGACATGCTGGTGCGGCTTGCGCTGGCCCGCCTCGATGTAGATTTCACCTTCGTTGCTGATGGTCGGCAGGCGCTTCGGTTGCCGGCAGATGAGACGCTGAAAGCTCGAGTTCGCCGAGTCTACGGTGAGGATATTGCGTCGAATCTGATGGAGGTGGATCGAGAGATTGGCGATTACAGGGTGGTGGGGCTCGTTGCGGATCCGGACGTGGCTCGCCGTGACACCACGATGGAGTTGCTCTACGTGAATGGCCGTTGTGCTCGCGACCGTGCCTCCAGTCATTCGGTCAGGCAGGCGTATCGGGACTATCTGATCCACGGCCGATTCCCTATCTACTTCTTGGCCCTGACTCTGCCGCCTGCGCAGGTGGACGTGAATGTTCATCCCACCAAGGCTGAACTCCGCTTTCTGAATGGGCGTAAGGCGTGCGGGCTCTTGCATGATGCCGTCAAGGCTGCACTCGGAGATCGGGGGCTGGCAGTTAGAACGGGAAACACCTCTGCGCTTCGACCTCGATCGGGTTTCCCTGATTTGCCCGCAGACTTGTTTGGTCGGCAGAGACAGCCGATATCAACAGAGTCGACAGGGTCTGGCTCCGTGCGAGCAGAGCCCGAAGTGGATCGGTCGGATGAAGTTGCAGCCCCACATCCATTTCGCGATCTAGGAGCAGGCCGTGTTCTGCAGGTTCGCGACCTCTACATAGTGGTAGAAGGAACGGATGGCCTGGTCATCATCGATCAGCACGCTTTGCACGAGCGCGTTCTGTACGAAAAGCTTCGCCACCGTGACCGTGATCGCGAGGTCAAGATTCAGCGACTGCTGAGCCCGGTCGTTGTCGAGGCATCGGCATCGGATAAGGCATGGCTACTGGAAGCAGCCGAAGTTCTCGCGAAAGAAGGGTTCCTCGTCGAGGATTTTGGTGGTAACGCAGTTGCTATCCAGGGAATTCCGGCGCTCCTATCGCGTGCCCGGCCGGAGAAGATCGTCGAGGCCCTGACGGAAGGAGGCGGAAGTGATCCTTTGCCGCGTGCCCGCGATGCTATCGCCGACCGTTTCCATTCGATGGCCTGTCGAAGCTCTGTGATGAGTGGCGATCAGTTGAGCGACGCAGAGATCGTATCGCTTCTCGAGGAGGCTGCGAGTCTCGAGCATCCACACAATTGCCCGCACGGCCGCCCGACGGTGATCAGTTTCGGTTGGGGCGAACTGGAAGGGTTCTTCCAGCGGCGGGTCTAGCAGATGTTGCGGCCGTCTAGCGCCACGGAGTAGCGCGGTTGAAATCCTTGACCGTAAGCGGAGTGGTCAATTCAAGACTTGCTAGCTCCATGCGCACCAAGGGGGTTCGACCCTGCGGACCCAGCGAGTAGACATCGAGTTGGCTCGGGATCTGTATGCCGGCTCGGGTCTTGTGCTTGGATAGAAGGAGAAATTCGCCTGCTGCGGCTTGCTTGCCGGACTTGTCGATGGGATAGGCACTGACGGCTATCAGTCTCTTGCTCGTCACGTCAATCCAGACCCCTACCTTGGCGGGATGAGTGTTGCCAGTATCCGAGTAGAAGGGATAGGTGGCGAGCTGGCCCGTAACCATGTAGGCGCGGATAGCCTTGGTACGTCCGATCTTCAGTTGATCTTCGGAGACCGGAGTCGGGTTTTCGAGTTCGGTCAGGACGGTGGCCGGGTCCATGAATCGTAACAGGAGGCGTGCCAGAGCCAGTTCCCGTCTCAACTGGTCTCGATCTTGACGATAGTGTCGTTCACGCAGGTCGGCGATGTCATCATCTTTGCCTATTCGTGCCCACGGCCCATTTTGATCCCAACCACGCTGGATTTCTTGGCCTGTCTCGCTCGTCAAGTAGCGAATCATGCCCGGCAGCAGGAACTTGATCCGGAGCAGAATGGTGATTCTGTCGTCTTTTTTCCCTGTCGGGGTGATCTGCAGGAAGGCTTTGAATCTGTCCAGCTTAGTGCTGCCGGGACGGATCCGCTGGATGTTCGCGACCATCTCATCGAGAGAGGGTGTTTTGTCCGCACCTTGCTCATTTTCGACGGGTTGTTGCGCTGACAAGAGCGCCGATGTCAGGAGGGTGGCCAGGATCGCGGTCCGCATGTCATAGAGGATAACGGCGTGGAAACAGAAAAGCTCCGTATATGCTTTCGGAGGATGACTGAGACGTTTGCTGGATTCTTGCACGATGAGATCGAGGGGATACCTGTGCTGTGGAAGCACGATCCTCGGTTCAAGACTTTTCGCATGAGCCTGCATTTCCGGCGGCCGCTGGAGGATGCTGCTGTTGCTGCTGCTCGCTCATTACTGCCGAGCCTTTTGATGCAAGGGACTGAGCGAGATCCTGACCGGCCCGCAATTGCACGGCGCATGGAGTCTTTGTATGGCGCTGGTGTCGCGCCGGACACGCTCAAGCTAGGCGAGAGTCATGTGTTGCGGTTTTCGCTCGATAGTGTTGATGGGGGATACCTGCCTGGTAACCCGGATCTCTTTTCCAAGGGGCTCGCCTTCCTTGCTGATTTTTTGGCGCGTCCAAGGCTCGATGATGGGCATTTCCCTGTCGAGATATTCGAACTCGAACAGCGGCAGGTCATCGACTACATCCGGTCGATATTTGATGACAAAGGTGGATACGCCCTGCAGGAGGCGATTCGAAATGCTTGTCAAGGCGAACCCTTCGCGATCCCGGAATATGGCAGTGAGACGGCGGTCAGTTCACTTGATGCAAAGGCACCAGAGGCCGCGCGTCAGGATTTTCTTGAGCATGGCGAGGTCTGGGCCTTGGCCATGGGGTCCCTTCCCTCTGCGGGCATGCAGGAGCAGATCAGTGGCTTCCTCTCGCAGTTGCCCAGGCGCGCCCCCGAGGCGATCGGTCCGCCGGTGTCATGCGAACCAAGGGACTGCGGTAGCACGGTGGAGCGCGTGGACCTTCAGCAGAGCAAGATGATCCTGATCTATCGCATCCCCTGGTGCGATGATAGCCGGACCTGGATGGCCCGCGCGCTCTTTGCGAGCATGCTGGGCGGCGGACCGGCGTCTCGGTTGTTCAGGGAGTTGCGGGAAAAGAAATCTCTGTGCTACTACGCGCAGGCGTCGATGGAACGGCACAAGGGTTTACTCATCTTGCAGGCTGGACTCGATGAGTCGGATGCCGAGGGCGCAAGGGAAGCTGCGTGCCTGCAGATGACGGATATGCAGGCTGGAAACTTCACCGAGGAGGAGTTGGAGACTGCCAGGGCGGGGGTCCTTTCATCTCTTGCATCCGTGGATGACAGTGTTGGCAGGCACATGGAATACGTTTCGAATCAGTGGCTTCTCGGGCAAGACCGCACGGTGATCGAGCAGACTGAAATCTATGCTGCGATCACAGCAGATGAGATTCGAAGTGCGGTGGATGGGATCTGGCTGGATCATTGTTATCTCCTGGCGGGCTCTGACCAAGAAGGTGGTTCGTGATGAGCGATGCCTTCGATGTCCACAAGGACCCCATCCTTGGCGAAGAGGTTTGGTTGGCGCGCACGTCAGCAGGCATGCCGCTTCGAGTGTTCCCGACGGATCGCTTCCAGGAGACGGCAGCGATGGTGACCTTTCGCTACGGAGCTACGGATCTTGGTTTCTCGATCGGCGGAGATCGGCACGAAAGCCCGCTGGGGACAGCGCATTACCTGGAGCACAAACTGTTCGAGGATGAGGCCATCGCGGTGTTCGATCGCTTTGCGCGCCGAGGTGCCCAGGTCAATGCGATGACTGGTTTCACCCAGACCAGTTACTACTTCACAGCCACGGACCAGGTTCACGAGAACATGCAGGATCTTTTGCATCTGGTCGCGAATGCGCACATCACCGAGGAGAACGTCGAAAAGGAGAGGGGAATCATCGATCAAGAGATTCGGATGTATGAGGACTCGCCGGACTACCGTCTGTTCTTTGACTTCGTCGGTAATCTTTACGAGGAGCATCCTGTTCGTCATCCGGTCGGAGGCACCACCGACTCGATTCAGGAAGTGACGGCTGAACATCTCTTGGATTGCCATCGAGCTTTCTACACGGCGGGGAATGCTGCGCTGGGTGTGGCGGGTCCTGTAGACCCTCACGCGATCTTGGAGCTTGCCGAAGCCAGCCATCTTCTGGCCGGAGAGCCGCCAACCAGTATTTGGCCGAAGGATTCGGGCCCAGCATTCCGCTCCCGATCAGAGACCAGAATGGAAGTCGGTCGCGATCGCGTCATGGTTGGGTTCAAGGATCGAAAACTCGAGTCGGATGCCGAAGCGCGCTGGCGTCGGGAACTGGTGACGCGCGTTCTTCTCGATAGATGGTTCTCTGCTTCGAGTGAACTGCGCGAGGAGTTGCGCAGGCGTGGTCTCGTCGATGATTCTTTGTCCGCGGGTTACGTTGCAGATTTTAGTTTTGGTTTTGTCGTCGTGAGTTGCGAAACCGATGATCCGGATGGAGTGGCCGAGGTTCTGCGTGACTTGATGCTGGGGGATGTGGAGATTGATGAGGACCACCTGGAGCGAGTCAGGCGCAAACTCCTCGGACGCTACGTGCGGGATTTCGAGGCGGTTTCCAACTGTGCATTTGGTCAGGCACGGGAGGCTCTTGAGGGGATCGATCCTTTCTGTGCCGTGGAGCGCATGACCGCGCTGTCTGCTGCTGATGTCGAGCAAAGGCGTCAAGAGTTGTTCCGTGAGGACTCCTTCGCGACCGCGGTGATGCGCAAGAAGAGTTAGTTTTTCTTGAGTGCTGTGAGCACACGCACGGCCGAATCACCATGGCATCTCGGGTGTGTTGCCGTCTTGAGTATGGTCACCACGCTCAGCCCAGAGCCCAGTAAATTCCCGCAGCCATGGCGCCGAAGAGGGGTGCTACAGCCCATCTTGGAGATCCGAGGTTCATGGCGATGTGGGTGAGATGGCGTTGATCGCCTACCCAGGGCGGGTGACCGATCGCGATGCGGACCGTGACCACCTGTGCGAAGTCGGCCAGGGGGATTCCGGCGATGGCCACGGCGGCCAAGCCGTCGAAGCCTTGGGGTCCGTGGAAACCATCGAGGGTGGCTGCGCTCAAGCAGAGTCCGAGGCAGAGAGCGCCGGCATCGCCGATGAAAATGTGCGACCGCGGCCAGTTAAAGGGCAGGGCACCGAGCCAGAGGTAGCCGACGGCGGCGAGCGGACCCTGTCCACCGGTCGATAGCAGAAGGCCCAGGCATGCGATGGTCAGGGCAACGCCATTGGTATTGTCGAGGAAGTTGACGGCGTTGGTGATGACGAAGATGAGGATGGTCACCAGGATCAGATCGAGAGCCGCAGTCTCTGTTGCTTGTTGTCTTCCCAGAGCGAGGATCAGGCTGGCAATGAGCAGGGTGATGGCCTTGAACTTCCAGGAGGGTCCGTCGGCATTGTTTTGCTTTGCGAGGTCGTCGAGGAATCCAAGGACGGAAGCCAGCGCAGCGGCGGCTCCCAGATATGGGTGGCCGATCCATGTGAGGTATGCGCAAGTGCCGATGGCCGGGACGATGCCTGCGAGTGGAGTGGGCAACGAGTGGAGCTTGCGGGGGGTGGACGGCAGGTCACGGGGGAAGATTTGCCTGACTCGGGCATGGATAAGCAGCGCTGCAAGCATCGCGGTGAAGCTGATCGGGAGCGCAGTCCACTCAAGCATGGTGCACAGATTCAGGATAGGTAGAGGCCGAGTTCCCGGATGCGTTCAATGACCGGTGGATGTAGCCATTGGTCGAGCGAATCTCCATCGCGCAAGCAGGACCGGATGGCGGTTGCGGAGATGTTGTCCGGAGTGACACGCAGGATGTTGCTCAGAAGTTCTTCTCGCTCGGACGGGTGAAGATCAAGTCCCTCGAGAGTTGCTGCCTCGATGGGAAAGCTGTCTCGAGGAAAGATGGTGAGCCGCGCTTTTTTTAGAAGGTCGTGATGTCTGCGCCAGGTCGGGAGCAAGGGGAGATTGTCGGAGCCGATGAGATAGAAGGGGCGCGTGCCAGGTTCAGCCCGAATGAATTCGTCGAGGGTGTCGATGGTGTAAGAGGGGCCTTCCCGCTGGATCTCGCGGTCATCGACGGTGACACCTTCGATGTGGCTGAACGCTAGTTGGCAGAGTTCCAGGCGTGTCGCTGCGGGTGCCATGGTGCGATCATCTTTGTGCGGATGGCAACCGGAAGGCAGCACGATGAGTTCGCGGAGGGGGAGTTGCTGCAAGGCCGCTCGGATGATGCGCTCATGCGTTCGGTGCGGTGGGTTGAAAGATCCACCAAAGAGACACAGTTTGTTGGCCATTCCAATCAGTCGCTCTGGAGCCGGGCACGTAGCGCATTGGCCAGACTCTCGTCCGTGGCGAGGTTCGACTCCTCACTGGTTTTGAAGTCCTTGACCTTGACCACGCCGGCTGCGATTTCGTCAGGACCCAGCACGAGCATGAGTTCGACGCCTCGCTTTCCGGCGGCTTTGAACTGGGCTTTCAGGCTCTTGCCCTCGAAATCTGTATCCGCGGTGAGATTCGCTTGCCGCAGGCGGTCCGTCAGCAGGAATGCAGCCTCGCGTTCGGCGTCGGTGACGGCTGCGACGAAGATGGGAGATCCTGAGTCAACAGCTTCTGTGCAGGGGTGCTTTTGCAACTCAAGCGCCAAGATCATGGGGGTTACCCCGATCGCGAAGCCTGTGCTGCCGAGTTCGGGGCCACCCATGTCGGCGATCAAATTGTCGTACCGGCCGCCACCACAGATTGCATCACGGGCACCGAGGTCGGGACACCGCACTTCGAAAACTGTGTGAGTGTAGTAATCGAAGCCGCGGACGATGGCGTGATCGATGGTGTGAGGGATCTCGAGTTTTTCGAGAGCGGAGATGGTGGTGTTGAACCGGTCACGGCTGGCATCGGAAAGATGGTCGAGAAACCGGGGCGCTTCGGCGTTGGTGGCCCGGCACCGGTCTTCTTTGCAGTCGAGCATCCTGAAGACATTCCGCTCGATGCGCTTCTTGCAGTTGTCGCAGCGATCATTGAGATGATCGGCCATGTATGACCGCAGCACTTCACGAAAGCGTGTGCGATCATCGCGGTCGCCGATGCTGTTGACATGGATAGCAAAGTTCTTCAGACCTAGTTCGGAGAAGCAGCGGTGCGCAAGAAGGATGACTTCGGTATCGAGGAGGGGGCTGGAAGAGCCGAGTGCTTCGATACCGATCTGGTCGAATTGCCGCTGGCGACCTGCTTGGGGGCGTTCGAATCGGAACATGGGCCCCATGTAGAAGAACTTCTGGAAGGGCCTGACCTTGTCGAGATGATGCTCGAGGTAAGCGCGGACCGCCGAGGCTGTGCCTTCGGGGCGAAAGGTCACGCTGGTATCACCGCGGGTGACGGTGAACATCTCCTTTTCGACGACATCGGTCACTTCTCCGAGAGAGCGGACGAAGAGGCTGGTTTCCTCGAACAAGGGGGTGCGGAGTTCCCGGTAGGCGTGCCGGGCGAAAACATCGCGGCAGGTACCGAAAATATGTTGGTACAGGGATATACGCTCTGGGAGCAAATCCTCGGTGCCGCGGGGCGCTTGGCTACGTACCATGCCGGATCGACGTTATCCAGGAGGTGTCCTGGCCGGAAGAAAATCTCGTGGAGCTGTTGAGGTTCGGAGCGGAAAACCCCGCTACTCATGGGTTTAGAGTGTATAACTAACGTCTGCTGGCGACCCTGTTCGCCGAACCCCAGCCCCTCTGAACGCAACCCATAGAAAAGCATGCGTAAACTCCTCGCCATAGTTCCTTTAGCCTTCTTGCTCGCCTCTTGTGGTTCCTTCACATGGAAGGGCCAAGGTGGCGGTGTTTCTGACGAACAGGCTGCCCGCGGTATCAGGGATGTTGAGTACCTGACCCGTGCTTACGATACCGAGACTTACTTCCGAAGTTTGCGGCGCCGTAAGGATGGCCGCGCGAATGCCTTTGGCCGTGATCTCTCTGCCATCCAGTCGACCATCGACCGGCATATCTTCAACTACTCGCCCGGCGATCCCTCGGTCAATTACGAGAGTGATGTCGGCGTTGGCGATCACGTGATGCGTTTCGGCACGACCTTCCTGGCACGGTAGCGCCCTCTCTTGGATTCGGATTGCCGGCGGTCCTCAGGGGAGAGGTTCATGCGCCGTAGCTTGATCATCCTGGTCCTCATCTCCGTGCGAGGAGTCGCGGGTCAGGGTGTCGAGGATGTCCGTGCGAAGCCCAACATCGTCTACATCATGTCGGACGAGTTGGCTTACTACGAACTGTCGTACATGGGCAATCGGCAGATCCGTACACCGCGCATTGATCGAATGGCAGCCGAGGGCTTGCAGTTCAGGCAGGCGCTCGCGGGTGCGCCAGTTTGTGCGCC
This sequence comes from uncultured candidatus Brocadiaceae bacterium, assembly GCA_964542765.1. GTDB lineage: Bacteria > Planctomycetota > UBA1135 > UBA1135 > UBA2386 > CAZIVO01. The sequence goes on along the minus strand of CAZIVO010000019.1, from coordinate 13,499 downwards.
CTTGCGTTGCACTCTGATGACCGGCAAGCACATGGGGCATTGCTCGGTACGGGCCAATGACGGCGGTACGCCCCTGCGAGCCGGCGAAGAAACGGTGGCCTCGATGCTCTCGGCGCACGGCTACGCCACGGGTGGATTTGGCAAGTGGGGTTGCGGTGGGCGAGGTTCCACGGGGGTGCCCGAAAAGCATGGTTTTGATGTCTTCTTCGGCTACTACGACCAGGTTCACGCGCACTCGTACTACCCTCCCTACCTGATCCGCAACAGCAAGGAGGTGCCTTTGGAGGGCAATCGTGGTGGCCGTAGCGGCGCGACCTACTCCCACTACTCGATCATGGAGGAGGGCCTGAAGTTCATCCGGGCGAACAAGGACAAACCCTTCTTCTGCTACCTGCCGATCACGCCTCCACACGGCCTGTTCGACATTCCCAAGAGTGATCCAGCCGTTCAGATCTATGCGGATGAGGACTGGCCTGAAGAGGTCAGGAACTACGCGGCCATGGTGAGCATGGTCGATCGAAACGTCGGCGAGGTGCTCGACCTTCTCAAAGAACTGGATCTGGAAGATGACACCATCGTCTTCTTCACGGGTGACAATGGTGGACAGGATCGCTTTCGCTCCGCGGATCATCCGCGCGGTTTCTTCGGGCCGAACGTCCATCCGCAGACAGGAGTCGAGTTCCGTGGCGGCAAGGGCAGTCTCTATGAGGGTGGTCTGCGTATCCCTGCGGTGGTTCGCTGGCCGGAGCGAATCGACCAAGGTCGAGTCAGCGATCTGGTCTGGTTCCAGCCGGATGTATTGCCGACGCTCGCAGAGTTGACCGGAGCGACTCCGCCGTTGGATATCGATGGTCTATCCATCTTGCCGGAAATTTTGGGCGAGGAACAGGTCGGCCGAAAGCAGGAGCAGCACGAGTATCTGTACTGGGAGTATGGCGGGCAGACGGCGGTGCGAATGGGCGACTGGAAGGCCTATCGCCAGCGGCCTGATCGGGCGTGGGAACTCTACGACCTTTCCAGGGATGTCAGCGAGGCTTCAGATATCTCCGACCAACACCCTGAAGTGTTGGCGAAGATGGTAGCGCATGCTCAGTCTGCACATGAACCGGTGAGAGAAGGGGTATTCGAGGATCGCGCAAACCACGAGAAGGATCGCCGGGCCAAGTGGGGAACATCGGGCGAAGGGTCGAGCAAGTCTCCGGCTCGGAGTCGTTCGATTCCGAAGAAAGGGCTCATCACCGGTGAGCAGTTCAAGATCTTCCGTGTCAGCAGCGAAAACGTCAGCAACCGCAAGCTTGCTCGCTTTGCCATCGACGGAGATCCCAAGACCATCTGGCACTCGCAGTTTCAGCCATTGCTGAAAAAGCATCCCCATGAACTGGTGATCGATCTCGGCACTGATTGCAAGGTCAGGGGTCTGCGTTACCTGGCCCGGCAGGACGGCGGATGGAACGGCACCTTCGGGAAGATCGAGTTTCATGTTGCCGCTTCGGCCGATGATTTCGGGCAGCCGGCAGCGGCCGGGAGCTTCGAGAAGAAAAAAGGAGCGCAATCTCTGAATTGCGAACCGGTGCGCGGTCGTTATGTCCTCATCCGGGTGCTGTCGGAGGTCAATGGTGGCCCCTGGGCCTCGGCGGCGGAGATCGCGATCGTCGGCACCCGGGCCAAGAAGTGACCCGGGTCACCCGCGGCGGTCAGTTCTTACTGGAGACTGCACGAGCACATGCTCGACGTCAGGGCTTTTGGTAGATCAGTAGCCGTCGGTCTCTCGCTGTCGGCTCGGGAAGCCGGTAATCGATGCAGTCGGTCAGTTCCATGTCTTGCAGGACTTCGGCAGGGGATGTTGATGCGCTTGCCCACAAGACCAGGATTCCGTTCGAAGCGAGCATCGGGCTGGACAGTCGCTCTACTTTTTGTGGAGTCCCGAGCGCGCGGGCCAGAATCAGATCAAAGCTTTTCATGAGCGATGGGTCGAGGTGCGGCGCTTGTTCTGCGTCGGCCTGTAAGACCTGTGCATTTGCGATATTGCTGTGGGCGAGGAGATCTTCGATGGCACGCGCCTTCTTCTGTGTCCGTTCGATCAAGGTGACTCGAGATCCTGGCCAGAGCAGCGCGGCGGCGACACCCGGGAAGCCGTTGCCGCTACCGATCTCCAGGCATCGTTGAGGGTTCACATCAACGAGAGCCAGGGCCAAGCTGTCGAGGACATGCAAGATCTCGGCTTCCTCGGGTTTTCGGACTGCCGTCAGGTTGAGCTGGCGATTGCGGTCGAGCATCGCGTCGAGGTAGTGCAGAAGTACCGCGCAAGCGGTCTCTGCGATGGCCGGGCCCATGGCCCTGGCTTGCTCGCACAGACGACTTGCTCGCTCCGCTCGGGACGGCTCTGTCACTTGTAGGTGGGGAACTCGCCGGCGGTGAGCTTGGCCTCGTAATCGTCGAGCTCGCTGGCGACGCGGCCGCCGAGGAAGTAGAGGCCAAGGATGTTCGGGAAGGCCATCAACAAGATCATGAGGTCACCGAAGGCCAGGGCGTTGGTGCCGCCGATGACGGAGCCGAGGACGACGAAGGCCAGGAACAGGACCTTGAAAACCAGCGAGGAGCGTGGGCCGAACAGGCGCGTCCAGCAACGTTCGCCGTAGTAGGACCAGGAGATCATGGTCGAGAAGGCAAACAGGATCACTGCCGCGAGCAAGATGAAGGGGAACCAACCGGCCAGCGCCGGTACCGTCTTGAAGGCCTCGTTGGTCAGAGCAGCACCCGAATTGTTATGAACCATTTGCTGCAATACTTCCGCTTGCGCGGCCCCGAACAGTTCGGTTGATGCCGCGAGCGGTTGGTAGACGCCGGTGATGATGATGACCAGGGCGGTCATGGTGCAGACGACGACGGTGTCGATGAAGGGTTCCAGCAGGGCGACGATGCCCTCGCGGACGGGATAGGGTGTCTTGGCCGCCGAATGTGCGATCGATGCCGATCCAACGCCGGCCTCGTTCGAGAAAGCGGCTCTCTGGAAGCCCAGCACCAGGGTGCCGAGGATGCCGCCATAGACGGCATCCGGATTGAAGGCGCCTGAGAAGACCGAGCCGAGCGCGCCGGGGATGGCGCTGGCGTTGGACACCAGGATGATCAGACACGCCAGGACGTAGATCGCGCACATGGTCGGCACGATCCGAGAAGCGGTGGTGGCGATGCGCTTGATGCCACCGATGATCACGATGCCCACCAGACACGCCATGATGGCACCGTAGACCCAGCCGTGCTCGGCGAAGAAGGGCACCTCGACCGCCAGCACGGCCTTGCTGTTGTAGACCTGAAAGGCATTGCCGCCGGCCAGGCTGCCGCCGATACAGAAGATCATGAAGAGACCGGCGAGCAGGGCACCTAGCGGCCCGAGTTTCTTTTCGCGCAGGCCCTCGAAGAGGTAGTGCATGGGCCCGCCCGAGATCTTGCCATCGGCGTCGATCTTGCGGAATTGCTGGCCGAGAGTGCATTCGGTGAACTTGAGAGTCATCCCCAGCAGTCCGGCCACGATCATCCAGAAGGTGGCACCGGGGCCACCCCACGAGATGGCGATGGCAACGCCGGCAATGTTGCCCAGGCCGACCGTTGCCGACAGGGCAGAAGACAGGGCCTGGAAATGGGTGACTTCACCGGCGTCATCGGGATTGTCGAACTTGCCGCGCACCACGGCGATGGCGTGCTTGAACATCCGCAAATTCACCCACCGCATGCGCAGGGTGAAGAAGACCGCCCCGATGATCAGCCAGAGCACGACGAAGGGAATGCGGGTTTTGACCTCCTTGCCGTTGGGGCCGATCAGTGGCTTGCCATCTGCATCCTTGTGCGGTTCGTCCGAGAAGCCAAGGAGCGGAGCAACGTTGTAGAAGGGGACCGCCTCGACATAGCCCACGAGTTCGCCGAACCATTCATCGATGTCCTCTTCCCAGGAGTTTTCCTGCTCGGATGCAGGTGTCTGGTTGTCAGTCGTGACTGCTGCGGCCGGGGACTCTTTGGTCCCATCTTGCGCGGTAGCCGGAACTGCCAGAAGGGCGAGGAGGAACAGGCAAAGCGATCGCTTCATGTGAGCTGCCTTTTCGGTTCACGGCCCACGGGCCGCGCTGGGTTCTCGATGCAGTTTGTCTCGATGCAGGGATCTTGGCGCTGACGGAGCGAGTTTCAACCAGCAAGCGCCGCGATGAGCCGATCGATGCCCTGTTCGGGTGAAATCCAGTCGATCTCGGGCAGTCGTCGGAGCCAGGTCAATTGCCGTCGGATGAGGCGATGGGTGGATCTGCGGATCTGGTTACGGAGTTCTTCGAGATCCTTGTAGCGACCGTCCAGATGGGCCAGACACTGGGCGTAGCCGATGGCGGCTGCCGATTCGCGCGAGAAGCCACAGCTGTCACGGATCTCGCGGACCTCGTCGATCAGGCCTTCATCGAGCATCTCGATGGTGCGTTCCTTGACTCGTTCCTTGAGTTCTTCGCGCGGCCGCTTGATGGCGGCGATACGGCAGGGAACCCGCCAGTTTGGCGAGTCGAATTGTGCTTGTTGTGTCGAGATCGTCTCGCCGGTCATCTCGAACACCTCCAGAGCCCGCACCAGACGTTTGATGTCGTGATGATGGATGCGCTCGGCGGCTTGCGGGTCTTTCGAGGTGAGTTCGCGGTGCAGTGATCCCGGGTCCTCTTCCTCTCTTTTCTGCAGGCTGGCACGAAGTTCCGGTTGGGCTGGCGGTGTCTCCATCATCCCCTTGAAGAAGGCCATCATGTAGAGCGGCGTGCCGCCGACGAAGAGCGCGTGGCGGCCGCGAGCGTGGATATCGTCCATCGCCTTTTGGGCCGCGACGCACCATCGATTGGTGTCGAACGAATCACATGGATCGACGATGTCGATGAGGTGGTGCGGAACTTTCTTTCGATCTTGAGACGAGGGTTTGGCGGTTCCGATATCCATGCGCCGATAGATTGCCATCGAGTCCATGGAGAGGATCTCGAGGTCGAAGCGGTCGGCGAGTTCGATCGCCAGACTCGACTTGCCCGATGCTGTGGCTCCGGTCAGGATCCAGGCGGTCATTTGCGCAGCGCTTCGGTGATCTGGTATTTCTTGAGGAGTCGCTCTCGCAGTTGCCGTTGCTCGGCCAGCGATGCCGGTTCTATCTTGAGCAGCTTGTTGAGCTCGTCCTGAACATCTTCGAAACGGGTTTGCTTTAGGGTTTCGAGCTTGATGATGTGGTAGCCGTGAGCTGCCTTGACCGGTCCGCGGAGTTCGCCACTCTTCATGGACCGGACAGTCTGAGCGAACTCGACCCCAAAGCGCTGGAACCTGTAGTTGCGGATCCACCCAGCATCCTTGGCGGTGCGTGGGTCCTTGGCTTGCTGGCGGGCCTGGAGATCATCACTGCCCTGGGCCACTGCTGTCGCGAAGGAACTTCCGTCTTGCAGCGTGAGTAGGAGTGTTTGCATCCGCTGCCGAACGGTTGCGTCCACGAGTTTCTCGCTGATCTTTTCGCCGGGATCGGCGTGAGCCGTGAGTTCGCGATGAACCTTGTCGAAGGACTGATAGATATGCCGGACTCGTACTTGCAGGCCGTCGACACCGTAATGCTCGTCGAAGAGTCTGCGGAGTCGTGGTTCGCTGGATTGGCGGTGCACCTGGATGATGGCCGCGATGCGGTCGCGACGCAGGGTCTCGGTCTGTAGTGAGCGGAGTGCGCCCTTGCGCGTGCGGCCAGTGCGTGCGAGATATCGGTCATAGGCGGCGAAGTCGCCGCCGTGGTTGACGTCAACGAGAGTCTTCAATGCCTGGCGGCTCCTGGCCTGCGGGTCGCGGAGTCCGGCCTGGACAGCGGGGGCGATGCCATCGAGGTCCAGCGTTCCAACTTCTCGCTCCAGTGCTCGGTCGAGGAGGAGTTCCTCCAGCCGGACATGCCCGAAGACCTTATACAGGTATTCGAGGTAGTCGATTCGTGTGACGGCGATTTCACCCGGGAGTCTCGCCAGAACCTCTTGATCGGGGGTCTGCGGACCTGGCTGGATGAGTAGCATGGCTGTGAGTAGAGCGGTCATCGCTCCGATTATAAGCCCTGACCTTGCGTCCAAAGAGGGTGTGGTTAGGTTGTTCGCCCCGCACCGCGATGATTGCCTTCATTTCAGACCTCCACAGCAACACGGAAGCCCTAGGCGTCTGCCTAGCCGAGATAGAGCGGCTGGGTGTCGATCGCGTGATCTGCCTGGGGGACGTCATAGGCTATGGCCCTGAGCCCAGGGAGGTCCTGCTCAAGGTGATGGAGGTCTGTGAGTTCTCCCTGCTCGGCAATCATGAGCACGGGGCGATGTTTTATGCGTCGGATTTCAACCCTCGTGCGCGAGCCGCCATCGAATGGACGCGTGACCAGCTCAACCGCAAGGATTGTTCGCGCGATGAGAACATGCGCATGTGGAGCTTCCTCGGGCAGATGAAGGAACTCTATGAGGAGGGAAATTTCATGCTGGCGCATGGGTCGCCCAAGGATTCTATTCGTGACTACGTGGTCCCGAAGGATTGCACGGACGGGGCCAAGATGCAGGAGCGGTTCGATCTGTTTGGCGGCAGACAGGTCTGCTTCGTCGGCCACAGTCATGTGCCTGGCGTTTATCCCGAAGGTTCTCTCTTTTTGGACCCCAATGACATAGGTAGCGAGTACCGGATTGGTGAGGCTAGGGCCTTGGTCAATGTCGGCTCGGTTGGACAACCCAGAGACGGCGATCGGCGATTGTCCTTTGTTACATATGACGGGGAAGTCGTTCGCTTCCACCGGCTCGAGTATGACTACGAGTCGACGATGACGAAGATCCGGGCGGTGTCTGAACTCCCCGACAATCTTGCAGATCGCCTTGCTCAGGGACGCTAGACCGTGAAACTTCTACCCTACAAGTTGCTTGTTGCGGCTCTCATGAGCGGTCTGCTTGTCTTCACCTCTGCACGGCAAGTGGCAGCACAGGAGGTCGAAGCCGTCCAGAGCGGTGAGTTCACCAAGCAATTCGGCAAGCCAGGTGAAGCTGGGAGTTTTCTCGTCACCTTCTGGGACTTTGGCGCGTCAGTACGTTCGGTTTCCTTGCTGGACAATTTTCAGTCGGTGGAGGGCAAGCGCAAGGAGTCGCCCGAACAAGGCGATTACTACAAGATCGTCGACATGGTCGAAGCCGGCTTCACGAGTCTGAGGCTGCGCGAACTCAACCCTGACAAGCGGCGTTTCCCATCGGTCAAGCTGGATGTTGCGCCCTGGGAGCGAGAGGAACTCGATGACGGTGGCGTCAAGTTCACGCTTGATGGCGGTAACGGACTGAGCCTCGAGAAAACCTATCGGCACGAGGTGGGAAGCCGTGATCTGATCCTCGAGATCGGACTTCGCAACAAGGGCTACGAGGGTGGCGAGACTTCAATCAAATTGATGCTCGAGGGGCCTACCCTGCCGAGCCCCACCAGCGAGCACTTCTTTGGCCGAAATCCGGCTGTCGCCATCGGCAGGGTCTGGGATGGGCAGGAGGAGAGGCTCGAGACAGCGAGGGTCGATGGCAACCCGAACTCCTCGCAGCGGCCGGTGGTCGCAGCGCTCAACGGCCCACGCAAGATAGCTTTCGCCGGCAGCACCAACCGTTTCTTCGCATCCTTCCTGTATCCGGCTGATGATGTCAGCGAGGACGCTCTCTACTCGGCTTCGATGTTCAGGTTGCCTGTTGGGCGGATCAACCTGGAAGACCATGGTCCGTGGTCGGTCCCGCAGGTGCTCTACATGCTGCGTTTCGATGTGCCCAAGGAGACCGGTGGCATCACCAAACTCCGCTACCGCCTGTATCTGGGGCCGAAATCGAGCAGGATCTTCGGAGAGCATCCCGACTACGAGCAGTTCGATGCCATCGTCGATACGGATCTGACGCCGCCGTGTCTGTTCGGCTGCGTCGTTCCCGGCGCGCGGCCGATGGGCAAGTTCTTGCTGTGGATCTTGCGACTTCTCCACGACATGGTGCCGAGTTGGGGCGTGGCGATCATCTTGCTGACCCTGATCGTGCGCAGCCTGGTAGCTCCCTTGAATTTCCGGATGCAGAAATCGATGCGCGTTTACGGCGCCAAGATGGCCCGGTTGGCGCCGCAACTGGAGGAGATCAAGAAGAAGTTTGGCAGCGACAAGAAGCGTTACCAGCAGGCGATGGTCGAGTTTCAAAAGCAGCACAAGATGTTCCCACCCATCGGTGGGTGTCTGCCCTTGTTCATCACCTTGCCCGTGTTCTTGGGGCTGTTCACGACCTTGCGGGTGGCATACGACCTGCGGCTGGAGTCATTTTTGTATGTGGCCGATCTGAGCAAGCCTGATGCCTTGTTCGAGTTGGGGCTCAGCTTCATGCCGCATTTCAACCTCCTGCCTCTTTTGTGGATGGCACTGTTTGCCATCTTGAGTTTCAGCCAGCCCTTGCCCAAGGATCCTCAGCAACGCCAGATGGGGATGATCATGCGGGGTATGCCCTTCCTGTTCGGCGTGATGCTCTACAACTATGCGGCGGGGCTGATGGTCTATCTGGTCACATCCAGCCTGGTCAGCCTGATCGAGGCGCGGGTCACCAAGAAGATCCTGGGTCCGATGCCACAGGCTGGCGCCGGCGTGCCCCAGATGCCCACTCTGTGAGTAGGTCGGATGATCGGTGACACGATCCTGGCCGTTGCATCGCCTCCGGGCGTTGGTCACCGTGGGATCTTGCGCCTGTCGGGTCCTGACGCCTTGGCGATCGCCGGCGATCTGATCGGCCAAGAACTCACCGTGCGCGCTGCGCTGGACTGTGAGATCGAGGTCATGGGATCGCCGGTGGAGTGTTTGGCCATGGTGATGCCGGGGCCTCGTTCCTATACCGGCGAGGACATCGTGGAACTGCACCTTCCAGGGAGCCCCTACCTTCTCGATCACCTCAGTCGCCGGTTGCGCTCGCGTGCGCGAGATGCGACGGCCGGTGAATTCACCCGGCGGGCCTGGGAGAATGGGCGCTTGGATCTCGCCCGTGCCGAGGCTGTGCTGGCCTTGATCCATGCCGCCGATACGGCCGAGAGGCGCAGCGCGCTGGCAGTCCTGCGTGGCGGCTTGTCAGCTGTGGTCGACGAGAGTCGCTCCCTGATTCAGGATTCTTTGGCGCTGGTGGAGTCCGGACTTGATTTCACCGAGGGCGAGACCGGTCAGGTGGAGCGGCGGGATTGGATCGGACCGATCGAAGGTGCCCGTGGTCGTATCGTCGACCTGATCGCGAGCTTGCCGCCGGTGCGCGCCGGCGGCGAACTTTTGCTGGTCGGTGCCGCGAACGCGGGCAAGTCATCCCTGTGCAATGCCCTGGCTGGCCAGGAGATGGTTCTGGTCTCCGATCATGCCGGGACGACGCGCGATGTTGTTTCGGTGGAACTAGCTCCCGGAGTGAATCTTCTGGATGCCCCGGGTGACATCGGAGATGCCCCGGAAGAAGAGGTTGCTGCGCTGGAATTCACACGGCGCGTTGGCGGTCGTGGCGGCGGTGCCGTGCTGGTCATCGATCGCAGTGATCCCAAGATGCCCGGGACGGAACTTCCGGTCGTGGCGGTGGTTTTCACCAAGGCGGATCTCCCGGCCGGCCCCGTGATCGGAGAGGTTGCCCAGGCACCGAGTTTTTCGGTATCGAGCCATTCGGGTGAGGGCATAGAGGAATTTCGCCACTTCTTGACGATGCGCCGTGGCGGCGGGCCGCAAGCCGGTCATGGGCACAGCCTCGACTGCTTGCAACGAGCCGAGGAGTCGCTCGCCACGGCCTGCGACCGCCGCTTCGCGGCTCTTCCCCAGGAATTGCTGGCGGTAGAATTGGGTCGTGCTTTGGCCGCTCTGGATGAGATTCATGGGCGCTCGAGCGCAGAGGATCTCTTGGACCGGATCTTCGGCCATTTTTGCCTCGGCAAATAGTTGCTCGGCGTTCGTCTTGCATCACGGTGGTCAAAGACCTTTGACACACAAGGTCTTGGGGGTGTAGGCTTTGCGATGGCAAGTGGTCGTGTGGGGGGTCAGCCCCACCGATGCGGATTTTTTGCCGATTTCATCTTGGCCAGTAGAGGGGCGTTGTGCGCTGTCCGTATTGCAAGGCCGACAATGATCGGGTCGTCGATTCCCGGGCGAAGGCTGAAGGCTTCGCGATCCGGCGGCGACGGGTCTGTCTGAATTGCAATCGACGTTACACCACCAATGAGCGCGTGGAGAGTGCCCGGCCCCGGGTGGTCAAGAAGAGCGGTGAGCGTGTCGAGTTCGACCGCAAGAAGATCCTTTCCGGCTTGCACAGGGCGTGTGAGAAACGGCCTATTTCGAGCGATCAGCTCGAACAGGTCGCTGACAGGGTTGAGCGTCAGTGCTCGGAGGCCTTCGACAAGGAGGTTGCCAGCAAGGTGATCGGTAATCTGATCATGCAAGAGCTGCGGGAGTTGGACCAGATCGCCTACGTGCGTTTTGCATCGGTGTATCGGGAGTTCAAGGACGTGACGCAGTTTCTCGAAGAGCTCAAACCCATGCTGGAAAAAAAACACAGGGATGGGGGAGTGTATGAAGAGACAGACGGAGTTCTTGGTTGAAAAGCGGGGCGGTCGGCGAGAGTGGATGCGGTTCACAAAACTCGCCTGTTCCATCGATCTAGCTTTGCATCAGGCAGGTGATGAGGAAGGGTGGCGCGCCCTCGCGATAGCGCAGTGCGTGTTGATCGGGTTGCGAGTCAGGCATGGGGTAGGCGGGCCGCTGCGGACGAGCGATCTCAGCAGCGCGGTACAGCAGGCCCTTCTGGCCGTCGGTTTCGGTCGAGCGGCGCAGGCTTACTCCACAGCAGCGGCCCAACAATACCGTCGCCGTGAGATTCTTGAGTCCAGCCGGTTTGGCATGCGATTGCGGTGTCCGCGATGGGTTGCTGGACTGGGGTTGCCAGAAGAACGGATTCGCTGACAATCTTTCGTAGCTGATATTTCAGATGATGAGGCTCAAGAAACTTTCCTGCCACGGGTTCAAGTCCTTCGCCGACCGGACGGAGTTCGAGTTCGATGCTCCATTGACCGGTATCATCGGACCGAATGGCTGCGGTAAGTCCAATGTCGTGGATGCTCTGAAGTGGTGCCTGGGTGACCAGCGTGCCCGCAGTCTTCGCGGCAAGGAGATGACGGA
>CAZIVO010000019.1:0-2217 GCA_964542765.1 uncultured candidatus Brocadiaceae bacterium | reverse complement strand
CTCTTGAATGGCGATAGCGTGCGGCTGAAAGACGTGCGCGATGCCCTGATGAATACGGGTTTGGGCGTGGGGGCCTATTCCGTCATGGAGCAGGGTCGGATCGATGCTGTGCTCTCGGCGAATCCCGAGGATCGGCGGGCAATCTTCGAGGAGGCAGCGGGGATCAGTCGCTTCAAGCTCCACAAGCGTGAGACTTTACGCAAGCTGGACCGCACCGAGCAGAATCTGGCGCGGGTCGAAGATCTGGTCGAGGAGCGTGGCCGTCGCATTCGCAGCTTGAAGGTCCAGGCGCAAAAAGCGCGTCGATTCCGGAAGATCCGTGATTCTCTGCGGGATCTGAAAGCCGCAGTGGCGGTCATCGAGACCAGCGAGGCGCGCAAGGAGCAGACAGACTGTCAGCAGAAACTCGCTGAAAAGACTGCCAGACAAAAGCAGGGCGAGGAGGAGTTGGCGAGGCTGACGGCGAAGCTCGGCGAACTCGAGGACACCTTGCGTGAGGAGGGGACTGTTGCCGAGGCTCTCTCGAGTCGGATTCACGAAGCTTCCGGGGGTTGTGATTCTGCGAATGCGCGGGCGCAAGCGCAGCAAGAGCGTGCAAAAGACCTGCTCGCGGATGCGGGAGATGGTGAGGATAGTCGCCAGCGCATCATCGAGCAGAAGTCGGAGAAGAGCCGATCCATAGCCGATGCTCGAAGCCGCATGGTTGCCATGGAAGAAGAGCTCACCGAGCTTGGCGGTGCGCTGGTTGGGCGCGAGGATGCTGTGCGCGACAGTGTCGCGGAGATCAAGGGATTGCGTGCTCGGTGCGAGCAGTTGCGTGAGCAAGCTCTGGGATGGATTCATCGCAAGACGCGGCTTCGTAATGCTGCGCATGACCAGGAAGCTCAACTGCGGTCGTTGGATGCGCGCAGAGCCAGGCTGGATCAGCGTCTCGCCGAGATCGAAGGCGAGACCACGGCGATGGAGTCGGAGCAGCAGGCTGTGGACCTTGCCCTTACCGGTGTTCGCGAGCAGATGGCTACTCTTGCGGTCGAGGAAAGCAAGGCGATGGCATTGCTCGAGAACGCGGATCAGCAGGCTGCCGATCTGACTCGTCGCGAGGCCGAGTTGCGCGAGAAGCTTTCATCGGTTGTCGGCCAACTCGAGGTCTTGCTGGACATGGAGTCACATCTGGAGGGGCTCGACCAGGGGCCTCGCCATATCATCGAGCAGGCTCCATCGGGAGTGACCGGGCGCTTGCTGGATTTGATCGAGACCGACATGGAGCATGGACGTGCCCTGGAGGTGGCTTTGGGCCCCTTTGTTCAGGCGCTTGTTGTCGATACTCATGTTCGCGCCAGCGAGTTGCTCGCGCATCTTTCAGCGGGCCAACATGGTCGAGCTTTGTTGCTGGTCGAAGACGCCTTCAGCGAGAAGGTGACGGCGCGATCGTCCGTTGAGATCCCTGCGACGGCGGAGTTGCTGGCGGATCATGTCCGCTGCAGTTCCAAGGTACGCCCGATTGTCGATTGGCTTTTGCGTGGCGTTTGCTTGGTCGAGTCCCTCGACGATGTCCGAACTGGCAGTTCCGATCTGTGTTTTGTGACGCGCGAGGGTGGTCTGACATGTGGGCCGAGAACCGAGGGTGGCCGCGGAGAAGGGCAGGCTGGACTGTTCATCCGCAAGTTGCAGATCCAGGATCTGAAGGAACGTGAAGCCAGCTTGCGGGGTCAACTCAAGGATCTCCTCGCGGGCAGGGTCGAGGCCGATGACCGTGTGGCTGCACTCAAGAGTGAGGCCTCCCGTCTCGTCGAGGCCATGTCGGAGCTTCGAGTTCAAGAGCAGCAGGCTCAAGGCAAAGAAGATGTCGCTTCCCAACGTTTCTTGGATCTGAAATCGGAACGGCAGTTGCATCAGCTTGAGGTCGAGGAAATTCGTGGGCTGCGGATCACGTGCATAGCGGACCTCGGAACATGTCTCTTGAATGCCTTCCTCGCCGATCGCTTCGAGAAGCAGGTGAGCGCGAATGAGCGATCTGTCGCTTCTGACCTGGTGACTGCCGAAGGTGTGTTGCAGTCTGCGCGACAGGCCGAACAAGAAGTTCGGCTGCGGCAGGTTTCCTGCGCCCGCGACCGAGAAGGTTTGAGTGCGGCCATTCGTGTATACGAGCAGTCGATGAGCGATCTCGAGCAGGTGGCGGGAGATCTCGAAGATCGCCTGTTGGAAGCCAAGGAGTGC
>CAZIVO010000018.1:0-43684 GCA_964542765.1 uncultured candidatus Brocadiaceae bacterium | reverse complement strand
ACCCGCCGACACATCCAGTCACTACTTCCGCTGGAAGAATGGCGGAGCCAAGGAGAACGATCTGGTCTTCGTGACCGGCAATCCGGGCTCGACCGGACGGCTCCTGACCCACGCCCAACTCGAATACATGCGCGATGCCCAGCATCCCATTCAGCTCAGCATGATCGACAACCAGTTGAAGATCGTGCGACAGTTCTCGGAGAGGGACCCCAACCTCGCCAAGGCGCTACGCCAGAACATGCTGTCGCTGGAAAACTCACAGAAGGCGCTCGGTGGCTACCAGAGCGGCGTTCTCGACGAGTCTCTGATGGCTGCCAAACGCCAGTCCGAGGCGGCCTTCAAGGCGAAGGTCGCTGCCGACCCTCGACTGCAACGGGCCTACGGCCAGGTGTGGGATCAACTCGCTGAAATCGCCGTCGAGAAGACCAAGCTCGAGGCCAAGCTCGGCTTCTACAGTCCCAGCTACGGTTTCCCGCTCGTCCGCGCCTTCGCCATCGCCATCGCCGTCAACCCTGATATGTCCGAAGAGGATCGCCAGGAGGCGCGCCAGCAAGCTCTGAAGCCGGCGCGACGCATGCATGCCCTCTACATGGCTCTTTTCATCGATCATCTGACGCGAGCGCGCGAGTTCCTCGGTGATGACGATCCCTACGTCAAGGCCACCCTCGGAGGCACCGATCCGATCAGTGCCGCAAGAAATATCCTCCAGAGCAAGGTCAGCCAGGACAAGTTTGTGAAGGACCTGCTCGATGGTGGTGCAGCCGCAGTGGCCGCCAGCGAAGACGCTGCCATCGTCATTGCCCGCGTCATTGCGCCGCTCGCCGAACAATATGGAAAACTCAGCGAGGCTCTCGATGTGCGCGAGTCCGTCCAAGGAGCCCTGCTGGGCCAGGCTCTGCACGCCGTCTACGGTGACAAGGTCAGCCCCGATGCCACCATGACCCTTCGCTTCAGCGACGGCCTCGTGAAGGGCTACCCTTACAACGGCACCCTGGCGCCGTATCGCACAACCTTCTACGGCCTCTATGCCCGCAACGTCGACTTCGGAGGAACATACCCCTTCAACATCCCCCAGGAGTGGCTCGACAAGAAGGCCGACATCGACATGACCAAGGCCGTCAACTTCGTCAGCACAAACGACATCATCGGCGGCAATTCCGGCAGCCCCGTTGTCAGCAAGGACCTCGAAGTCGTCGGCCTGATCTTCGATGGCAACATCGAGCAGTTACCCAACAAGTTTCTGTTTCGCGAGGACGAGCAGAGGTCCGTATCTGTTCATGTCGACGCGATCATGGAAGCCCTGACCAAGATCTATGGCGCCAAACGCGTCGTCGAGGAACTCCTCCGTCAGTAGAATCACCCCCGCAGTTCACGATCCCCCTCCCTCAACCTCAGGACAAGTCGTCATGAAGAGACTCGCCGCCCTCATCGTTCCAATCACAGCCCTCGTAAGCGCCCTCGCCCCCGCCCAGGAAAACCTGGAGATGGGCAAGATGTGGACCTTCGAGAACCCGCCACTGACCTACCTGCAAGAGGAATACAGCTTCGCGCCGGATCAGAACTGGCTGGATTCTCTGCGCTTGGCTTCACTTCGATACGGCAGCGGTTGCTCGGCATCCTTCATCTCGCCCAAGGGCCTGATCATGACCAACCACCACTGCGCCAGAAGCCACATCGCGTCGGTCTCTCCCGCCGATCAGGACTGGGGAAAAACCGGCTTCTACGCCAAGGCCCTCACCGATGAGGTCAAGGTCCCGGGACTGACCTGCCAGCAACTCATCGCCATGAAGGATGTCACCTCGGCGATGAACAAGGGCATCCTCGATGATGACCCCAAGGCAGCCGAGAAACGCAAGGCCAACGAGCGCAAGGTCCTTGCACAAGCGCGGCAAGACCACCCGGGCTTGCAACCCGAGATCGTCAAGCTTCATCAGGGCGCGGTCTTCCAGCTCTACATCTACAAGATCTGGAATGACATCCGACTGGTCTGTGCGCCGCACCTGCAAACCGCGCATTTCGGCGGTGACCCGGACAACTTCACCTATCCCCGTTACGGCATCGATTTCACCTTCGTCCGCGCCTACGACAACGGCAAGCCCGCCGACACTTCGCGACACTACTTCCGCTGGAAGAACGGCGGAGCCAAGGAAGGCGATCTCGTCTTCGTCACCGGCAATCCCGGTTCAACAGGACGCCTCCTGACGAAGGCGCAGATGGAATACCTGCGCGACGCGCAGTATCCGATGATACGCGACATCATCGATACGAGGCTCGCCGGACTGAGGGCTCAGGCCCGGGCAAACCCGGCAGCCGAGAAGGCGTTGCGCACCCAGATGTTCAGCCTCGAGAATGCTCAAAAAGCCTACAAGGGCTACCACACGGGTCTTCTCGACGAGAATTTGATGGCTCAAAAAACCCAGGCCGAGGCTGCCTTCAAGGCAAAGATCGCGGCAGACCCCCGGTTGAATCAGGCTTATGGCCAGGTGTGGGACAAGCTCGAGAAAGTCGCCAAGGAACTCACCGACCTCGAGCCCAAGAAGCGCCTGTACAGCACGATGGGATCACAGCAACTGGCCCGCGCGGTGGCCATCATCCAGCGCGTTGCCGGAGGGGAGGGCCCCGACCCCCTGAACGTCCCCCTGGAATCGCCAGGTGGCGCCAAAGGCGCTCAGCGAAAGAATTTCTACCTCCAGATCGAACGTGCAAAAAAGTGGCTCGCTCCAGATGACGCTCTGCTCACGGCCATCCTCGGCGATCGCACACCCGAGGCGACTGCAGATCTCCTCGAGAAGAGCCGGGTCAAGAACGAGAAGTTCGTGCAACGATTGCTGAGCAAGGAACTCTCCGTCGAGAAAACCAAGGATCCAGCCATCGCCATGGCACGCACTCTCACCGCCCTGAGAAGCGAGGTGGCGACCCGCTTGTCAGAGTTACAGGCCACCCAAAGCGAGCTCGGGATTCGGATCGGCAAGGCTCTGTTCGCCGCGTATGGCAACAAGGTCAGCCCCGACGCCACCTTCACCCTGCGTTTCAGTGACGGCGTGGTGGCGGGCTTCCCCTTCAACGGCACCATCGCGCCCTACAAGACCAGCTTCTACGGCCTCTATGGCCGCAACATCGAGTTCGAAAACGCCTATCCGTTCAACCTTCCGCAGATCTGGTTGGACCGCAAGGACCAGGTCGACATGACCAAGGCCGTCGACTTCGTGAGCACCAACGACATCATCGGTGGCAACTCCGGCAGCCCCGTGGTGAGCAAAGAACTCGAAGTCGTCGGGCTCGTCTTCGATGGCAACATCGAGATGCTGTCCAACCGCTTCGTCTACACCGATGCCGTGCCGCGGAGCGTGTCCGTTCACGTCGACGCCATCATGGAAGCCTTGACCAAGATCTACGATGCCGATCGGGTTGTCGAAGAGCTGGTGGGGCAACCCGCCGCTCCGATCAAGGAAGCAGGTCTTCGGCGCGACTCCGGAAAACAAAAGGCCCGCTCGGGTCGGTGAGAGCCGATTCAGCACGAATCTGACGATCACCAGCTAAATATCTGCTCCGGAGCTCGGGCAAGACTCAGGAAAATGATGGGCCGACGAAGGGCCAAGCTTCACCCCTGAGCCTTTCACAATCCTTCGCGCAGGACGAAAATATGCTACTTTGCGGTTCCTCTTTCCTACCTGCTCCTCAAGACAGCAAATGAACAAGCTCTATCTCCCGCTCGCATGCTTGGCCCTCGCTTCCAGCGTCGCCTCACAAAGGCAAGGCAGCTTCACCCTGTTCACGGACACCGACGTCGGTGTCTACACGACGAATGGCCAGGCCCCGATGCTTCAGTTCAAGACCAAAGGGACGGATATCAGCAAGACGCCCTTGAGACTCCAGACTCGCGCCCAACGAGGAGGAATGGCCTCGTGTCAGGCAGGGAGTATGAGCAAAAATCAAAACCAGGGCAGGGGCGGAATGTTCCGCTTCTCGGAACTCGGAAACTTGATGGCTCCAAACAACCAGTTCTCCATCGGAACAACAGCGTCCACGAATGTCAGCAGCATCAAGCAAGGGCCTCACTCGTATCTTTTGACGCTGACCAACATGGGGACCCTCTCGTTGGTCGTGACCTACCTCGGAGAAATCGATGGCACCGGCAAAGGCTCGGTCAAGGTCGATGTCGGCGCCGATAACCAAATCGAGTTTTCGAAGGCTGCCGACGGCAAGGCCCATCGCGCCACTTTCCAGGTCAACGCCTCGACATCCGCAAAGATACGGATCACGATGGACGCTTCGGCCACGGGTTCGAACCAGCCGCTGAACGGCTACAACACGAACCTCGAACTGAGACTCCAGGGGCCACAGCAGGGAGGCAATCCGGGCCTCTTCACTCGCTACGGCAGAGCCTGTGGCCAGGCCAATTTCAATGGGCAGGATCGCCCCCCGCAGCAAGGTGGGCACAGTTTGAATCTGCGGGTGGCGAATGCCTTCCCGAACGAGAACACCGCGATCATCTTCGGTGCGCAGAAGTCCAGTGTGCCGCTCCCGGGCGCTGCACAGGGCTGCTTGATCCTGACGGCTCCCCTGCTGGCCGTCGGCGTCAAGGCTGATGCCACCGGCTCGCTTCAGCTACCGGTCGCGGTGACCGGCAAGATCTTCGGAACGGCCTACTTGCAAGCCATTCCGCTCGACATGACGAACAATCAACTAAAGGCCAGCAACGGGCTGCGCTTCGATAGCTTCGACTAGAGCGCCCTTGATCGACGGCTTGAGCCACACGATCAGCGCGCCCCGTATAATAAGGGGCGCGCTTGCTTTAACCCGCGTTACAGGATGTCCAGAACTCCTGAAGCTCGGTTCGTGAGGGTCTCCACCACCGCTCGGTAATTGACCCCCACGGCGAGAGCGGTATTCCAGGGCAAGACCTCCTTGTCGCCAACGCCGCCGAGCGCCGCCACGATGAAGGCTCGCGACAAGCTCGGGAGCCCCGTGTTCTTGACGCTTGCCAGCAAGGCCGGGATCGAGCGCGAATCGCCGATCAATTCGAGGGCCGACGCGCAAGCGGCAAGCTTGGCGACGTTTGCTCCCTCGGTCTTCATGATCTTCAAGAGAATCGCCGCAGCCGATTCGTCACCCAGCCGGCCCAAGGCGATGGCCACTTGCTTGAGCAGCCCGGGTCTTCGAGAAGAATTCGCAACCAGATCGCGCAGTTGATCGACCGCTCTCTCCTCTTGCATCAGCGCCAAACCAATGCAGATATAGCCTGCCAGATCGCTGTTGCTCGTATTCTCGGACAGGACGATTCGCAGATCATCCCCGGCCTCATTGAACCGGCACAAACCGAGTCCGACAGCGATCGCCGCACGCAAATCAGGACTCTTCGTCTGGCCAAACTCGTGCAGAAGAAGCTTGCCAATACTCTCGTCAACGCCACGGTCTTGCTCTTGCCCGTGACGATCTCCGTGAGCCAAAAGTCCCAGGGCGATGGCCAACCAGGAGCCCGGCAGGGTGCGAGCCTTCGCGAAGCGTTTCATGAGTTCGCCACGATTGCTCTCGCCGCCAATCCTGGCCAAGGCGATCAGGCAAAAGTATTGCGCCTGTTGATCGACGCCAGCGGCGTAATAGTTGATCAGCGCATCGCTATAGGGTGCGTCCTCGGTATGCCGCTCGCGCGGTTCCACCAGTTCGCCAAGCGCCAGGGCCGCCGACTGATAGATGTGCGGATTGCGCCGGACCTTTCCTGTCAATTCCGCCGCGAAGGCCTTCTTGAACCGCTCGTGGTCCGAACTGTGCCCGCGGCCCAGCAGTCGAGCGATCGCCGGTGGCACGTGCGCCTGGATCAACTGGCGGCCCTTGCCCAGATCGCGCTGATAGAACTGCCACAGGGCCTCGACACACTGCCACGAGAGCCGCTTGTGTGCCGAGCCGCGGGCGGGATCCGGGCTGAGGATGCGGATGGCGTTGATGACGGCCACCGGAAGGTTCATGTTGGCCATCCGGGGACCAGTGAGAATCTCGACGAGGGCCTTGAAGATCCGGGTCTTGCAGGCGACATCGTCGTTCGCATGCGCCACCAGCCCGAGCCCGTACGCAGCGAAGGCTTTGGTGCGGTCACTGACCTCGCGATGCCCGACGAGACGGCGTCCCGACGGCGCGTCCGTGAGCAGAGCAATCAGGTCCTCGACGGCCTCTTGACGGCGGGTGATCCCCATCGCCAGCACCGCCGTCTCGGAAATTTCCTGGTCGCCACGCTTCATGTGCTCACGAAAAATCGGCAAAAGCGCGACATCCGGATGATCCAGCCCGATCTTCGCCAGGGCAATCAATCCGGCCGTCGTCATATCACGGTTGTGGCTCACCTTCAGCGCCTTGCCCAGAGCGGGCACGAGTTGCTTTCGACGCTCGTCCTCGCTCGGCACCCTTCGACCGGCACCCTCCTCGTTACGGATCGGCCCGAGGAAGAATTCGTCCGAGCCGCCGATCATCACGCCACCCGCAAGGCCGTCGCGAAGGCGCAGGTAGGGATCCTTGTTGAACTCCCACCACACGCGCCAGTCGCT
The DNA here is from genome assembly GCA_964542765.1 of uncultured candidatus Brocadiaceae bacterium. Lineage (GTDB taxonomy): Bacteria > Planctomycetota > UBA1135 > UBA1135 > UBA2386 > CAZIVO01. Next base: position 37,145 of record CAZIVO010000018.1, on the reverse strand, counting down.
CTGGTCGGAGTAAGATCGCCTCCCCGTTGTCGGACCCGGAATCCCCGGGGCGCCTGTCCCGGGAACCATTCCTCCGGGCGTATTGGGACCGGGAGCCGGCCCTCGATACATGCCGCCATGCGCAGCAGTCGGCGCCGCCAGCAGGACAAGGCTCAAAACAAAGAAACGGCAAACCATGATCTTGCGGTGAATATTCTCCAGTCGCAGTCGGCCACGATACCACCGATCTGACCCTGGCAACCCTTGGATCGCCGACTCGGACCTCCCTGTACGGCGCAAGGAATAGACAAGGAGGCCCACTTCCCTGAATCTTGAAACTTGCCAAGGAGACCCGTCAACCCTTGGATGCTTCGTCCATGGCTTCCGAAATCACCGTCTTCTTCAATGCCCGCTGTTCGAAGTGTCGCCAAGCACGCGACTTGTTGCTCGAGGCCGGCGCCTCATTCGAGTTGATCGAGTATCTGGAGAGCCCCCCATCTCGGTCTGATCTGGAGAGGATCCTCTCCCTTTTGGGAACCGATGATCCACGGGTCATTCTCCGCAGCAAGGAAGCGCTCTATCAAGAATTGGGACTGGGTGACGCCAACCGCGACACCCAGCTCGACGCCATCACCGAGCACCCCGGCTTGCTTGAGCGGCCGATCGTGATCCGTGGTGAACGTGCCGTCGTGGCTCGACCGCCCGAAAAACTCCTGGATCTTCTCTGAGCGAATTCCCGCCGCTCAAGAGCTCGGTTTCTTGGGGCTTCTCGTCGGCGCTGGCCGCGGCGAACTCTTGCGCGGCACGGGCTTGCGCGGCACCGAGATCGCTCCCAGCAAGCAGAGCAATCGAGCGGTGGCAGCGTGACCCCTCTGTGTCTGCCGCACGAAGAGAAGGCCATTGAGAGCCTCGATGGAAATACCCGCCTTATCCCATGAGTCGGGCATCACCTGTCGGCGCACGAGTTCGACGAGCTCGTCGGTCGTGAAACCGCTCACCGTCGTATCGCTCTCCTCGTCCTCCTGCTCGGCTTGCACCCCGCCGAGTCCGAGTTTTGGCGCCCGAAAACTGGGTAGCTTCATGGTGGCGACGCGCACGTCGTAGATTCGAAGATTGGCGAGTTCCCGAACCTCTTCAGCGTGTTGCAACTTGACCAGGCCACCGACGAACGTGAAGCGGATGTCCGTTGCCGCCTCGATCACCCCCATGAACTGCACGAGATCGAGTGTTCTAACTTCCAGACTCACCGGGGAGATCTCTCTTCGCGTCATCACGACAAAGCTCGTGGCGCCGCCGGCAACCGTGCTCATGTACCGAGCAAGCTCCCTGGTAGAGGCCTTTTCGAGGGAGATGGGGCCGGTCCTGACCCTTTTCAGCCGCGCCAGAAGAGTGTCCCGAGCAGCGCGATCCCGGGCCCGTTCGACAAGGAGGATTTCTCCAGCCTGAGCGGGCAACCAGCTGACGAGAATGAGGAGTATGGAAAGGGCGCGCACTCCCTCCATTCTAGCAGTCGTGGAAATTCCTGTTCCCGGGCTGTGTTCGCAATACTGTCCAGCCCTTCTCCCCAACTTCACGCGGAATCGAACGAAACATGAGCTTCACCCTCAAAGAACGATCACTGAGCAAGATAGCCGTCATCGGTTCGGGCCAGATTGGCCCGGATATCGCCCTCTACTTCTCCAAGACCCTCTCTTCCTCGGGCGTCCAGATCCATGTTGTGGACATCGCCGAAGACGCTCTCACTCGCGGAAAAGCGAAGCTCGAGAAGAAGATCGCCAAAGGCGTCGAAACCGGTGCCTTCACGCCGGACCAGCAGGCGAGGATGCTCGAGCACGTCACCTTCACCTCGGACTACGAGTCCGTTCGCGGAGCTGACTTCGTCGTCGAAGCTGCAACCGAAGATCGCGAACTCAAGCAGCGTATCTTCACGCAGATCGAGGCCATGGTCAGCGACGACGCCATCCTTGCCAGCAACTCGTCGCATCTGGAGCCGGAAACCATCTTCGCGCAGACCCAGCACAAGAGCCGCACCCTGGTCATCCACTATTTCTTCCCTGCCGAGCGCAATCCCATCGTCGAAATTGTCTCGGGTGCGGACACGAGTCCAGATCTGGCCGAGTGGCTGCTCTCCTTCTACGAGAATATCGGCAAGGTGCCGGTGCCGGTGAAATCGCGCTACGGCTACGCCGTCGACCCTGTTTTCGAAGGCTTGTTTCTGGCGAGCGCCTTGCTGGCTGAAGCTGGTGTGGGAACGACCAAACAAATCGACCGCATCGCCTGCAAGGCTCTCGGTCTGACGGTCGGGTCCTTCACGGCAATGAATCTGACCGGCGGCAACCCCATCACCGCAGTCGGGCTTGCAAACTACAACTCGAAGATCCACTCCTGGTTCAGAACGCCGGATTCTCTGCGGGAGTGTTTGGAGTCCTCAAAGCCGTGGGATACCCCCGCCCGCGACGAGGAGGTAGAGATCCCCGAAGATGTCGAAGCCTCCATCACGGACACTCTTCGCGGCGCGTATTTCGGCCTTTGTGGCGAGATCATCGATGCCGGACTGATCAGCATTGCCGATTTCGACATGGCGCTCTCCCTCTCTCTCGACATGAAGCCTGCCTTCACCTTCATGAACCAGCTCGGGACGGCAGAAGCTCTGCGCCTCGTCCAAAACTTCGCCGATGCCAATCCTGGTTTCCCTGTGCCGAAGTGCATCGCCGAGCGCGGGCTCAACAACGAACCCTTCAACATCCCGGTGATCATGCGCAAGGACGTCGACGGCATCGCAACCTTGACCATTCGGCGACCCAAGGTTCTGAATGCGCTGAGTCACTCCGTCTACAACGAACTCCGTCAACACTTCTCTGATATCGAAGAAGATGCCTCGATCCGCGCGAGCGTCTTGACGGGCTACGGAAAGAAGGCCTTCGTTTCCGGTGCCGATGTTCGCTTTCTCGCAAAGATAGAAACCGTTGAAGACGGTGAGAGAACAGCCTCCAGTAGCAACGAGGTCATGAGTTTCATCGAGAACCTCAACAAGCCGGTTGTCTGTGCGATGAATGGCCTGGCCTTCGGTGGCGGAAACGAATTGGCCATGTCCTGCACGATACGGATTGCCCAAAAAGGCCTCCGCGTTCTCGCCGGACAGCCCGAGCCCAACCTCGGCATCATTCCCGGCGCCGGCGGAACTCAGCGCCTTCCTCGGATCGTCGGCTTGGAGAAGGCTGCCGAGCTGCTTCGCACCGGCCGACCGATTTCGTCCGCCGAAGCGCTCGCGCTCGGCCTCATCAGCGAAGAGGTCGATGGCGACCTCATCGAACGCGCCCGAGACATCGCGCAAGACCTGGCTGATGGCAAGCTGGACTCCCCCGGAATCCGCCGGGAACCCCTGGATAACGTGCCCTCAGCCCTCCCCGAAGTCGACCTGGGTCATCTCAGCAAGAAGGTCGACGAGATCCTGTGCAAGGCCATCCTCGGGGGGGCTGGGATGGTTCTGACCGATGCCCTGGCGTTCGAAGTGGTGTGCTTTGGTGAGGTTTGTGGAACCAAGGACATGCGGATCGGCGTCGACAACTTCATCCGAAATGGCCCGAGAGCGCGAGCCGAGTTCACGCACTCCTAGAAGCGGTCTCGCCTCATGGAGCTCGGACGGTCAGCAGGCCCTGATTCACGTCGAAACCGAGGATCTCAAAAGTTTCGAATGTGAGAGGGGTCCGCACATCGAACGAAAACGGTCCCTGTCCAAGACCGCGAAGGGTGACCTGGCCTTGATCATTCGTCTGACCGTGGGCCTGGCGGAGATCGCCTTCTCGACCGAGAACCCAAACGCCCGCTTGAGTCCCGCCTCCCCCATCGATCACCTTGATCGCCATGGGTTCTTCACGACCCAGTGAAAGCTCGAGATCAATCCCCTCGCTGACAACATCCAATCGCTGGCGAACACCCAAAGAGCCCTCGAAGGGCAAGGCTTCCAGTTCGTATTCGCCCGAGATCAAACCCGCCAGCGCAAAGGAGCCGGATGGGCTTGTCGTTCCGCGGAGCACCAGACCTTCTCCCGTCACACAGACACTCGCACCAGCGCACGGATCTCCCGTGGCATGTTTCACATATCCTCGGATCATGTGTGCGGGCGCGAGTATGAGATCGGGCAGAGGGACCAAACCCCGCTTTCTCTTGGTTGCCGGAATTTCCATGCGGGCCACGAGACTCTCACCATCGTGAGCTGTCAGCATGGCGGGGCCCTTTGGCAGGGCCACGCGGTATCGACCGACAGCATCGGCAATGGCCCTGACCCCTGTCTCGAAGACCATGATCAGTCCGTTGGCAATGGGTTCGCCTTGCGCATCCCGCAGAAATCCCTCGCCGGCGAGGGTGTCTCCGGTCTCCGGAGCCGATTCTTCGGATTCGGGAGTGCCCCGAGGGGCCGACCATGGCAGAGATCGAGGCATCACGACGACCAAATCATCGCCCACGAAGGTGGATTCAGTCCTCGGTTCGAAGGAATCCGCGCTGATCTCGAGCGTATGCGGCCCAGGGCCTCTCACGGTCGTGGTGAATGTGCCGCTGGCTCCACAGACAACCACACCACCATCCACGGGCTGGACCCGGGCGCCGGCTATCGGCCAGCCTTGATGGTCGACAACCCGCCCGGCGAGGGTGAAATCTGTCACCGAGTCGTGCTGAACCTCGCCAGGGGATCGCGTCACCACCAAGGGGGCGCCAACTTCCGCCGCGACCGAGCGTGGGGCGAGCGGTCCCGCCACCCATGCCCAGATTCCAGCCAATACGAATAGAACCAAAAGACCGTGTGACGGTCGACGAATCAAAACCCTCTCCATACCGGTTGCCTAGTTTACGACAGAACCACCCATGGAGGACACTGGAATGACTCCACGATTCCTGCTCTGTTCCTTTCTTCATGTCCCCCTCACTCAGTCTGACCATCATCATTCCTCTCCATCAAGAGGCGGAGGGGGTGCCTGCCCTGGCAGAAAGGATGCAATTGTTTCTCGAGGACGAGACGCAGGGCCGGACAATCGATCTGGTACTCGTCGATGATGGCTCGACGGATGACACGCGCAGTTTGCTGGAAGATCGGTTCGCGAACCTTCCCCATACCCTCCTCCATCACGACGACAACCGAGGTCTCACCGAGGCCCTTTCGACCGGACTCAGCGTAGCTCGGGGCGAACTCATCGGATGGCTGGACAGCGATCTGACCTACGACCCTCTCTTGCTCCTGCGCCTGGCCGATATCGTTGAGGAGGGCGCGGATCTGGCGCTGGCATCCTGCTACCACCCTCAGGGCACCCTCGTCGGTGTTCCTGGCTGGCGAAGCCTGATCTCCAGGATCGCATCAAGAGGATATCGCCTCGCCACAGGCCTCCCCCTTCATACCTACACCTCGATGGTCCGGGTCTGGCGCCGAGAAACTCTGGAGGCATGCGAACCCCGCCGGAGGGGCTTCGCGGGGGTTACCGAGTCTCTGCTGCTCGCTCTGATCCAGGGTCGGCGGGTCGAAGAGTGGCCCGCGAGCATGTGCCGTCGCCGAAGAGGCCAAAGCAAGATGCGCGTGATCCGGGTGGGGCTCGAACACCTCGGCCTGATGGTCTGGGCAACTCGCGTGCGTCGCCGCTAGCAACAACAAGCCCCATCGAGCAAGCTCGTCGGCCGCTGACGTGACCGAGAGCCTTGATCGCCGCGCAAAACATGTCCGAACATGGGGAAAAACATGCTTACCCCAACCCATTTTTTCATCTCTTCAGGAGTGCGAGACGGATGCGAGCGTGGTGGATTCAAGAGCGCCCTGCCGGATGAACCAGAACCACCAGGAAAAAGGAGTGCGATGACAAGGCTATTCACGGGCCTGTTTGTAGCCTTGTTCTGTTCGAGCTGTCTGATTCCCGATCATGGTCAGGCCGAAGACCGGGCGGGTGGCGGTAGCCAGCCCTGCGTAACGCTCTCCGGCGCCGACAGCCGCGTCACCGAGCGCGAGTATCACCGCATCACGTCCACAGAAGAATGGGTTCGTGTGTGGCAAAAGCACAAGGGCGAGAAGCAGGATGGTGAATACAACTTCCACTACAACCCCCTCGGACTTCCGGTGGTCGACTTCGAGCGGTACATGGTGGTTGGAATCTTCGAGGGCTCGAGCTGGAACAGCGCCGGCCTGACCACCGTTTCGATCGATGAGGAAAAAACCCGCATCGTCTTCCGGTTCGACTCCAAGTCATACCAAACAACAGGCCCCGACGGTGGCGGCCAGAAGGTGACCGTCTACGGCTTCTTCGTCATACCCCGATCAACCAAGCGCCTGGTCCTGGAAGAGAGCACCCAGAGGAGAAAGGATCAGCCGCCGGCCTGGAAAGAGCGAGCCGCCTTTCCAGGGTTGTGAGCGAGCGTCCCCGGGCTGTCAGCGCATCAGCCTGGGCGGTGCCAGGTCCAGGACCGTCTTGAGGCCGGGCTCGCAAGCAACGACCTGAGCGATGCTGTTGACCAAAATGGCAGCTGTCGCGCCATCGCCAGGAATGCCGCCTTCGAACCGCATGGTGACATCGGGCGAGCCGCGCAGGCGAACCTCATCATGGGGATCGGGCGCGCCGACATACATCTTCAGGTCGAGTTCGACGAGAAGGTCACCATCGCGCCTCCCCAGACCGACATTATGGATACCCGCCACCCTGCCCGCTTCCACGGACAAGAAGGGAGTGACGTGCTCGGTATCGGCGACCATTGCCTCGAGAGTCTGCTCGGTCGAATCGAGATCGAATCCCAAGGCCCGACCCACCAAGGCTACCGACTCACACAAACCGATATGGCCAAAGCGCCCGGCTCGTTTCTTCTCCTCGAACTCTTCGAGGGTCAACCCAGCACCCACCTTGCGCTGGAGAGGGAGTCGGCGGGTCCCCGCATCGACAACGCGCTCACAGCGAACAGATTGAACATCCGCACAGACGGCTGATCCCACAGCCGCCATGAAGTCCATGACGAAACCCGGATTGACGCCCGTCCCCAGAACCGTCGCCCCACCCTCGCGTGCCGCTTCATCGATACGCGCAGCGATCTCGGGATGCTGAAGATCGGGAACGAGCAACTCTTCCGATGAGGACACGATATTGACACCGGCTCGAGCCGCGCCTTCCAGCTGTTCTCCCACCACCGGCAAGAAAGACGATGTGCAATGAACGATCACATCCGGTCGGCAGCGTTCGAAAACAGCCGCCGCATCGCTCGACACCTCCACACCCATGGCCTCCCGGAGACCGATGAGTTCGCCCAGATCCTTGCCGATCTTTTCCGGGTCAACATCGATGGCGCCAACGAGCTCCAGCCCCGACTTCGTCGAGATGAGTTTGGCGACGGCGAGCCCTATCGGTCCAAGACCAAAGGAAGCGACTGAGATTTTGCTCATTGACCCATTGTGGTGAATACGTGCGAGATCCACGAACGTACCAAAAAGAACAGGTGCTCTCCCGCTTTCTTCGCGAAACCAGCTTCTCCGCGGTCGCGCTAGAAGGTCACGCCCATGCCGAAAAAGAAACCCAGGGTCTCGACATCCATCGAGTAGTTCTGACCGCCGGTGATCCCCTCCAGATCGGCCAAGATCCAGCGGGCACCAGCCATCAACTCGATATTATCCCAGGGCTGGACGCGCAAAAGCATCTCGACATCCAAGAAGAGCCCGCTCACCTCCTTCGCATCGACCCACATTCCGCCCAAATCGATCGTCGCCGCCACGGGGCCAAGGTCGAACTCCGCCTGAACAAACGCCAAGGGTACGGGAACCGAGGTTGAAAACTCTTCTTCCTTGCTCAGCGTCGGCGCGCGCACGGTCATTTCAAGATCGATCAGCTCGAGGGCAACTCCTGGCGAAAGGCGAATCAGATCGAAATCCAGGAAGTCGAAGGTGACAGCTCCCTTCACACTCGAAAGTGTCAGGTCCGATTCGACGGGGGTGTTCTTTGCAATCTCGCCGAACTCCATGTCCAGCATTCCCTCGCCGCTCGAATCGTGTTGGAACGCACTCAGCGTCACGCCCAAGTTGAAGACATTCGCTTCGGCGCGAACGTAGGGAGACGCTTCGTTGCCAGCGATGCCCAAACCTCCATCCAGATCGGCGCCCGAGGGCTTGTTGCCCGATGATGTATCCGACAATCCCGATTCACCGGTCGTCCAGCTGGCCATGGCACCGACGTAGGTACGCGCCTGGTAGACCGAACATGAAGACAGCGCGAACGCCAGCAACACCAATATCGAGAGCTTCTTCATGGCCTCCAAGTCTTGCGGGAATCCGCGACACCTCAGCTAACGGTGTCATCGACTTGAAAGAGCGGTCTCTGTAGCAAGCTGAGCAAATCGCGCCGTTAGCCAGTGGCTCGGCTGGAGCTCCGGATGGAAGCAAGCCGCGAGAATCGGGCCAGATCGAACGAGTACCGGCTCGCCTTCGCGCCGGGCCATGACCTCGACAGCAGGGCCTGCACGCAAGATCCGCGGTGCCCTGATGAAAACCCCGGTCGTGCCCGCAGGGAGTTCGGAACCCTCTATCGGAAATGTCCCGGAATGAGCCTGTCGGCCATATCCGTTACGCTGCACGGTCATGTCGAGCAGGCCATAGCTCTCCTGCTCAGGTTGAGTGACCTCGCTCGCGAGCAGGATCAGTCCCGCGCAGGTTGCCAGAACGGGAAGTCCCGACGCTAACAACTCGCCGAGCGGACCCCAGAGCTCCTCTAGTTGCAGCAGGCGCAACATGGTCGTGCTCTCGCCACCCGGCAGAACCAGAGCGCTGATCGCCGGATCACGGCAACCCGAGTCGGCGGATAGCCAGAGCTGATCCGGCTTGCGGATCTGAATGGTGGTCAGACCCGCGCGTTGTAACGCCGCCTCGTGTTCAGCATAGTCGCCCTGCAGCGCGAGGACTCCGACCGGCCTCATCGATCACCAGCCTCTTTGAGCCAGTCGCTCGGCCTGTGGGACATCTGCAACCTGTCGGCCTCGCATCGCACTGCCAAGGCCTTCGGAAACTTCGGCGAGAACCGCCGGGTCTTCGAAATGCGTGACCGCACGAACGATGGCTCGCCCCCGGACCGCTGGTTCATCGGACTTGAAGATGCCGCTGCCGACAAAGACAGCCTCCGCGCCGAGTTGCATCATGAGCGCAGCATCCGCCGGGGTCGCGACGCCACCGGCAGAGAAATTCGGCACCGGCAACTGCTGACTCTCGGCTACCCATGCGACCAGCTCGACCGGAACGCGATATTCCATCGCCTTTTGATGAAGCATGCGCTCGTCAGCTCCTCGAAGTTCGCGGATAGCACTCATGACGGAGCGAATGTGTCGCACCGCCTCGACCACATCCCCGGTGCCAGCTTCGCCCTTGGTGCGAATCATCGCAGCGCCCTCCGAAATTCGGCGCAGTGCCTCGCCAAGGTTGCGGCAACCGCAAACGAAGGGGGTTTTGAACTTCCGCTTATCGACGTGAAACTGCTCATCGGCAGGGGTGAGGACCTCGCTCTCATCGACGCAGTCGACCTCCAGAGCTTCGAGCAGTTGCGCCTCGACAAAGTGGCCGATCCGAACCTTTGCCATCACCGGAATGGAAACCGCTTTCTGGATCTCCTTGATGATGGTCGGGTCGGATGCGCGAGCGACGCCGCCGTCCTTGCGGATATCCGCCGGAACACGTTCGAGCGCCATCACCGCGGAGGCGCCAGCCTCTTCGGCGATCACGGCCTGCTCGGCGTTCACGACATCCATGATGACGCCGCCCTTGAGTTGTTCGCAAAATCCGATCTTGCTACGGACTTCCTCTGCGGTGAAACCGGGAACTTCGGGGGTCATGGTTGCTGAGTTGCTCATCGTTCATTCCTACAGGAAAAGTGGTCTTCGGGAGGGGAGAGGCCTGGCCAGCAACTCGCTGGCACATTGGCCGATCATTTCAATTCCGTGGTGAATCTGCTCGGTGGAAACCGCTGACAAGGACAGCCGGATCCCATGGCGAGGGCGCGCGAAGGGGTCGAAGACCCTGCCCGGGGTCACGAGTATGCCTCGCTTCGCTGCCAATGCTGCCCAGGCGTCATCGTCGATCGAGTTCGGACCCTCGACCCAGAGCACGTGTCCACCCGATGGCTCACTCCAGCGAAAGCCTTCGGGCATATGCTCCTTCAGCGCAACCTGAGCGGCCCGGTGCCGATGCCGCAACTCTTCTCGGAGCTTGCTCAGGTGGCCATCGTAACTGCCGCTGTCCATGAAGTTTGCGAGGGCCGCCTGCAACAGCGGACTGGTCTCAAGATCGGAATAACATTTCAGCGCTGCCATACGCTCGATGATCTTCGGCTCGGCTCGCAGCCAGCCGATGCGCACACCGGGAAACAGACCCTTGCTGAAAGTGCGGGCTGTCACCGTGAGTCCTCGGCCATCGAAGCTGCGTAGCGTCGGCAGGTCTTCACCCGCGAAACGTAGTTCGTGTTCGAACTCGTCTTCCAGGATCGGAATATCCGTCTCGCTGACGGCTCGTGTGAGGGCCTCGCGCTGTCCGACACCCAGAGATCGACCCGTAGGATTGTGAAAACTCGGCATCGCATAGATCAGGCGCACTCTCGGGTGGGTGAGCACCCTGCGGAGATCTGCGAGATCGATGCCGTTCTCGTCCTCGGAAATCGGAATGATCTCCAGCCCATGGACCCGCAACAGACCGAACAAATGCTGATAGGTCGGGATGGTCACGGCGATGGCGTCGCCGGACTCGGTAAAGGTCCGCAGCGCGAGATCGATCCCCTGCTGAGCCCCGTTGGTGATCAGAATCTCGTCCAGGCTCGAGGGCTCTTGTTGGGGCGCTTCGCGTGCCGCCAGACGGCGGCGGAGTTCCGGCAAGCCACCCGCCTGGCCATACTCGAGCAGATCGCCGCCGCGATCGCGCATCGCGGCCTCGATGCACCGGCGAAACTCATCGACAGGGAACTGCCTCGGATCGGGTTGGAGTTGGGCAAAATTGATCACGGTGCTGGCATCGCTCGGCGCCTGAGGCGCTTGCGGCGCCTCTCGGAAGTGGTGCCAGGCCGCCTGCGCCGCCGCGCTGAAGGGCCTCACCCTGCTCGACCCGGGCTCTCCCAGAACCACCGTTCCTCGGCCCACCGTCGCCGAAACCAGACCCGCCTGAGCCAATCGCCGGTAAGCCTCCTGGACCGTTGTGCGGGTGATATCGGTGTGTTCGGCAACTGCGCGAATCGTCGGGAGACGGTCCCCGGGCCCCAACCTTCCGGACAGAATCGTCTCGTGGAAGTGGCCGATCAACTGATCGACGTAGGTTCGGCTCCGACCCTTATCGATCGTGGGAAGATGCGCTGACATGGCCCGGCCATGATGCCAATCCCGTTGATCGTGTCAATCAGGACAATTTGATCGCCCCGGAGAATACCGAGAGCGGGCCAGGGTGCGAGGACGCGTTACACCAGGGTTACAGACTTGCTGTCGGCGACTCCGCCCGTGACACGCACTAACCATTACGATCGGGTGGCGACCCTGATCCGATGCCCCGCCCAAGCCAGAACCAGTCACTATGATCTCCAAACACCTTTTGGCCCTTTCGCTTGTGCCCGTCTTCTTTCTGACCTGTTCGGTCCTGGAGGCCCAAAACTCCCTGGTTCTGCCGCCCACGCAGACTGCAAAAGAAGGCAACTCCCTCGACCGCGAGCCTTTCGGAACAGACCAGATACGCCACGTTCACTACGTCGGGCGCGAGTATCTCGCCGCCTTGCCCAACCAGACATCCCTGAAGTCCCTTGCCTATCGGCGCGACGGAGAACTCAAGACGCCTGCGGTGATGGCCAGGACTTTCCGGACGACCAAGCCCAAGCCCGTTTGGACCGTGCGCCTGGGCAATGACCCGCGAACAGGAGGCATCAACCCAGCCCCCTCCACCTATCCGGATGCGAACGCGACCTACATGACGATGGTCGTCAATGGCATGCCCTTCGACTTCCCGGACCTGACCCTGCCAGCGAGCGGTCTGCCGGCCTTCTCCATCAAGTTCATGTTCTCTCAGCCTTTCGTCTACAACCCGGCCAACAGCAACCCGAGGCCGCACCTGATCATCGATCACTACGCCTACGAAACGCAGAACAGGAACTACACCTACATGATCGATTGCGTGCAGGGATCTTCCCAGGAACCCGAACGAGCCGTTCTCACCAGCGCGACCTCATTCGGTTGCCCCAAAGGACAAAACCGCGCCACCGGCCTCGCTGGCAACCCGGGCGCAGGAAGCCTGGACTTCTACCTGTTCGGCGCGCCGCAAACAGCGACGGTGTGGGCCTGCCTCGGCGCCAGCGAAACGTCCTGGTCCGGCCTTCCCCTGCCCTTCGACCTGGGTGCCATCGGCCTGAGCGGGTGCAAGATCTACAACGACCTGACCGTTGTGATCCCCCAGCAAACGAATACGTCCGGCAGCGCCTCTTTCAGCACCCCTATCCCCGGAAACGCCAGTCTGGCCGGGCGATCTCTCTATGGGCAATGGGTCGTGAGCGATACCCGTGTCAGCAAAACCATCCCTTACGCAACCTCTGACAGCCTCAAATGGACCCTTCCCAAGACCCTGGGCAGCGGTCAGCCCGAGGTCGCAGTGGTCAGTGCCAGCGGTGGCAACGCGCGTTTCCGCTCCGGCTTCGTGCAACCCGGGCGTGGGCCCGTCGTTCAAATCAACTGGTAGCAGACCCCTAAAGATCTCGGATTGGGCTACAATGCAGGGGTCCTATCCTCTGGAGATCTACATGCAAGACCGCTCCCTCCGTCTGCTCATTCTGTGCTTGGCCGGTGTCATCTGCTCAACAGCGACAGCCCTTGCCCAGAACTCCACCGTGGTACCCCTCTGGAACACGGCCTCGGAAGGCAATTCCGCAGACGACCAACCCTTCGGTAGTGATCGTATGCACCACACTCACTACATCGGCAACGGCTTGCTCAGCAAATTGCCGAGCATGACCTCGATCAAGTCCATCTCCTATCGGCGCGACGGCCAGATCAAGAGCCCCGCCCTCCTCAAGCGCATCGCCGGCAAGAACCCGAAGGTCAAACCCCTCTGGACCGTGCGCCTGGGCAATGACCCGCGAACGGGAAGCGTCAATCCGCCACCGTTCAAGTTCCCCGCTGCAAAAGCGATGACCACCGTCATCAATGCCGTGGCCTTCGACTTTCCCGATCTGCCGCTGCCGACCAGCGGCCCGGCCGCCTTCTCGATCCAGTTCATGTTCGCGCGACCCTTTGTCTACAACTCCGCCAACCAGACGAAAAAGCCGCACCTGATCATCGATCACTTCGTCTACGAGACAAAGAACCAGAACTACATCTCCTATCTGGTGGATGCCGCGCAGGGATCTCCCCAGGAGCCCAAGCGCGCCGTTCTCACCAACCCGACCTCCTTCGGCTGTCCCAAGGGACAAAACCGCGCAACCGGTCTGGCCACCGGGCCCGGCGGAGGAAATCTCGACTTCTACCTGCTAGGCGCTCCCGCCAAGACCCAAGCTTGGGCCTGCTTGGGCTCCAGCAGCAAGAGTTGGGGCGGCATCCCGTTGCCCCTGGATCTGGGATCTTTGGGCTTGCCGGGCTGCAGGGTCTACAACGATCTCGCGGTCGTCATCCCCAAAAAAACCAGCAGCTCAGGGAGTGCAACGTTCAGCGTCAAAGTCCCCAACAAGGCTTACTTGAAGGGTCGATCCCTCCACGGCCAGTGGGTCGTGCGTGACACTCGCGTCAACAAGGCTTTCACCTACGCAACTTCCGACAGCCTCAAGTGGACACTCCCCAACAAGACCGGCAACGGCACCCTGGCAATGGGAGTCACGAGTTACCGCGGTGGCAATGGAAGACAAGCGAACGGTTTCGTGATGCCTTACCGCGGACCCATCGTTCAGATCAACTGGTAATAAAAGCCTGGTCTTTCCGCCCATCTCAAGGGCCTCTGCGTGACACTCCTCAAGACTCGCACCCGAACTGTCCGATTCTTCGACAGGTATGGGCACGCTGGGGAAATCTTCGACAATTTTCACGCTCTGTGCCGTGCTAGCAGCATGCGGAGAGCGCGGGATCCTGGTTGAAGCAGGTTCCGGGCAACAACTTCTGCACAAGGGCGCTACTCAGGCCGGTTTCGGCGGCCTGAGCTGGCAACCAGCCCGGAAAGCCTCCGGGTCCGCAGCAACCAAGGGAATGGCTCCTGCTCGGCAAACCCTTCCCGAGGCGGTGACTCTCACCGTCCACGCATCGACCTCGGCGCTGGAGATCATCGGCGACCTGCTGTCGGCTTCCCGAAATCGAAGCATCGCCCCCTTCCACGCCATCATCGAACCTTCTTCCGACCGAGGCGCGATCGCAGCCTTGATCAAAGGAGGGGATGGGATCGCCCTGGTCTGCCATCCCCCGGACAGCGACGAGCAACGATACGGCTTGCGGAATCGCCTGCTCGGCTACCATGTCATGACCCTGGCAGCTCATCGCGACAATCCAGTCCGCACCCTGCCCGCCCCTGATCTTCGGGCAATCCTGACCGGAGAAGTGAACGGTTGGGCTCCGCTCGGCTGGGGCGCACGTCCGATCCGACTCCTCGCCCCACGCCCTGGCCACCTGTGCGATCTCGCCGCTCGGCTTCTCATTCCGGGCGATCGATTCTCTGCCAATGCCGTGCTACGGGGATCGGACGAAGACATTCTGGCAACTGTCGCCGAGGACCAGCATGCCCTGGGAATCGTTCCGCTCGCAGCGCTGACGCAAAGGCCCGACCTTCGGGCCCTGGCCATCGACCTCATCGCGCCGACTCACCACGAAGTCCGCGCCGGCAGATATCGGTATGCCTGTCCGTTACGGATTCTATGGCGAGGACCGCCGAGCGAAGGGCTGGAAAGATTTCTCGCCTTCCTGGATAGCAACGGGGGAAAGCAGGCTCTGGCCTCGCGCGTCACGACCGGTGAATAGCAATCAAGCACCCACGCATTCGGAATTCCTCTGGCGATCGCGCCATGGAAACCTCAACCACGAGTCCGCAGAAACTCGCGCGCCTGCTGCAGATCTCCAGGGGTATTGAGGCCCGCACACACCCATGGATCATCGACCTCGACGGCGACGACCCGTTCAGGATCACGCCGCACCACATCACGCACCGAGTGGGTCGCCGGATCGAGAACTTCAGCAGCAACGGGAGCCGTGAGCGCGATCGGATGGCCTGGCCGCTCACGCCACAGGGGAAGAGAAATCTTCGCAGCCGGCAACTCGAGCCGTGCTGTTACGGCAGCGACGGTCTCGCGATCAACGAGCGCATGGTCCACGGGAAAGAGGAGGACTCGTTCGTGCGGCGGCGCTGCCGTCAGCGCCGCCCGGAAGCTATCGCTCATCTCGCCGGCGCCTGAAACCTCGACGACCCGGGTCTCGATCACGGCCGGCAGCGGTGCGGCTCCCGACCGCCTAACAATGATCGCCTGTTCGATGCCGCCCTCCGAGCACGCCTTGACGACGCGCTCGATGGCGGTCATGCCGCCAAGGTCCAGCAAGGCCTTGTCCAACCCCATGCGCCGCCCTCGCCCTGCTGCCAGAATGATCGCCAGAGTGGTCACGCCGCGTCAGCCGAGGTCATCCCTGCCCGCGAATTTCGGAGAGGGTCACGAGCGTCTTCACGTCGAAATTCTGCCTGAAAGCTTCTGCTTCAGGATCTTCGCGATCTGCCAGGGCGAGGATGACCACCGGATCGGCACCCGCCTCCTTCACGGCGTCCACAGCTCGCAATGCCGAGGCACCCGTGGTGATGGTGTCCTCGACGACCGCAACCTTTTCACCGGGCTCGAGATCGCCTTCGATACACGCACCGGTGCCATGCCCTTTCGGTTCCTTGCGAACCAGGAAAGCGCGCAATTCTTTTCCGGTTTCATAGGACAGGGCGCAAACCGCCGCCGCTATCGGGTCCGCGCCAAGCGTGAGCCCCCCTATCGCGGTCACTTCCGGATAGGCCTCTAGTTCGGCCAGCATCAACCGGGCGAGGAGATTGAGCCCCTCTGCGTGCAAGGTCACCTTCTTCCCGTTGATGTAGAAGTCCGAGCGTTTGCCGGACACGAGAACAATATCCAAGCCGTCGCGATACGCCCGCTCACGGACAAGTTCGACCAGGCGAGTCTTGGCGGCCGCCGGATCAAAATTCGTCATGAAAAGATTTTCCTCGCCGCCAAGCGTTCCTCTTCGATATCCGAAAGCATCGTTTCGGTCACATCACCAGTCGGATAGGACCCGGTGAAACACGCCGTGCAGAACTCAACTTCCGGCCGTTGCTGCCATCGAACCGCATCGACCATGTCCTCGGTCGTCTGGTAGAGCAGGTAGTCGGCTCCGAGTTCCTCGGCTATTTCCTCGTTGGTTCGACCGCGAGCAATAAATTCGCGGCGGGTCGACATGTCGATTCCATAGGGGCATGGGTATACAAGCGGTGCCGAGTAAGATGCCAAATAGACCTTTGCGGCGCCCATCTGGCGTGCAATATCCACGATCTGCCGGCTGGTATTGCCGCGCACGATGGAGTCATCGACGATCAGAACCCGCTTGCCTTCGAACTCCATGCGGATCGGATTCAACTTCTGTCGCACAGAATTCCGGCGCTCCTCTTCGTTGGGCATGATGAAGGTGCGCCCGACGTAGCGGTTCTTGACGAAGGCCTCCCTGTAAGGAAGGTTCAACTCCTCAGCCATGGCCTGCGCCGCCGTGCGAGACGATTCAGGTACCGGAATGACCACGTCCGCCTCGACTCCGGTCTCGCGCCACGCTTCGGCAAGTCGCTGCCCCAAGCGCAAGCGGGCCTTGTAGACAGACACTTCATCGAGCGTCGAATCCGGTCGTGCAAAGTATACATATTCGAACACACAAGGTCGGTGCGGGGAGGAGCCCAATTGAATCGTGTGAACCTCGCGGTCCTTACCAATCCACAGGGCTTCACCAGCCTCGAGATCCCTGATCACTTCATAGCCAGACACGTCGAGCACAACCGACTCGCTTGCCACCGCGTACTGGATACCTTGGGGGAGCACCTTTCGCCCGACGATGATCGGCTTGATGCCAAAGGGATCGCGGAAGGCATACATGCCTTCTCCAGCGATGATTCCCACAACGGAGTATGCGCCCTTTACGTAGGTGAAGACTTCCTGAACCGCTGCGCGGATATCATCGACACTCACCCCGTCCGTGCTCTTGCGCTTGATCAACTCAAGAACGAACACATCGAGCACCGCCTCAAGGTCGCAGTTGGTAGTGATCGGGATCTGCCGAGCCTTGAAGTAACTCTCTTTCATCTCCTGGAAATTCGTGATGTTCCCGTTGTGCGCCATCGCGACACCCGTTGGAAAATCGTGCCAGAAGGGCTGGACGTCCGTATCCTCACCCGCGCCAACCGTGGGGTATCTGACATGGCCAACCGCCAAGGATCCTCGGAGGCGAGTCAGATGCTTTTCCGCGAAGACTTCGCGGACCAATCCCAGCCCCTTCTTCGCCTCGAACTTGCCGTTATAAGTGACCACACCTGCGGCATCCTGGCCGCGGTGTTGAATCGAGATCAAGCCGGCGAGAACATCTTGGATGACATCCGTTCCGTCGGGACCGAAAATAGAAATGAAGCCGCACATGGAGTTGTTCGGCTGCCAATTTACCATCCTCGACCGATGACTCGCTTGTGCAATCTTGACGGAGAAATAAGACTTGAGCACGAAGCTCAGGTCTCGGTTCTCGATCGGGGGTTCCTGTTCGGGGATTCGGTTTACGAGGTCATGAGAACCCGATCCGGGGTCCCTTTCGGTTGGCCCGAGCATCTGGACCGTCTACGGGCTTCAGCCACGGGAATCGGCCTGCCTTTGGATCTCACAAATGAGGAAATCCTGCAGCGCATCAAGACCACTCTGGCCTCGGCAGACCATGGCGAAAGCTACGTCCGCATTATTGCCACGCGGGGCACGGCGACCGCGCCAAACATCGACCTCTCCTTCGCTCCAGGCCCTTTGACATGGGTGATTCTCGTCCGCGAACTGCCTCCGGCCCCTTCCGGGTTCGCCCATCTCGCCATCGTCCCGCGGCTCCGGATGGACCCCCGGGCACTGGATCCGGCCATCAAGAGTGGAAATTACCTCAACAACCTCCTCGGCCTCGCAGAAGCTCGCAAACGCGGGGCAACCGATTGCCTGTTCCTCAACCACGAGGGGGAGGTGACCGAAGCATCGACCTCGAATTTCTACGTCATTCGCGGCAGCAAGATCTCGACACCACCACTGCGAGCAGGCCTCTTATCGGGCATCACCCGGCTCCTGTTGTTCGAATTCGCTCAGGAGGCCGGGGTCCATTTGGTCGAGGAGGACCTGCGCGAGGAGGATGTCCGCAACGCCGAGGAATTGTTTCTTTCCAGCTCTCTCAGGGATGTCTTTCCCGTCGCCATCCTCGATGGGCAGGCGATCGGCAACGGGAAGCCCGGTCCCGTAACAAATTCCGTCATCCAGGGATTTGCACAATTCTGCGATCGGCGGACCCGGGAGGTGTATGGGCCCGGCTTCGCCAACATCTAGCGAGCGGTCGTCTCAGAGCGCATCGTCGATAAGTCGCGCGATCCTCTCCAGCGTCCCCCGATAGCGATCTCGGTCGCGCTCGACCTGCTTCATTTCCGACAGCATCACATTGATCGCATCGAGCGGGCTCGAAGCCTTGCGCGGGCGACCCGGACCCCGACGGCCAATCTTGCGTGGGCGGCCAGGGCCCCGACGAGCGGTAGCCTTTTTCTTCTTCGACGCCTTGACCAGGCCAAGCTGTCGCTGCGCACGGCCATACATGATCGGATAAACCGTCAAACCCATCTTGTCGGCAGCAGCCTTGATCGTCGCATATGCGACCTTCTTGTTTTTCTTCAGCTCACTGATAATGAACTCATAGCCCTTGGCTGTATCCGGCTTCTTCTTGGCGGCCATACTCAATCGTCCTCTGCATGAAATGTGAAAAATAGGAGGGAGAATCAGGGGGGATCTCCGGGGATTCCGCAGAACTTATAGCTGCCCTATCAGGAGATTGGAAATTCAAATGACCGATCCTTATGGCCTATTGAGCAGAAATAAGCGGTCTATCTGAAAATATTCCAAGACTCGCCGGGAGCCAGAAGTAATGAGGTGAAGGGTCGCAAGCCATTCTGGAGATCAAAGACTCGGCTCAATCGAACACGGCCATCTGCCCCGGGGCGTGCCGAGCACTGGAGCGCGTCTTCCATCAGTGTCCACTTCGCGCGCACTCGCTGGCCAACGACGCGGGCGCGAGGATGCCGGGCTGACAAGATCAAGAGGTCCACCCTTTCATCGGTCGGCAACTCCGCCTCTTGCAAGGCCTGGCCCGAATGCATCAAGACGGTGCCGTCCGGCCATTCGACCCGATAACCGACCGTCGTGGTAACCCAGCCCTTTTCGTCGATGCGGCCGAGAACCTTGATCTTCATATCTGACAGCGTGTAAGTCTCGCCTATCTTCACCAGCGGCATCTTGTCCGCTGTCACTGCCGGCAAATGAAACTTTATATGCGTATAGAAAGGCCGCTTGGCCGACCAAAGCCGCAGCAATATCTGATCATTTCGTTTTGTTATATCCAGAGGACTCGTTAGCAGAACAAAATCCAATGCCCCCCAAACATGTCGCTCCAAATTATACCCCGACGGGTCGATCGCGAAGTTTGCCGTCCGGCTACGTATAAGCCAGCCCCCCTCCGGTAATCGGAAGATCCGAAACCCCTTGTCGGGAGCTTCGAGGCTGGCTCGACGGCCCAGATCAGTCAGGGCATGGTGCCAGTAAAATGGGAGGCCCGAACGGATCACTCCGGCCACTTCGCGACGCATCCGGCGATCGGTCCTCTGGACATACTCGAGATAGTCGACCCGAGGAAACTGCGCGAGGTGGCGCTCTAGATCCTCGAGCAACTCCAGTCGTTTGATTCCCCCTACCTCCGATGGATGTCCGCCCCCGCTCAAGGTCGGACTCGGCGGATGCTTTCGCAGTTGCTCGTGGAACTGAATCCAGTGCCCCTCCCCGGGCACCGGATCTCCGTTCAACTCAGGATGAGGCGGGAAGTCCGGCAAATCGGAAATACTGGCATTGATCGTCCGCACGAGCATCAAGGAGCCCAGCAAGCCCGGATCGACTCTGGGACCCGTCCCGAAGGTCCAGCCAATCCTTGTTTGCGGCATCGGATCGGTGAGTTCGTCGTAATCGTTCACGACAATCCCGAGGTCCATGACCATGCGAAGTTTTGGTTGTCGGTCAGTGGGAAGAATGGCCTTCCACGGAATGCGAGCCTCGTAGGTGGTCATGTGACGCTCCTCGTCCCGCTTGACCGACATGGCCGCCCCTTCCGCAAAACCAGCCGTACCGCGGTAGCGGTCCCACCGGACGAGTTTTCGTCCCTGGCCCTCCACTTCCGCGAGCCAGAATTCCCTGTCCTCGGTGCGGCCCTTGTCCATGCCGATGGATCGAGTGTCTCGATTTGGATCGAAAGAGATCACGAGGCCGTCGGCGGGAGGGATTTCGGTCAAGCGGGGTGCGTTCTTGGGCAATTTCCGATGCCTGTCGTCGATGACCTTGGCAGCGAAGAACAAGTCCTCTTCGTCCCAGGCCAGAAAAGCTGTCGCCGCACAATCGGAAGGACCTCGCCACGCCCCCATCGCAGTTCCAGACAGCTGGCGTGTGTCCGCCAGCGAAAGCACCGGAACGCTCGGCCAGTCGCGAAGAGAGCCATCCACGGAGATCTTCTTGTCGCCACGGTGAACGACAACCGTCCGGGGCACGGACATCGGTTTGGCCGGAACCGGCCTGGTTGTCGCCGGAACATCTTGAGCCTGCTGAAGAGCAGCGAGAAAGCACAAGGTCGCAAACCCGTTCATTGCATTCGGTTCAAAGAAAGAAAATTGATCAGGGCGTGTGCGAGGGTGACCGACAGGAGGCCAAGACCACACTCCATCATCACGCCGAACAAGGCCCCAAGCATGAGCGCCAGGACTGTCCAGAGCAGCAAACCCCGCGGCCCACTGTGCAGAAGACCGAAGATCGCCACCGTCCACCAGAGCCCGAGAGCATCCTGCATGGCCAACCTGAAGAAGAACTCCTCCCCCACCGATGAGACCAGGGCCAGCACGAGAATCTGCCCATCACGCAATGGGCCAATCATCGTCGCCAACCGCTGCTGAAGCCGGGAGAAGGCTCCCGAATAACGCGT
Source organism: uncultured candidatus Brocadiaceae bacterium (assembly GCA_964542765.1). GTDB lineage: Bacteria > Planctomycetota > UBA1135 > UBA1135 > UBA2386 > CAZIVO01. The sequence continues at coordinate 15,929 of CAZIVO010000018.1, read as the reverse complement.
CAACAACGATGCAACTCCGCTGACTCCGAGTCCTACCGCCAATCCGGAGCCAATGGAAACCCAAAGGCCATGAGGGCCTATCGATTGCTCGACAACCACATCGGTCCGGTCTCGCAGCCAGAGCCAAATTCCCGCAGCAGCCGCCAAGGCCGCGTACACCAAGCTGCCCGCGAAAATCAGTGCGCCGGACGGTATCTCCTCCTTGGTCATCTGGGGCCCAACCACCGTCGCCTCGATGCCGGTCGCAAAATCGCGACCGGACGACCAACAAGATGATGGGACGGGTAGGGGCCAAGATGTCGTGAATCGCGACTACCCGAGGCATTGTCTCCCAGCAGCCACAGCTGGCCCGGTTCAACATGATGCGGCTCTCCCCAGCCATCGGGGCCAGCGAGCAAGGATCGGTAGTGCACATCATGGAAGAGCCTTACGCGCTCGACCTTCGCACCGGCTCCGGCAACAGCAGCGTGCAAGAGGTTGTGCATCCGATAATCCAGAGCATCTTCCTTCGTCAGGTCGGACGCGAAGTGAAACACCTTACGCCCTCCAACCACGAAGAAGAGATGTCCGTCCATGTAACCGAAAGCGATCTGCGCTCTTGGCCCGGACAACACCACTCGCTTGACCGGGAGGGCCACCGCGCCCATGAAAAAAAATCTCGCCTCTCCATCCGGCGTCAAGGTGAAGGAGTAATCGTCATCGTGATACTCAAGAACAAATTGCAAGCCGGTCCAGCCCTCATCGAGCACGAGATCCAGCTCCATGCCAATGTCCCTGAACAACCCGTCTCCCGGATGAAGTTTTCCCGCCGCATCGACAAAAGAAGCGTCCACCGGCCTTGCCGTTCCCAGGTGACCCGGCAGCCAGTAGCGACCCCTCTCGCTTCGCCTCGCCTGATTGGCCGCTGGCGTCAGCATGCGTGACAAACCTTCGATGTCCGCCGCCGCCGCTGAAAGCTTGATCGCCTCCCCTTGGCGCGACCATCCGGATTGGGCGTGGAAATAGGTCTCCGGATCGCGAGTCTCGAGCGGATCTGGAAAGAGAAAATGTGTCACCCTCAGATTGCGGTGCGCGACCGGGTCCTTGACCAGCCGCGTCATCTCATGCTTTTCTCGGCCGATGTACAGATCCCCCGAGCGAATCTGAATGAATTCGCCACCCTTGTTCTGGTCTCCCCATGCAACCAGCCGCTTGACCAGATGGTCTCCCGTCGGGTCAGCCGGATCGCGCAGCACGACAAGATCGAGCCTCTCCGGAAGACGGCGACCCCAGAAGGCTGTCTTGTCGACGAGCACGAGATCGCCCTGCTCAGGGTCGCCGTGCAGGGCCGGCTCCATGCTGCCCGATGGCACGATGTAGTTGTCGAGCAAATTGGCACGGATCAGGTGGAGTACCAGCAGGGCCACGACGGCAATGGGGAGGGTGTCCAGCAGAAAGCCGCCAACGGTCGACCATCGCCCGGTGAAATTCTTTTGGGTCGTCTGCTTTGTGAGGAAGCCCAAGTTATGTCGCTTTCCGCCGCGCCCCGTTAGCCGAAAAAAGCCTCGTGAAGCGCCTTGACCGCGCATTCGAGATCCGCCTCACCAATCACTGTCGCGACGTTGACCTTGACCGCACCTTGACTGATGACGCGAACGCGAACTCCTGATTCCGCAATCGTGGTCAACACCCGGGCCGCAACACCTTTTTCATGGGCAATGCCCTGCCCGACGACGCAGAGCATCGCGTGGTCAGGCTCCACCGAAACCTCGCCGATACTTTCCAGGTCGGCCGCGAAAGCATCGAGGTTCTCGTTGCTTGCCGTCGTCATCGTGATCGAAACCTCGGAAGTTGCAACAATATCGACATCGATCTCTCGATTCGCCGCCGCGGTGAAGACCTTGGCGAGAAAACCATGCTGCTGGAGCATCCTCGGGGATATCAGATTGATCAGATTGATGGCGCGCTTGTAGACAATCGAGCAAACCGCACTGCTCGTGTTTTCGAACTTGGCCAGGATGATCGTCCCTGGCAAATCAGGGCGGCTCGTATTCAAAACCCGAACGGGGATGGCGTCTTCGATCGCGGGCAGAATCGTCGCCGGGTGAAGAACCCGGCCACCGTAGTAGGCGAGTTCGCTCGCCTCATCAAAACTCATGGCGGGAATCGGTCGGGCGTCGGGAACGATCTTGGGGTCGGCTGTCAAAATCCCGTCGACATCGGTCCAGATCTGTATCTCTTCCGCGCCCAAGGCTTGCCCGAACAAGGCCGCCGTATAATCCGAACCATTGCGCCCCAGTGTCGTGATATTTCCATGAACATCCTTGGCGATGAAACCTGTCACCACCGGTATCCCATCGATCCCGGCCATGTATCCGGCGATACGCCCCTCGTCCGGGAGCGGTCGGGCGCGACCAGAGTTTCCATCGGTGCGCAGACCTGCATCGAAAGCATCCACCGCCTGGGCTGGAAAGCCGTTCGCCGACAGGAAGGCTGCGATGGTCCGGGCAGAGCACCGCTCACCGAAAGAGACCAGACTGTCTTTCGCTCGGGGACTGGCCTCGCCCACCAACCTCATCCCCCGGACCAGGTCGCGGAGCTCGGAAAAAAGATCGTCGTGAAGATCTTCGGCTAGACCCAGGTCACGGAGGATCTCGCGGTGACAGCTTTCTATGCGCTCCGTGCACACCTCGCCACCGGGCGCAACGGCACCGAGCTCCAGCAAAGCATCGGTCACGCCCGCGTGGGCCGAAACAACAACCGCGGGAGCCCTTTCAGCCTCGCGACCAATAATATTGAGTACGGCTCGGATTTTCTCGGCCGATCCAACCGAGGTGCCGCCAAACTTCATCACGATCATGCAGGCGTTTTATGCTTTCTGCCGTCAACTTAGAATCAGCAGATAGCTGAAGGTTGATGACGGACGACTAGACTACCCACCATGGAGCATATCGAGGACCTGATCTATGACTGGAACCGGGAGGAGGATCTCCCCGCTCCGAGCAAACCCATCGAATTTAACGATGAGACCCTTCGAGATGGTCTGCAGTCCCCCTCCGTGGACGACCCAACCGTTGAGCAGAAGGTGGAGCTTCTCCACATCATGGACAGCCTGGGGATCCACGCAGCCGACATCGGCTTGCCCGGGGCTGGGGAGCGCCCACGCGCCGACATCCTGCGAATGACCAGGGAAATTGCCGACCACAAGCTGAAGATCCGGCCCAACGTTGCTTGCCGAACGCTGATCAGCGATATCGCGCCCGCAGCTGAAATCGTGCAGGAGGCCGGCGTCCCGATCGATGTCTGCATGTTCATCGGCAGCAGTCAAATCCGCCGATACACGGAAGACTGGACCCTCGAGAAGATGCTCCTGAACACGGCGGAAGCTCTGGATTTTTGCCAGAAACACGACCTTGAAACCATGTACGTCACCGAGGACACCACCCGCGCCCACCCGGACACGATCCGGGCCTTGTACACGGCTGCCATGGAGCATGGAGCGAGGCGCTTGTGCGTGTGTGACACGGTCGGGCATGCAACACCCTCGGGAACACGATCCGTTGTCTCCTTCGTCCGTAAGCTCGCTGATGATTTCGACCCGTCCATCAAGATCGACTGGCATGGGCACAGGGACCGCGACCTCGGCATCGCCAATTGCTTGGCTGCCATCACGGCCGGCGCCGACCGTATCCATGCAACGGCACTGGGTATCGGCGAGAGGGTTGGCAACGCACCCATGGATCTCCTCCTGGTCAATTGCCGGTTGTTGGGTTGGGCCAGCAATGATCTGAGCCGCTTGCCGGAATACGTCCAAAAGGCTGCTGACGCCGTCGGCATTGCTGTTCCTTGCAATTATCCGGTCCTGGGCGAGGATGCCTTCGAAACGGGGACCGGAGTACATGCCTCGGCGGTCATCAAGGCCTTCCGCAAGGGCGATCACCGCCTTGCTGATTCGGTATACAGCGGCGTACCCGCCAGCCTGGTCGGACTCGAACAGAAGATCCGTATCGGCCCGATGAGCGGACGATCCAACGTCGTCTGGGTGCTCGAAAAGATGGGCCTGGAGACCACCGACGAGATCGTTAAGCGGGTTCTCGCCGCCGGCAAACTCAGCAAGCGCCTGCTCAGCGAGGACCAAATCCGCGCTGCTGCCGAAGGCTGAGCGGCCGGGTCAAGATAGAGCCCGCCCCCTGCCGATAACGCAGATCGAGGCTGGAAGCCCAGCCTTTGATCGCGCGGAGAACCGCCCTGACGGGACCGAACATGAATAACAGCCTCAACATGGACGTGGTCGTGGAACTGGCCTCGCTGGGCGAAGATGGCGATCCGGGCTTTATTGCCGACCTTGTTGATATGTTCCTCGAGGATGCGCCCCGCAAGATCCACGGGGTCCTGAGCGCTCTCGCAAACCAGGATTTCGCGGAGATCAAACGCCATGCCCATGCCCTCAAAGGGGTTGCCGGCACGCTCGGCGCCGTCATGGTGGAAAGCGACTGCGAGAACCTGCTGGTGGGTAGTTCGCAAAAGCATCTGGGCCTGTGCCAGAAGGCCGCCACCGCACTCCAGGAGCACTTTGCTGAGGCCGCCCAGGCCCTGCGAGGCTTCCTCGGTCGATCGCCCTGATACTCCCGGGTGTAGCGAGAAAGTCGTGGGGCCAGGGGAGTCTGGCCCAACAATTTGAAGTTTTCTCACTCCTACGGGAAATCTTCCCTAAAGGTGCTTTTCCCCATCATGAGGCATGCTCCAAAAGGAATCTCCGTAGGTTTTCGCAAATAGATCCTGAGCCCTGATTGGGAGGCTTTGCACCGATTTCCTGCGTCCCCGACTGAATCGAGGCCCCTCACAGGACGATCCAACTATCAGCACCAATATCGGTGACCTTCACGGGAGGTTAAATTATGGCGACAGTTAACGAATCGATGAGCACCATCAATGGCTGGCTGGGCGACGCAGTTCGCTTGGGAATGAGTCTGGTGGGAGCCTTCTTGGTAGTCGACATCCTGTTCCCTGGAACCACGGGGATTGTGGCCAATGTCGGCGCACTGGTTACCAGCTTCACAGGCCAAGGCATCACTGGCATCGTGGCGTTGATCGTCTTCATGGCGGTTCTAAGACGCTGATCGCCATCGTCGATGCATTGACGGCTTCAACGCCCTCGCCATCACAGGTCCCGGGACCTGGGCGGGGGTGTTGAATTTAATGCAAGGCCCATGTGAAAACCTTCGCTGACTCACTCCTCAGCTGGCTGCGCGTCATCGCCGAGATCGGTCTGACGCTCGTGACCGTTTTATTGGTGGTCGACCTCCTGTTCCCCGGGACCACCGGCCTGATCGACAACATCAGAGAGATTGTCGAGACGACAGGCCCTGATGGCGAGACCATCATCAATGATCGTGCACTCGCAGCTGTAGCGGTCCTGTTGCTGTTCCTGCTGGTTTACCAGCGCTCAGCCAAACCGCCACAAACCGACTGATCTCCGGCCTTTTCGGGCCAATGCCCCGAGAGGAAGAGCCGGCGGCGGATCAGCTTCTGATCCATTCCACCGCGCTGATCGGGTTCACATCGCCTGGCTTGGTTCGCTTGCGTCAGCGAACCTTAGCCTGTTCGCAGGCGCGGCCTCTTCGGTGTGACGGCCAACGCCATTGCGCGGAATCTCCACGACCGACCGGGGGGCGGTTCCCTCTTCCGGTTCGATGAGCCAATCCACCGCCTTGCCATGATACGCACAGCCCCGGCACTTGTGATAAAACTCGCGCTGCCGTTGGAGACATTGACAGGCGCCTATCTGGTGCGCAATCAAGGGCCGACCTTCCGCTTCGCGTGTCGGGCACTGCCTCATACCATGATCTCCCTGGTGGAATGGAGGAGTCGGATGACGTCGCAGGCATCTTTCCCCCTCAGGAAGACAGAAAGAATAGACTCCTGGCAGGGCGGGTCAATGTCCGCTGGCCTCCCATGTTTCCCGACAAAGGGCCACTGCCTGCGGAGCCATGTGGCTCGATCTCGAGAGTTCGAAGCAGACAGGGCCCTGATAAGCCGCATTCTCGAGCGCCTTGCGAACCCCGCAAAAATCCATATCTCCTTGTCCTGGAAGGAGATGCTCGTGAATTCCCGCCTTGATATCCTCCAGATGGACCTGGCGGATTCGATCTACATGGGCGGAGACAATTTCGTCCGTGGGAGCCTCGCCGGTGACGTAAAGGTGCCCTATATCAAGGCATAGGGACGGTGACGCATCTCCCAGAGCAGCGGCCATCGCCGCCCAATCCGCCACGGTCTCCACCGCCATACCTGGTTCTGGCTCGAAAGCCGGTTCGATCCCTTGCGAACGAATCGCCTCACAGGCCCGCACAACGCCCTCGTAGAGCCAATCTCGTGAATCCGAGCCTGGACTGTGGTCAGTGCCCGACCAGAAGCTCAGGACCCGAGCATCCAGGTCCTGGCCCATCCGTGCGCAACGCCGATAAAAATCCAGCCTGCGCTCTCTACCCTCCGCATCACGGGTCATCAGGGTCGGTTCGTGCTTTCGTTCCGGGTCCAAAACGAAGCGAGCGCCCGTTTCAATGGTGGGCTGGAGGCCTAACCGATCGAGCAAGGTGGCAATCCGCGACACCTCTCGAGGGCTACTGTTGAAGGGATCGAGATGCGGGACATCCAGCGTCAAGGCCACGGCCTGGTAGCCATGATCGGCCAGCAACTGCAATGCTTCGTCGAGACGGTGATTCTGGAGGCCGTTGGTGTTGTACCCGAGCAGCATGGTCGAAGTTCCGGGCGATCAATCCCGTTTCTTGAGTTTGTGAAATAGAGAATCATGGGATGGGCAGCGCCCAGCCCGACGGTGTCTGGTTGCGGAAGGCATGTTCGGAGTCTACACGGCAGAGCCGCCGCTAACCTGCAGGACTGCAAAGTAGCCGCCATCATGGTGGGGGGGATCGGGAAGGGTCAGTTCATCGCGAATCAAACGGCCCGCCGAGGCCGCCACGACATCCTCGTTCTCTTCGAACTCAAGGCTGCATGTCGAATAGACCACGCGGCCACCCGGTCGCACGCGGGCCATGGTGTCCTCGAGAATCCCACGCTGCTTCCGGGCCAGCCCCTCGATCGCCGCCTGACTGATCCGTCGACGCACCTCAACTCGGCGGGACAAGACGCCCGTATTGGAGCAAGGAACGTCGGCGAGAGCGCCATCGCCCAAGGGAAGGGTGGCCAGGTCACCATGAATCGAGAGCACCTTCTCCAGCCCCAGGCGTATCGCGTTTTCCTGGATCTTCTCACGGCGACCGGGATGCGGATCGAAGGCATGTACGCACCCTGTCGGCGCCACAGCTTCGGCGAGAGCTGTCGCCTTGCCACCAGGAGCGGCGCACAGATCCAGCAAGACTTCCCCCTCGCGGGGCTCCAAGGCATCCACCGCCCTGAGAGCCGTGGGGTCCTGGGCCAGGAACAACCCGTCGTTCATGGCTTGAGTGGAAAAAGGCGAAGCACCCCCCGTCCACCGCAGCATGCGCGGGTGCTCGGACGGTTGAGTTTCGACCCCCTCCTTTTCGAGTTGGAAGGCAAGCTCCTCGGCGGTGCACCTCAGCCGATTTGCGCGCAGCGAAACGCATGGCTTGTGGCTCGAAGCGCGAGCTATCTGTGTCGCCACGGACAGGCCATGGGTTGTGACCCAGCGCTCCACAAGGAAGCTCGGCAAGCCATGGAGGATTGCCGTGGCTTCCGCCGGCGACTCCGCCATATCGGGCAGGACATCACGCTCCAGCGCCAGTGTGCGGCCCTCAGGAAGTTCGATCTCGCGGCGTGCCTGCGCGGGGTCCGGCGGCCTCTGCTGCACCAAGGAAATCAACCGCCGCAGCACAGCATTGACCATCCCGCGCCCATGGCGAACGAGCTTCACCGTCTCGTTCACCGCAGCGTGGGAAGGAATCCGCGTCAAAAAAAGAACCTGGTATGCGCCCAAACGCAGCGCTGATCTCAGGTATGGGTCTCGTGGGGGCTGGCGATCTGCCAGCTCATTGATGACCAGATCGAGGAGTCGCCGTTTTCGCTCGACGCCGCGAGCAAGTTCAAGGGCGAGGTCGCGCTCCACCGGCGTCAGCTCATCGGCTTTCAGCCCCTCATCGATTCGCACAGCTCGGTCGCGCTCCACTGCAACAATCGCGCGGAACGCAGATTCACGTGAGCTCGGCATCAAATACTCTGGTCATCCGAGTTGCGTCGGATATCCCTCACCCGAATCGCTCGTCCGGCGCCAATGGATGCCCGCGAACAAACTCGCCCGCCGTCATGTTTCGGCCGTTCTCGGGTTTGATCCGGATGATTCGGTAGAGCTCTTTTCCGGTACAGACCCGGATGCCCTCCTCCCCGCCAGATTGGACTTTCCCTGGTTCTCCCAGCCCGTACAGGTCCTGTTCGACTTCGCCCTCCAAAATGATGAAGCGCTTGGCTCCCAAGCGTGTCTGGGCCCCCGGCTTGGGAGTCATCGCCCGGACCAGCAGGGCGATCACTTCTGCTGAGCGAGACCAATCGATCACCCCATCTACCTTCTCCACCTTCGGCGCCCGCGTCGCCTGGGCGTGGTCTTGGGGGGTATAGCTGGCTGCCCCGGATTCGATGATCTCACATGCCTTGACCAGCACTTCACCGGACAGGGCCGCAAGCCTCACGTGCAGCTCGCCAGCTGTTTCTCCGGCCTCGATCGGTGTTTCTTCAGCCAGCAAGATGTCGCCTGCGTCGAGGGCCTCTCCAATCTTGATGATCGTGATGCCCGTTCGCTCCTCACCTTCCTTGATCGCATACTGGATCGGCGCTGCTCCCCGGAAAAGGGGGAGCAAGGATGCGTGAGCGTTGATGCAGCCATGGGTTGGCGCATCGAAGAGCTCCCTCGTCAGAATAACCCCGAAACTGACGACTACCCCGAGATCGAATCCCTGCTCAGCAAGCCGGGCAACGAAGGATGGGTCATTGCAATCTTCGGGCTGTTCACACGGCAGGCCAAGTTCTTCGGCCAGAAGTCGGACCTCTTGCGGGTAGATCTTGCGGCCTCGACCTCGTGGTGCATCCGGCTTGGTCACAACGAGAGACACACCCCGGTCGGCCAATGCCCGAAGCGAGGGAAGGGCAAATTCTCCGCTACCAAAAAAAACTGTCTTCACTGTTCTCGGGGCCTGATCGTTTGAGCTGCTGCAAAGAGTATGGGCCAGTCTCCCGGCACACGCAATTCTGCCTGAGAGCCTTTCGCGAGATCGCGGTCAGTTCTCCGTGACTTCTTCCGGGCTCGTTTCGACCGGGCCCTCTTCTTCATCCTTGTCCTCACCGTCACCCCAAGCCGAACGCGCCATCGTCGTAACCTCTTCGGCTGTGAGATCCGCGGGACCACGATACGCAACCATGATCGGATCACTCAACGCGTCTTGGTGAGCTCGAAGGAAACCCTGCTTCATCAACTCGAGCACCGCGATCAAGGCGCTGATCAATCCGATTCGCCCATCACGGGGATCGAAAAGCTCTTCGAACAATACTTCCGGCTTGGATTTGACGATGTCCAAGACCTTCTCGGTGAAGTGGCTGACTCCGTGCTCATCAATATTGACGTGAAGCGTTGTCTCGCCACCGGTCTCTTCGAGCAATCGGGCGAAAGCTTCCGTCAGCGCCCAGACCCCGGCGTCCCCAAGATCGAGACTCTTCTCATCTTCGGCCGCCTTCAATTCAGCCGGCATCTTGAGCCTGGGCTCGAGCTGGCGTGATCGGCGACGGCCCATTTGTTCGAGCCTCCGAGACAGATCCCGGTAGCGCTTGTACTCCAGTAGGCGCCGGATCAGATCGTCCCGCGGATCCAACTCCTCCTCGGATGCGAGATCCTCCCGGGGTAGCAGTTCGCGGGATTTGAGTTCCATGAGCGTGCTCGCCATGACCACAAAGTCGCCGATATCCGCCAAATCCAGCGCCGCGAGCACGTCGAGATGCTCGAGAAATGCGTCGAGGATCGACGCGATCGAAACCTCCCGTATATCCACCTCCTGCTGCTTCACGAGGTGGAGGAGGAGGTCTAGCGGGCCAGAGAAGACAGGGAGTTCGACCCGGTAGGACATGACAGCAAGAGTGTATCTTCTGCGCTGCCCGGATCTCCGGGTTTGTGAGTTTTGACTCCGTTCCCCCGGGAATCTGCCAATGCCTTCCCGGCCCCGAAAGCCTCTTCCTCTCAGGAATCCGGGAACCTGAGAACCTCAGCTGATATTCTCCCTTCCGAGGTAGCCATGGACCCTTGTATCCAGCGAGCTCGCTCGATCATCGCCCAAGAAGCCGAAGCGGTCAGTGGCGTGGCCGAGCATGTGAACGAAACCTTCGTGCACGTGACCGAAATGATCCTCGGTCTCGGCGGGCGGGTCGTCACCACCGGTATGGGCAAAGCGGGAATCATCGCCGAAAAGATTTCCGCAACCTTCTCCTCGACAGGGACGCCTTCGATCTTCCTCCACCCCGCCGAGGCTGTTCACGGCGATCTCGGGCGCATCGCAGCCGGCGACCTGCTCTTGGCCCTGTCAAAATCGGGAGAAACCGAAGAGGTCCTGCGGTTGGTGGGTCCCGTGAAAGCTGTCGGAGTCTCCATCGTAGCCATCACGCAATCGGAGGACTCAGCACTGGGGCGACATGCCGATCACACCCTTGAACTCGGACGCATCGAAGAGGTCGGGCGCTACCGTCTCGCGCCGAGTGCATCGACGATCGCCATGCTGGCTCTCGGGGATGCTCTTGCCCTGATTGTTCAAGAAGGGCGCTCCTTCGGGCCCGAAGATTTCGCCCGCTACCATCCTGGCGGTGATCTGGGTCGGCAACTCATGAAGGTCAAAGAGTTGATGCGAACCGAGGAGCGCAATCCACAAATACAGACAGGTGCAACCCTCCTCGAAACCATCGAGGTGATGACAACAACCTCGGGTCGCCCTGGAGCAACCAGCGTTGTTGATGACAAGGGCGCATTGATCGGCTTCTTCACGGATGGCGATTTACGAAGGTTGCTCGCGACCGATCCTGGATCGCTTGCTTCGATCAACATCGAAGACGTGATGATTACCGCCCCTCGAACGATTTCGCCCGATGCCTTTGCTACCGAAGCCTTGGCCTTGCTGCACAAACACCACATTGACCAGATACCTGTGGCAGACCAAAACAATTGCTTGCTCGGACTGTTGGATGTTCAGGATCTTCTGGATCTGAAGATCGGATGAGAGCCTCCGGCAGCGGTCTTCCCCCACGAGAAATCCTCAAAGAGGTTCGCCTGTTGATCACCGATGTCGATGGCGTCTTGACCGACGGGTGCGTACGCCTTGATGGTGATGGACGCGAGACAACCTCCTATCACGTCCATGACTGGGCCGGCCTCGTCAACTGGCACCGCGCAGGAGGGATCTCGGGCTTCCTTTCCGGGCGGCCTCAGAAACAACTTGCCGAGCGAGCAATAAAACTCGGCGTCCAGGAGTTGCACCTCGATCAACTCGACAAGTGCAAGATCCTCGATCAACTCCTCGATCGTTACGGACTCGTTGATCAACAGGTCGCCTACATTGGTGACGACCTTCTGGATTTGCCTGTTCTGCGACGGGTTGGCTTCTCCGCCTCCGTCCCGAACGGGCGTCCCGAGGTCAGAGATGCCGTTCACCATGTCACGGCCGCTGCTGGTGGGGAGGGTGCACTGCGCGAGGTCGTGGAAATTCTCCTCGTTTCGAAGGGGCTTTGGGCCGGAATCGTCCAAGCGGGGGGTCTGAAATGATCAAACAGATCGCAGCCTTCTTGCTGTTGCTTGTATCGGGTCTCCTGGTCTTGAACCTGGCGATTGGTAGCGATCGCCTATTCCCCTCCAGCAACACGACTCCCAGCCTTGACGATGGGCCTGATCCGAAGGGGTCCGGCAGTGGCTTGCATGTCGGCAAGGCCGATGGGGGTGGAGTCAGCCGCAGCATGCGCATGCGCGTGAGCGGCTCCATCGAATTCATCAGCGAGCGCCGAATCATCTTACCCGACGGTTCGAACCGACCCCTTCGACGGTACTGGCTGCGGGCTGAAGACAGCCGCCTGCACCCGGATGAGACACAAGAGCTCGAGGAGGTCAGGGTGGTTTTCTATGATGTAGGTGGCCCTGCTGACCAACCGACGCCAAAGCCATCGGGTCTCCTTGAAGCGAAACGAGCATGGATCGAAATCGCAGAGGACGAAACTGGCCGCCGCCGGATCGCAGAAGATAAGGAGATCGATCTTCGCAACGTCCTGCTTACAACCAGGTCGGACGCAGAGGTTCCAGATCTCCGCCTGTCCGTCGCCGAGTTACTCGTCCTCAGCACCGCGCAAGCCGTTCATCTCCATACGCGCAATCCCGCCGAACCTTTCGACCTCGATCTCGGCGGGAACCGGCCCCTTCACCTCAAGGGGCACGGTCTGGAAGCCCTCTTGCCAGCCAAGGGTCAGCAGAAAAGCCCATCGGTCGAAACAGACATCTTGATCAATTCGGACCCGGTCCTGACGGCCATCTCACCCTCTCGAACAACCCGCTTGTCGGCATCTGGCAGCGGCCGATACCGCGAAAACCTGACCTCTGGAATGACGCTCATCCGCCTTGAAGACAAGGTCCGGATCGAGGGTCTGGATCTCGGCATCCGAGAAACTTCCGGGGGACGAGCGGAAGGCGATTCTCTTCAGGCGATACTCCATCGAAAAGGTGAGAACGAAACCTCTACGGACCCCGGCTCACAAACTCAATTGCACAAAATTCATCTCGCGGGTACCCCCGACATGCCGGCACGGTTGATCACCCCCGACCTCAACCTCAGCTGTCAGCAACTCGACTCGCTTCCCAGCAATGACGGCGAAATCTATCTTTTCTCAGCATCGGGAAACCCCGAACTGCTTACCCAAGGCGATCGACCCACCGCATTCACCTCCGATGCGAAGATCCATCTGGTTTTCCTTCGCAACCACCTTTCGCCAATCCTGGGTAGCTTTGGCTTTCCCGAGTGGTCACTGGGCCCACTCCTCGACCAGCTCGCCATCTTCGAAGGCCGCTCCTCCCTCCAGGAAGAAGGGGTTCGGGTCAAGGCTAGCGAGGGTCTCGAAGTCCTGCGCAACTCGAATATCCCAGGGTTCTTGACCATGAACGGACATGGGGCGGTCGAGATCAACGAAGGCGAGGGGGGTTTGGCCGTTCGTGGCAACCGTGGATTTTTTCTTCACGCCACCCCTGACGGAGAAACAGCCTTCCTCGGCCCTCGAGTCATGAACTCCGAACATCGCTTCCAGGTGCAGCATGCTGACTTGCTTCTTTCGGGAACGGGCACATGCCTGTTGGTGCGCGACAAGGATGCCACCAATGAAATTCATCTCCGCTCGCCAGCCAGCGATATCGATGTGCAACTATCCTCGGACCGAGGTCAGCTGACTCAGGCATCGAGACTGGACGCCCGGATGGGTTCCGGAGGCTTGAGTGCTCTGGAAGTTGCCGGTGACCCCTGTCATCTGATCACCACAACAGCCGATGGTCGCGTCGAGACCACCGCTCTTGTCATGCAAAGCCAAGAGCCGAATGTTTGGTTGTTCTCTGGCTCTCCCGCTCGAGTTGCTAGTGAATCCCAAGGGATTCTGACCGGCAAAGAAATACAGGTGCTTCAACTCGACGGGCAGAATGCCTTGTTCTTGGCAACGGGTGATGCCCGGATCGAGTTCAGCGATCAACCAACCAAGAAATCCGAACCAGCTACGCGAAAGAGCACTCTCGATGCAGCTTCGATCGAGATCATCCCTTTCGTCGCACCACCGGAAAGCATCGCCCCATACGCCCGCTTCCTGCCCTCTTTTGCTCAACACCTGCATCAACGCCCCCACACTTCTGGCTATCTCTTCGCCCGCGGCTCCGTTGAACTTCAAGATCATGCTGTCGGTAGCAATAAGGAGATCCTTGCAAGCGGAAAGATCCTGATCATGTCCGTCGATGATGGCTCTGGTTTTATCACCGGCTACCCAGCCAGATTCCAGCACACCGATGATCAACAGGCCCTCTCCGGGGTGGCCAGTTCGATCCGTTTTCCCGCCACCTCAAGCGGTGGGGCGATGATGTTGCTCCCGGAAGGCCCGCTTACGCCCCGGCTAACCATCCAAGGATCCTCGGGTTCCCTCGCTCGCCTCAGTGGCCGCGGTGGAACCACCACAATCGAGAGTCGTGGACCGATCCAGGCCAATTCCAAAGCCTTTCAGATGACCGACCTGGTCAAAATCAAAAGCCTGCTCCCTGATGGATCCATTCATCCGGAAGGGGCTCAGTTGCGCGCCAACAAGGTGATCATCCGCCGAGACCCACAGACGGGAGAGGCTTTACGAGTCTTTGCTCAGGGCAATACCAACTTGAGGTGGAAAGGTCTGCGGGCAGACTCCCAAGAACTCTCCTTGAATCTTCAAAGCAACCTCTGCGTTGCGCGGGGAGGCGAACGAGAAGCCGTCATCACCTTGCCGGACCAAACGTCATGCCGCGGGCCCTGGGTCGAAGTCAATTACCTGACCTATGAGGTGCGAGCCTGGAAGACCCTTTTCACGGAAGGGCGCGGCAAGTGATCAAATGGGAGGGGGCGAGGATCGGTTTCTTCATGACGATCGTCGCGGTCTTGTTTTCCCGGCTACCACTACCCTGCCAATCCAACCCCGTAACCCCCGAACAAACTGACGCTGCGCCGGGTCAAGGGGCACGAAATCCCGGGGGCATGTTGACCGTCTATGGGGAATACCAGCGCGGCAGTTATAGCGGTGACTACTACGAAATCCTGGCTACCGGGGGGGTCCGGCTAAGGTATGGGTCAACGGAGATTCGCGCCGACAAGGTCATCGTTCTGGCAGATCGAGACGGCTTCGTAAGGCTCAAAAACAAAAGCTCGCAGGAATCCGGGTTGCCGCAGCGAAATCTCCCTCGGCCACTCCCGCGCCGCAAAATCACGGACGATCTTTTGCGTGAGCGCCTTCAGTCCTTTCTCCACTCAACAAACCAAGGGTCCTCCGAGAAGTCTAATTTCAGCGCCCCCTTGAGCCTCATCCACTTCCTGTACCTCGAAGGGAGCGTCACACTGGTACACGAAGGCGTCGAGATGTTGCGAGCTTCGCAGATGTCATTTTCCGTGCAGGATGATCGCGGGGTCTTTCGCGATGTTCTCCTGCGCCTCCGAACACATCGGACCACTGGCCCGCCGATAACAATCATTGTTCGAGGAGATGTCCTTACGAAGCAAGGGCCTCGCCTCGTTGGCCGCGATGTCTCGATCACAACATGCACCGCTGGCAAGCCTCACTTCGAGATCAACTCCGCCGAGATCGAGATCATCGAACGTGGTGACGAGTTCGAGATCCGCAGCAAAGGCGCTGGTTTCGCCGTGTCCGGCATGACGATCTTGCCCTTGCCGAACGCCCAATATTTCACAGGATCACAACTTCAAACCCCCATCAAAAGCCTCTCCGTTAGTTACGACTCCACCGAACAAACACAGGTCGAGGTCGACCTCGGTTGGTCGCTCAACGGTCTCGGAGGGCCCTTGCACGAGCTCCTCACCGGCCGACCAGCATCGGAGTTCCGCGGCGATGTGGTCTTGGGCCTCGGTTACAACCAAAAGCGAGGAGCCCCCCTGGACACCCGCCTGAACTACGGGGTCGAAGGCCTCTACCGCGGCCGCACAGATCTTTTCTTCATGAACGACGACGGGCCCAACCGCCGAGAAATCAGAAATCGGGACATCGGAAATCGATTAGGCAATTCTCTACTGATCGACAACCGCGAGAGAAATATCGCTCGCACCGAGAATCGGTTCTTCCTCGGACGGGAAACAACTCTCGACCTGTCAGCTTTTTCGGCAAGCGATGCGGCGGTTCTGCCGGAGTTTTATCAGGAGTTCTACCGCAACGCCGAGCTACCCGAATCCAGCATTCAT
>CAZIVO010000017.1:43335-44589 GCA_964542765.1 uncultured candidatus Brocadiaceae bacterium | reverse complement strand
CCCCCAAGCGTAAGGACCCGCCGAGGACCGCAATCATTCATGAGAAAATCGCGGAGCCGGGCCGCGAAGCCCCCCGGGTCTGCCCGCATGCTCATACCAGAGCAAAGTGCGATGATGGATGCCGCCTCCCCGGACCATTCTCGGCCGACTACTCCAGCCACTCTCTACCCACCCCACACCATTCACATGAGGTGGGTAGTCGAGCACGGACCGGAAATAAGCAGTAAGATGCTGACATGCGCCTGACCCCCCTGCTGCCGCTCCTGGCCTGGTGTACAGCTATCTCGGCTCAGACCCCCTCCATCACCGAGCTGATGGCTCGCAATGCCACCGGGCTGAAGGATGAGAATAGCGACCCCTCCGACTGGATCGAGATCCACAACCCGGGGCCGGGGGCTCTCAATCTCGGCGGCTGGTACCTGACCGACGATGCCGCGCAACTCACGCAGTGGAAACTACCGAGCGTCTCGGTGAAGGCTGACGGCTATCTCGTGGTGTTCGTCTCGGGCAAGGACCGAGCGACCCAAGGCAAGCCCCTGCACACCAACTTCAAACTTGATGGTGATGGCGAGTATCTCGCCCTGGTCAAACCCGACGGACGCACACTGGTCAGCAACTTCGCACCAAAATTCCCCGAACAACGAACTGATATCTCCTACGGGGCACGAGTGGGTGCATCCGGACAGGGCTACTTCACGCAAGCGACGCCGGGTGCACGGAACGGTAAGGGGCTACCGGGGATCGTCAGCATCGCCAAGATCCAGGTTTCCCACGGCCTCCATGATTATCCTTTCGCAACAGCGATCACCTGCGCGACCAATGGTGCGACGATCCGCTACACCGTCGACGGCAGCCCGCCGACGGCGACCAACGGCAAGGTCTACAGCGGACCCCTCACCATCTCGAAGACAACTGTCCTGCGCACCGCCGCGTTCAAGTCCAACCACGTGACCTCGCCCACCGACACGCAGACCTTCGTGTTCATCGAGGACGTCGTTCGCCAGCCCAACAATCCACCCGGCTATCCCAAAACCTGGGGCGGATCGGCGATCGCCGATTACGAAATGGACCCGCAGATCGTCAATGATCCGGCCTACAAGGACGATGTCCGCAAGGGATTGCGAGCATTGCCGACGATATCTATCGCCTTGCCCGCCAACCAGCTCTTCGGCTCCGGCGGGCTCTACCCCAACTCGACAAAAGCCAGGGGACATGCCTGGGAACGCGCATGTTCAGCCGAGTTGATCCCCACCG
>CAZIVO010000017.1:0-43325 GCA_964542765.1 uncultured candidatus Brocadiaceae bacterium | reverse complement strand
GAGGAAGCTGTTCAAAATCACAGCTCGAGTTAGCTGCTTTAGGGTTTAGGGTGTTTTGGGTTCA
Source organism: uncultured candidatus Brocadiaceae bacterium (assembly GCA_964542765.1). Classification (GTDB taxonomy): domain Bacteria; phylum Planctomycetota; class UBA1135; order UBA1135; family UBA2386; genus CAZIVO01. Next base: position 43,261 of record CAZIVO010000017.1, on the reverse strand, counting down.
GGCTTTAGGGGCATTTACCGCATGGAGGCCACTTGGCGTGTCGAAAGGACCGGCACTTACTGTATGGTATGCGTCACCCAAACATTCCTTCAGCCTGCGCTTCCGCAATGCCTACGGGAAAGGGAAGCTCGACTATCCCCTGTTCGAGGGGTCGAGCGCGCACGAATTCGACTCCATCTGGCTTCGCTCCGTCTTCAACAACAGCTGGATCAGCCGGAGGGGTGACCAACGCGCCCGCGGGATGATGCTCCGTGACCTCTGGTGCCGCGAGACGATGGTGGCCATGGGCCATGATGACGCTGGTCGTGATCGCCACGTCCACCTCTATATCAACGGCATCTACTGGGGCATACACATCCTGCAAGAACGCCAGGACTCGGCACACTTCGCAATATGGCACGGCGGCACCGAGGATGACTACGATGCCCGCAATGCCAACAAGTTCATCAATGGAACCTCGGCACACTGGAACAGCGCGGTCGCGGCCATAAACCGGCGCGACTGGACCGCAATCCAGAACCTGATCGACATCGACAGCTACATCGACTGGCTGATCACCAACCAGTACGCCGCCAATACTGACTTCCGTTCGAACGGCAACTGGCGCAGCGCGGGTGGTGGCAGCGCCAAGGCCCGATGGCGGTTCTTCTGCTGGGACGCCGAATACACCTTCGCATCCGCATCTTGGAAGAACATGAAGGACCCACCCGGTCTCCTCACAACACTGAGCATGTTACCCGAGTTCGTTGTCCGCTTCGGAGACCGCTTGCATCGACACCTCTTCAACGGCGGCACGCTGACGCCGAAGGCAGCAGCTTCGCGCTGGCAACAGCGCGCAGATCAGATCAATGACGCGATCGTCGCCGAATCTGCGCGCTGGGGCGACTACCGTCGCGACGTCCATCGCTACATCAGTGGGCCGTACGAACTCTACACACGCAACCAGCACTTCCACACCGAACTGAAGCGCTTGATGACGAGTTACTTTCCGCAACGCACGAACGTCGTGATCGACTACATGCGTGGACGCAAGTTGTACCCGACGGTGGCAGCTCCGGTCTTCAATCAGCATGGAGGCCGGGTGCCGACGGGGTTCCGCTTGAAGGCCACGGCTGGTGGGAGCGAAATCTGGTACACCCTCGACGGTAAGGATCCCAGGCTACCCGGTGGCAAGATCGACCCAGGCGCCCTGCGTTATGCAACCCCGGTCACGATCACCAAAACCACGCTCATCAAGGCACGGGCACGCAAGAGCAACTCCTGGAGCGCACTCAACGAAGCCCTGTTCGTGGTCGACTCCGTTGGCATCAACGAAGCGCTCGCCATCAACAAAAACGGCATCATGGACCCTGCCGGCGAACACGAGGACTGGATCGAACTCTACAACCAGAGTTCCAGGGATGTCACCGTCAGCGGAATGTACCTGACCGACGATCCCGCAAACCTGCGCAAGTGGCAAATCCCGAGCGGCCACAGCATCAAGCCCGGAGCCTTCCTCCTGATCTGGGCAGACGAGGATGATCACCAGGGTCCGTTACACGCCAACTTCAAGCTTTCAGGGTCCGGCGAAGATCTTTTGTTGGTACATCAGGACGGACGAACCGTGCTCGACCGAATGACCTTCGGCCCACAACAAAGCGATATCTCGGTCGGGCGATTCCATGACGGCGGGGCGCGCACAGTCAGTTTCCTCGACCCGAGCCCCCGTGTCGCCAACGACATCACGACCTGCGGGCCACGGCGTTATTCGGCCCTCGATCCGGCACGGCAACCGCTGACCCTCAGTCTGGTGGGCCAGCCGGGCATCGGCAAGAGCGTCAAATTCGAGACGCGTGGCGGACCGGCGAAAGCAATCCACGGCATTTTCGTCGCCACCGGGGCCGATGAGATCGAACTACCTTTCTCCACATCCCGACTGCTGTGCACACCGCCGCTCTTCACCATGGCCATCGTCACCTCCAACTCCAGCGGCGGCGTCGATCTACCCTTCACGATTCCGCTCAGAAACTACATGGTCGGCAAGCGCCTCTATTTCCAGGGCTGGACGACTCGCAATAACGTGCTGATCGGGACAAACGGTCTGGAACTACGATTCTGCAGGTGATCAGCGGGTCGGCACTGCGGTTCTAGGCCAGCCCCTGAACCACGCAACGCCCCACGCCACGTCCCTCGACCGCCGTCACCTTGAAGTGGAGCCCTTCCCACTCCACCTCATCGTCCAACCTGGCAGGGCGATCGAGCAGCATCAAGATCAGACCGCTGACCGTATCCGCCTCCTCGTGCTCAAGTTCTCGATCGAGCAGATCACCCAGTTCGTCGAGACGCAGGGTTCCAGCCGCTTCGATCAAACCAGCAGCATCGACGCGCGACTCCTCGACCTCTGGCTCGCCTTCTTCAGGAATATCGACAACTTCCTCGAAGATGTCTTCAGCGGTGACGAGTCCAGCCGTGCCACCGTGTTCATCCATGACCACGGCAATGTGAGTCCGGTGGTGTTGCAGAGTCGCCAACACAGTTTCCAGGCGCGAAGTCTCGGGAATGAAAGGGACCGGACGGACCGATCCACGCTCGACCGCGGACCCTGCCCGCAACAGGCGAATCAGGTCCTTGACGTGAGCTGTGCCGAGAATGTGATCGAGATCACCGTCGAAGATGGGGTAACGCGTGTGGCGCGATTCGCTCAGAATGCTCGCCAGACAATCAGGTTCGCAGCCAACCGGGATGCCTTGCACGGAAACGCGAGGCACCATGACCTCACCCGCCGTCAATTCACTGAACTCGAAAAGTTCGCTCAGAACCGCTCCGGACTCCCCTTGCAAGGCCCCGGCCTCACTGCTGCGTTCGACGATCTGGCGCAAGTCATCAGGCGTGACACCATGTCCATTCTCCTTCATCCGTCTCTGCACACCCAAGACGCGCAACAAACGGTTACTGATCCATTCGATTCCGATCACCAGGGGAAACAGGATGGTCCGCAGAACCACGACAAGCGGTGTGATCGCCAGAGAAAATCCCTGCGGCCGCCCCAAGGCCAGAGACTTGGGCACCATCTCCCCGAGAACAACATGCAAGAAGACGCATAGAGTCAGAGCGAGCACGCTGGCGATCGAGTGAGCTATCGGCAGCTGAAAACTCCCGAATCCCTCGAAGAAACCCGCCAACTGCTCGGCCAGTTTATGCTCGCCATACATGCCCAAGCCAATGCTGGCGCCCGTCACTCCGAGTTGTGTGGTGACGATATAGCGGTCCTGCTGACGCGGACTCCGCAAGATCCGTGCAAGCATCCGCGCTACCCGGTTGCCCTTCCCGGCCAAGGCCTCAACCGAAACGAGCGGGGTCCGGATCAGAGCAAACTCGGCGCCCACGAAGATGCCATTGATCAACACCAGCCCCACAATGATGAGCAAGATCATCAGGCTATCCATGGTCAGCCTCCGGCTTCTCACGCAGTGATGGCGTCACCATCACGCTGACCACAAGCTTCGAGGAAACTCGCTCAATCTCTACCACATGGGAATGGATCTCTACCTGCTCACCCGGCGAAGGCAAATGACCGAACAGATCCGTGATGTATCCGCCAACCGTCGCCGCTGTACCTTCCCACTCAACACCCAACCACTCCTCAACTTCATCGAGGCGCATCGATCCCGGCAAACGGAAACTGCCGTCCGCAAACCGCTCGGGCACGAGTTCGGCGGCGCTGAACTCGTCCGCAACGTCACCGAGGATCTCGGCCAACACATCCTCCAAGGTCACGAGACCTGAAGTCCCGCCGAACTCATCCTTGACGATGGCCAGTTTGACCCCTGCCTCGCGCATGGCCGTGATCAATCGATCGGCCGTCATCCCTTCCGGAACGGTGACAACCGGCCGCAACAGATCTTTCAACTCGGTCTCGGCACCAATACTCGACAGAAGGTGCGGAATCAGATCACGCGTGTTTACAGCGCCGATGACATCATCAATGGATTCGCGGTACACCGGTAAGCGCGTGTACGGGCTCTCAAGAACCTGTTCCAGAACCTTCTCCGCGGGGGTACCCGCCGACACCGCCTCGATGTTCATCCGCGGAATCATGATCTTGCGAGCATTCAAGTCGACCAACTCCAGCGCCTGACGCAGGCGCTCTCGCTCCTTCTCCTCAAGACCATTCGGCTCGCCCTCGGTGATCAGCATGCCGATCTCCTCGGCTGAGTACAGGTGATGACCTGCGGCCGCAGGCACTCCGAACACTCGTAGGATCATCTGCGACACACTGTTGAGCACACGGACGAGCCCACCCAGAAGGCGCAGAGCCCAGGCAACCGGAAGGACCGTGGAAACAGCAACGCTGTCCGGATGCTGCAGCGCGAGGGACTTCGGCGTCTGTTCAGCCACCACCATCTGAAGGAAGGTGAGGCCGGTGAGGACGATGACGACTGCCACCGAATGCGCTGCTGCATCCTGCATGCCACCGAAGCCGATCAGAAGAGGCGCCAACCAGTTCGAAAGCGTCGCCGCGGCAACTGCTCCCAGGGCAAGGCTGGTGATCGTGATGCCAAGTTGACACGCGGAGACATAACGGTCGAGCTGCGCGGGATCTTCCAGAACCGAAAGTAAGATCTTCACGCGGCGACTGCGAGGATGAGCGTGATCGGTAATGCGATGAGCACGGGCACCGACCGCCGCAAACTCCGCCGCCACGAACAGAGCGTTCACCAGCAGGAGGAGAACCAGAACGATGATCGTGGTGACGATCATGCGCACCCCTCGGGCTCGGGCTCAGGCTCAGGCTCAGGCTCAGGCTCAGGCTCGGGCTCGGGCTCGGCGGAGCCCCCCTCCTCGGAGATCTCCTCCGTCACACCAGCGCCGCACGAAACATGATCGGTCATCGACATCAAAATTGTATGCGGCACCGCCCACCTTCGCCCACCCCTGTTCAAGATCCCTTGACGGGGCGGATTCGCCAAACAAGGCACATGCAAGGGCCAAAAGCTAGACGGGACACCACGCACAACTCAGGCCTTCTTCGGGCGAAAAACCTGTACGACCTCGGGATTCCCTTCCAGGTAGGGCCCTCCGATCAGGTCGATGCAATAGGGAATCGCCGGCATGATGGCGTCGAGACACACCTTCACGGAAGCCGGCTTGCCAGGGAGATTGACGACGAGGCTGTTGCCGATAATGCCGGCGGTCTGCCGCGAGAGGATCGCCGTGGGCACGCCCACAGCGAGGGATGCCGTGCGCATCAACTCCCCGAAACCGGGCATCATCTTCTCACATACCTGCGCCATCGCTTCGGGGGTGACATCGCGCAAAGTAGGACCCGTCCCTCCAGTGGTGCAGATCAATGCGCAGCCCTGTGCAGAAAACTCAACTATGGCCGCGACGATCTGGTCGACCTCGTCAGGCACCATATGCCGCTGGTAATCACATTCGGTCGCGATGTACTCCCGAAGAACTTCCTCGATGGCCGGTCCCGACCGGTCCTCGTATTCTCCTCGACTCGCTCGGTCGGAAATGGTGATGACCGCAATCTTGGGCTTCACACTTCCCCCGTCCGCGCTGCTATGAATATCGCCAACACCTTCACGACTTACCAGCCAGCTTACGCCACAACCACAAGACTGGATCATAGAAGCGATCGACAACTCGCTCCTTGAGGGGAATGATCGCGTTATCAGTAATGCTGATCGATTCTGGACACACCTCGGTGCAGCAACGAGTGATGTTGCACATCCCTGAACCGAAGTCCTTGCGAATCTGCGGGATCCGGTCCGCCTGATCGAGAGGATGCATCTCCAGGCCGGCCAGACGAATCATGAAGCGAGGACCCACGAATCCGGAATGCTGGCGATGGTCTCGCAGAACGTGACATACATCCTGGCACAAGAAGCATTCGATGCACTTGCGAAACTCCTGTACCCGATCGATCTCTTCGGCATACATCCTGAACTTGCCGCCGGCATCGCGTTTCGGCGGTGCGAATGGGCGGATCCTCTGGTTCTGCTCATAGTTCCAGGAAACATCCACGACCAAATCCTTGATGACCGGGAAGGCCTTGAGCGGCTGAACGACGATCGTTTCATCGGGGTCGAAACTGTTCATCCGGGTCATGCAGCCCAGCCGCGGCTTGCCATTGATCTCGACGCTGCAAGAACCGCATTTGCCCGCCTTGCAATTCCAGCGCAACGCCATGTCTTCGGCTTGCCCCGCCTGGATACGGTGCAATACATCGAGCACGACCATGCCCTGATCAACCTCGACACGGTAATCCTCGAACTCTCCCCCGGCCGCGTCACCGCGCCAAACACGAAAATGGCGAGCCTGCATCAGACCTCACCCCCCTGCACATCTCGCTCGAGATCCTCGATCGAAGCATGGGCGATGGCGGCCAGTGTTTCGGGCGGCTCGGACCGCAAGAGTTTCCTCGCCTGCATCGAGCCGTCCGGCGCCTTGGAAAGCACAACGTTGTATTGCACCCATTCATCTCGCTCGCCCTCGTAGTCCAGGCGGGTATGAGCACCACGACTTTCCTCTCGCATCAAGGCTGCCCGCGTGGTCGCCTCGGCTGAGATCAGAAGATTGCGAAGATCGATCGCCTCGTGCCAACCAGCATTGTATTGGCTCGACGGATGCGCTTTGACCTCGGCGGCAGCCTTCTTGATGCCTGCGAGTTCCTCGATGCCCTCCTCCAGCTCGGAAGCCACCCGGACGATGCCGGTGTGCATCTCCATCTTCTGTTGCAGATCCTCGTGAACGACATAAGGGTTGCTGCCCGACTCGCGATTCAAGATATCGGTGACCCGTCGAATCGTGGCGTGCGCCTGTTCCGGATCGACCTGCAAATCGCTCTCGAGGCTGCGGATGTACTCGTCGGCACCAATACCGGCAAGCCTCCCGAAGACAATCAGGTCCGACAGCGAGTTGCCGCCGAGTCGGTTGGCGCCGTGCATCCCGGCCGAGCATTCTCCGCAGGCGAACAGGCCAGGAACGTTGGTCATCTGACTGTCCGCATCGACCCGGATCCCACCCATGTAGTAGTGCAAGGTCGGACCGACCTCCATCGCCTCCTTGGTGATGTCGACTTCGGCCAGTTCCTTGAACTGGTGGTACATCGAAGGCAGCTTCTTCTTGATGAAGTCGGCCGGCCGTCGGGATGCGATATCGAGGAAAGCTCCACCATGCGGCGAACCACGACCGGCCTTCACCTCGGCGGTGATCGCGCGAGCAACAACATCGCGCGTCAGCAACTCGGGAGGGCGGCGAGCCTCCTTGTCCCCCTCGAGCCAGCGGTTTCCCTCCTCCTCGCTGTCGGCAGTCTCGGCAGCAAAGCGCTCGGGGATATAGTCGAACATGAATCGACGGCCTTCGCTGTTCTTGAGGATGCCACCATCGCCACGGACTCCCTCGGTCACGAGAGTGCCACGCACTGACGGCGGCCAGACCATCCCGGTCGGATGAAACTGCGTGAACTCCATGTCCATCAGTTCAGCGCCTGCCTCGTAGGCCATCCCGAAGCCGTCGCCCGAGTATTCCCAGGAGTTCGACGTGACGCGCCAAGCCTTGCCCGCACCACCGGTCGCAAAGATCACCGCCTTCGCCTTGAACAAGACGAAGCGGCCCGTGTCCCGCCAGTAACCCAGGATGCCGGCAACGCGATCCCCGTCCTTCATGACATCGAGCGCCGTGCACTCCATATGCACCTTCATACCCTGGTGGATGCCGTGGTCCTGCAGGGTGCGGATCATCTCGAGGCCGGTTCGGTCGCCGACGTGGGCCAGTCGCGGGTAGCGATGGCCACCGAAATTCCGCTGATTGATCAGGCCATCGCCAGTGCGGTCGAAGACGGCGCCCCACTCCTCGAGTTCGTTCACACGTTCCGCCGCCTGCGTGGCATGCAGTTCCGCCATGCGCCAGTCGTTGAGGAACTTGCCGCCGCGCATGGTGTCGCGAAAGTGGATCTTCCAGTTGTCTCGCGAGTCAACGTTGCCGAGCGAAGCCGCCACGCCACCCTCGGCCATGACCGTGTGCGCCTTGCCGAGCAACGACTTGCAGACGATGCCCGTATTCATTCCCCGTGACGAGCATTCGATCGCCGCACGCAGGCCAGCACCACCCGCTCCGACGATGACGACATCGTGTTCGAAGGTCTGGATCTCGTTCAGATCAAACATCTCAATAACCCCATGTGTTGAGGTCCGTGATATGCCCCATGGACACCATCCGCACGTAAACGTCAGTAAATCCCACCCAGATGAGGCTCAGCCAGGCAAAGAGCATGTGCCGCTCGTTGAGCCAGGTGATTCTCCGCCAGATGCGATAGCTCCACAGAGGCTTGCCCGCCGGGGAAAAACGATCCAGGCGCCCACCCAGGAGGTGCCGCCAGGAGTGGCACCCAAAGGTGTACGCACCGAGAAGAATCGCGTTCAAGAACAGGACCAGACTACCGACTCCGATGCCGAACTCCTGCTGCCCCGCGCCATTCTCTCGCCATAGCGAAATGACGGCGTCATAGGTCAAGATGCCGATGAAGATGACAGCGAAATAAAGGGCGTAGCGGTGGAGGTTCTGGAACAAAAAGAGCCGCGTCTCGCCGCGGTAGTTCTTCTGCTTCACCGGGCAAACGGCGCAGCCGGCAGGTGTGCCGAAGAAGCTGCGGTAATAAGCCTTGCGGTAGTAGTAACAGGTCGCCCGGAAAGTCCCGGGGAAGACCAGGATGAAAAGTGCCGGCGACTGCGGCAACCACGATGGCCACCACGAGTCCCACGACAAGGGCCAGGCCCCCAGCCAAGCATGCTGGAGCGGCGCGACTCCCTCCAGTTCAGCCCCGACAGGAACGAACAACGGAGGCGAATACAGGGGAGAAAGGTAGGAGCCAGCCCAGTAGTGCTCGCCTTGCAGAGCGGCCCATGTGCTGTAGATGATGAAAGATCCCAGCCCCAGGACGGTGAGGAAAGGCGCCAGCCACCACCGATCGGTACGGAGGGTCTGGGCGAAGCCTTCTTCATGTCCACCGGCGTGATTCACCGGCGCAGGAGCATCTATCGTCATCTGCGGTTCACGCTAATCTTGGTGCCGAACTAGAACGAGCAACGCAGCAGGCCGCAAGCTATTTCCACAGACATGAAATCGTTAGCCGCATCCTACTCATCACGTCCTGGCGACTCCCAAGGCAGGGCTCTGCTCGACAATGCGGTACGGCGGCGAGAGAAGGTCCAGTGATCGCCTTCGGGCCGCCGGCGACGAAAACCGAGGAGATGCAGACAACCCACAAGGGGCCAGCGTGCTATCCGGCGACTCACCAGGAAGGTTTCGGCCCGTGAAGGATGTCGGCTGACGCCTGGAAACAGCGGCAGCAACTTGTCGAGCCGCAATCGGCGAGCAAGCATGGCCACCCTCAACCAGTAACCAGTAACCCTGCGCGTCAGGAAGAAACCATCTTCCCCCTCCTCCTGATAGAGCGGTAACAACACCCTGCCAGACTCGGTGGCGCGGATCTCGCCCCCGGCATCATGCGCCAGAAGCTGGCCCTTGCGCACCCCATCGAAACTCTGGAAACCCGGCTCCATCACGAAGCGATCCTCGGGGGTGATGCGGTGGTGATCGCGAATCTCGAGGGTTCCCTGACATCCGCCTGCGGCAATCGCAAGTCGATGGCGATACCGGTCGAGATCAGGCACCTCCGCAGGCCTGAGGCAACCCGCTTGCACAAGCAAGATCCACAGCGCCGCCTCGAGGTGGTCGGCGGTAGCCGGGTGATCGTGCTTGCCCCCCTCGACAGCGATGCACGGCAATCCACGCTCATTGAAGAAATCAAGGACGGCACCATCGATCGCTTCTTCGAGGCCGAGAATCACCGGGATGGGGATCGCTCTGGCAATGCGAAGATTCGTCAAGGTGTCACTGAAGCAGGTGAAGGGCGGACCTTCTGAAGAACACGTGTGCAGATCAACAAACAGCAGGGGGCCGCGAGACTCGCCAATGAACTTCTCGAACACCTCGACAAGTTCGCGTTGCTCGCGATCTTCCTCGTTGTCGGACACACTCTCCCGACTCCGCAGCGCCGCGACATTCGCCGGAAGCCACTGACGATTGAGATCCCGCGCAAGGAAGCGCTGATCACTCTCGAGAGCTCCAAGGTTGCCAGCAACGGCGACGAAACGCCCGCGAATCCCTGTCGCCTGCTCCTGGAGTCTGGCCAAAACACTGGTCACCGCACGAACCCCGCCGGGTTCGTTGCCATGTATGCCTCCCATGACAAGCATCGTCGGCCCAGGCTGCCCGCTGTCATGGGTCCCGAGAACCCTTCGAAAACAGCGCCCCTCGGAAGGTGGAGCAACAGCCTCTTTGCTCACGATTCCTCGCCCGCCTTCAGGTTTTGCTCCAGCAACATCGCCGCCACCTTGATCAGGTCATGATCCGTGAGGATCCCGACCAGGTGCCCATCGCTAACGACCGGCAGGCAACCTACTTGACGACTTCGCATCAGCGCAATCGCATCGCCCGTGCTGGTCTCCGGCGTCACCGTTACCGGGTCCTTTTTCATGATCTCCTGCACAGGAACCGACCCGGCCGCGTCGCCGCTGTCACCTCGACCTACCATTCGCAAGAGGCTGCGATGCGAAATCAGGCCTACCAACTGGCCGTGGTCGTCTTCGACCGGAACGTGCCGAATATGCTCCCACTCCATCAAGCTGGCCGCCAGATCGACCACATCCCCGGGCCGAACAGTAAAGAGATCGGTGGTCATGTACTGACCGACTGTCCGGTAACTCTCCCGCCAATCATCCGAGTCCGAAACAGTCGCCAGATCCCACGTATGAACCGGGGACCCCTCTTTCTGGCGCTCCATCATGCCACGCGTCAAGGACCGGAGACGACGATCTTTGCTCACGGCTTCATCCATCTTCGAAAAGGATTCCAACGCCCACTGAGCACCACTACGCCTCGATCTGACTCGCTCCTCGATGATGCCGAGATAGCGATCTATATCTCCCGAGTCGACCGCCGAGGCCCGCAATCCCTCCCGGGCCAGCGGCAAAAGATGATCCAGGATCAGCGCCGGCGCCGTCCACGTCTCGCCCTTGACCCAGTTGAACTGCGCATCCAAACCGTTGCGCGACGCACGCAGGAAGTTGTCCTTGGCATGAGCGAACTCCATCGACTTTTCGATCGGTCCGTATTCCTCGGCCAAGGCGCTCATCAAGCCGAAGTAGAAGGCGCCATTGGCAATTTCATCGGCCATCGTCGGACCCGACGGCAGCACGCGATTCTCGATACGCAAGTGGGCCTTGCCATCACTGATCCCGTAGCAGGCCCGGTTCCAGCGATAGACCGTCCCGTTGTGCAATCGCAGCGCCGTCAACTTGGGTACCTCGCCACGCGCCAAGACCGCCTCCGGGTCCTCGTCTGCCTCTGTCGACAGAACCACTCGAAAGCGAGCTATGTCCTCGCGGAAAATCTCGAGCACCGATTCCTTGACCCAGCTATCGCCGAAATGCACACGTGGTCGCCGCCCTCGCGCCTGATGAGTCTGCGAGCGAGAGTCGACAGACTGCTGGAAGAGGGCCACCCGCGTCTCTCTCCACAAACTCTTACCCAGCAGCAGCGGAGAATTCACCGCAGCTGCCATCACTGGACCCGTGATCGCCTGGGCAATGTTGTAGAGATGCGCGAACTCATCATGGCTGACCTGGAAATGAACCTGGAAGCTCGTGTTGCACGACTCCAGCATCACATTGTCATGAGTGATATCGAGTTCGTCCTGACCCTTGATCCGGAACTGGAACGAACCGCCGCGCAGTTTGAGCATCGCGCGGTTGAGGGCGATGTAGCGTGCGTTCGGCACCATGCTATCCAAACCGAGGTCCGCCATGCGGAGCGTCGGAAGAATGCCGGTAAGCACGATCCCCGCACCACATGCATCAGCGGCCTGATAGGCCTGATCCATCAGCCCCTTCAGTTCCTTCTCCATTTGGCTCAGGCAATCACCGCCAAAGGTGTAGGGCGACAGGTTGGCCTCGAGATTGAACTTCGCCAGTTCCGTGGTGAACTGCGGATTCTTCAGATGATCGAGCATCTCCAGCGCCAGAAGGGCAGGGCGCAAGGCCCTATCCACGAGGAACATCTCCTGTTCCGCGCCGATCCGCCGGACCCCGGACTCGATGAGGCCCTCGTCGATCATCACCTCGAGCGCACGCACGTCCCGCAGCAAGGACTTGATGAAGTCGCGAATCTGCTTCTCGTCGATGTCAGTGGAAACGTCGTGCTCGCCCATCGTTGGAGGTCGCGAAAATGGAGGGTAGAAGTGTGCTACGGACAAGCACCGCAGCCAAGATCGAACGCAGTGTAGCACGTCATGATCGGGATCCCATTCGTAGCGCAGATGGTAAAGCTACCTCTTCGAGGCTGGCGCCTCGAATACGTCCGAAAATACGCCTATCCATCCGAACTCTGGGCCTCATCTGCTGCATCGAGTCAGGTATGCATGCGCGGGAGCGGGTCGAGAGAGGCCACCACCCGAGCTTCATGATCGGCGATTTCCACCAGTCTGCGCTCGACCTCGTCAGCTGGAAAAATCTCCTTGGCCAGACGCACGAAGAGATCCTGATGCCTGGCCTCACTGGCGACGAGTTCGTGATACCAGCGAGAGAGATCGGGATCGCGATCGGCGAGTGCTAGCTCCAAAAGCCGCATGCGCTCACAGCTGCGCGCCTCGATCAGAGCGGAGCAGAGCAGACGATCGAGAAGACGATCCGGGTCCTTGCCGCGCACGATCGACAGGAGACCCTCGGCGTAGCCGCTGGGCTGCTGGCGACCGAAGGTCAGCCCCCGCGACTGGAGTTTCTCCAGCGCGCTCTCGAAATGCGTCAATTCCTCGCGCGCCAGCTCGGACAGGGGTTTTTGCAGGCACGGCTCATCGGGGTAGCGAAACAAGAGGGCCAGCGCTGAAGAAGCAGCCTTCTTTTCCAGGTGCGCCTGCTCCACCAAGATCTCATCAATGTGATCAAGGGCGCGCTCGGCCCAAGCTGGATCGGTTTGACTTCGAAGGTGAGCCAAGGTCATGGCGCAAGATCATAGCCACGAGTCCCCGGCTATCTGGGAAAGGTCTTCAAATGCCCGTGGGGCGGCGTTGAAACATCTGGTGTTCCACGGGTCTTGCGAGTGACCAGCACATGGATCGGCCTGGCAACCGCGCCCAGACCTTCGCGACAATCAAGCTCTTGAAGGGCTTGCAGCGCATTCTCCTCGGCACCCGGCTCCGTCAAGCTGAAATAGACCCAGGTGCCTTCGGCATCGGCCTTGGTCGTATCATGTTCCAGGGAGAAGCCGCCCGTAGGAACCTCGACCTTCAAGCTGATGGCATACTGCAACGGCTCACTCTCCATGACCTCAAGATCTGCTCGGGCCGGCGGCCCTGCATAGGTCTCGATCGACGGGTCGGGGACGATCACCGGATTCTTCCCCACGCCATCGTGATCCGAGCAAGCCACGAGGGCGATCAACAACCCCATCAACAACAGTCGGTCACGCAAGATCACACCCTCGCCCTCGATCCTTCACGACTGCGCACCCCCTTCTTCCACCGCGACAACCACTCCACCAGAACCAGAAGTACCAGGGCCAGACAAACCCACGCCGAAAGTTCCACGGCTCGACCCGTCACCTCCTCTCGCAACGCTGGCGGAGGATCTCTCCAGGAAGAGACCGGCCGCAATGGCCCACCCGCCAGACCTTCGAGATGGTCGCGTTCGGCAAGAGTCGGCGCCAGGGGATGAAGATCGCGCTGTGCGATCAGATCGCGTTGTTCGAAGGCTGTCAGCGGAGGCAGGAGAGATCGAAGCCAGAGTGCAATCCTGCCAGGATAAGCCGGATCAACGCGCCAACGCTCGCCCCAGGATCCGGTCAGATCCGAAGTCCAGACCCCGACCTTGCCGAGACCATGATTGAGGAAGGCCAGCACGGGAATGCCCTTGCTCCGCGTGGCCAGCAGAACCCGGGATTCGGGTCGGGCATCAACCGGCAAGATTCCTGTCAGCCGAGGCCATTCGCCATCGGGCTCGGGACGCAGGAGATTCGAATCCGTGATCGCATGCACGGCGAGGAATGGTGAAGGTTTCGAATCCGGCTTCGGGTCCGGCTTCGGGTCCGGCTTCGGGTCGGGTTTCGGGTCCGGCTTCGGGTCGGGTTTCGGGTCCGGCTTCGGGTCGGGCCTGGCATCAGGCTTCGGCTGAGACGCCAGAGGGCCAGGCCCAATCTCTCCGGACGGGCGGCGCCCTATCGCGCCCAGAGCGCGGCGGACCTCGACCATCACCAAGCGAGGGATTTCATCGGCACGGTCAGCCCTCACGAAACGCCCACCACCGAGCTTGCTCAACTCATGCGCATGCCGATCCTCGACGGTGCGCTGGCCGGAGATCTGGATCAGACTCACGGTCACACCATGCTCATCGTGGAGATCTTTGACCTTGCTCTTGGTGAAGGCCTCGGACGCATCATGGATCTCGCCATCCGAGATGATGACCACATGACGGGCTGCCGCCCGGCTCCCGACCAAAAGGCCGGCAGCCTTCTCGATGGCATTGGAAATCAGAGTCCTGCGGGCACCGGCTTGCAGGCCTTCCAGTGTCCGACGAATCTCCGCCATCTCGCCCACCGATGTCATCGGCAGAACCTCCTGCCCGGTGATGCCGAAGGTCACCACCCCCAGCATGTCACCCTTTTCGAGCGCCCGCGCCGTCTCGTAAGCGCTCTTCTTGGCAAAGTCCATCTTGCTCAGACCGAAGGCCAATGCGCCTTCCCCCATGCTGCCGGAACGATCGATCACCAGGACCATCGCAACGGTGCGGCGCTCGACCTCGACCTCGGGGCCTTCAGAAATCCGGGCACTTCGAGTATCTCCGGCCGCAGGGCCCCCCGCCGGAGGAATACTCGGCGGGATCCCCGGTTCCGGCGGAAGAGGCTTCGGTAACGGTGCTTGCCTCACCGGCGGCGATGTGGGTTCGGCAGCCCCCACCCCACTCGACGCCGTACCGATGCCGCCCTTTGGCGACGGTCGCGCAGCCAGAACAACGGGCAAGCAAGCCTGCAGCGGCTCTGACTGCGGCGCGATACCGCCACCGTCTTCGGCACCGACCACGAACAGACCGCCGCCATCATCGACGAACTCGACAACCCGCGCCTGCTCCTCGACAGAAACGGGGTCCAGCAAGACCAGCGCGGCGACCTTGAGTTCCTCCGGGAGTTGGGAAGCCGTGGCGACCCTCATGGACTGCACGGCCAAGGCCGCCGCGAAGGCCTGTGCAGCTACCCCCACGACCAAGACCTCCGATGCTTCGCCCGCCTCGAATCGCCCGACCGCCGTGACCCGACTGGCGCCAGCCAAGAACTCGACGGAAAAACGGTGCGGGCCAGCAAGCTCCGGGATGAAAGCAACCTCACCGCTGCCCACCAGTTCCCCGATCTCCTCGGTCAGCACCGGGCGGTCGCTCGGATCAAAAATCCTGACCTTCGCGCGAAAGGGAAGGATGGAGTCGCGAACTCGAAGTTCGAAAGCCCCCGGCCGCCCGACAACGAGCGGTGCCAGCGCACGGACCTCGCAGGCGGCGGGTTCGAGCGCCGGCGGCGGTGTTTCTGTCAAGGCGGTCACATCACCAACAACAACCGCATCGCCCACAGGCGGGCGAAACGGCCCCGTCCAGAGCAGCACCGAATGCGCAGGCTCACCGCCAGAGCCTCCTTGCAACTGCGCGATCGCGATGCGCTCGGACAGGGAAGCATCCCCGCCCACCACTGCGGGCGGGCGACCCAGCGTCGCAGCGAAAGCCTCCATGGCCGGCCCATCGGTCTCCCCCGTGGGCACCACGACAACCTCGGCGACCACGCGTTTGTCTTCACGCCGCTGCGGATTCGAAGCTGCCGTCACCAGCACAACCAGCACCATGAGAGCCGCCAACCGAGCGGGCCAAGGGCCGAAACGACGCAGCAACAAGCCGGGCAGGGCAATTCCCGCCAAGGCGATCGGAACCAGCAGATCGATCATCGACTGAACTTCGCGGAACTCATTTCAGGAATACCGGCAATAACCAGTCGACACGATCGCCGACGAACCACCCCACACCGAAATCAGCTTCCAGGGTCAACAGCCCACCTGGACGAACGGGTAAGGGGCCGATCAATCGCGACGGCTTACCGCTCCGCAAGGGCGAAGGACCGAAGACAACCTCGTTGTCCAGCTTGATCGTGATCACCGCCTCAGCGCGAACGGGCAACTTCAAGACCTCATCATCCATGACGGCACGGACCCAGAAACGCCCGAACCCTTGCGGCACGCGATAGGTCAGCACGCTACGCGCATGCACACCCAAGCCCTTGCCATAGCCATACCCCCCCGCAACCAGGAATCCCCCGGTCACGGTCCGGTCTCGGCGGTAAGGAAACAAAGCTCCGTCGTCCCCCGGCAGATGCGAACTCTTCTCTTCGACACGAACCGGATCCAACTCCGACAAGAAGCGCCGGTCCGGGCCTAAAAAGGTGATTGCTGAGATGTTTGAACGAGCCACGCCGATGCGCCGCCCGCCCTCGAGCACGAAGTCGAAACCAGCATCGTTCAAGCCAGCAAACTCGACCGCAACGCGATCACCCGAACGAGTCACCAGTTGAGCTGTCGCCGGCTCCGGCGGACCATCGCCTCCCCTCAGGGCGAGTCCTGCCAGGGAAGAGTAAGCAAACAAACCGGGATCTTCACTCTCACCCCACTCGAACATGACGCCTCGGGCCGTGAAGCGATCTATAGCCCCCAAGATCGTATCCAGGCCACGCCGAGCATGGCGGAACAGAGCCTCGTCCTCACTCACCCCCTCGGGCACGACCAGAGCATCGGTTCCCCCACCGAAGCGAACCCACGCCAGACGATCGAGCGCCACCGAGACCGGTCCCAGACTCCGTGTCACCACGGTGAAGGTCTCCCCGGCAGCATCGCCGCCTTGCAGTTCGCCCCGGAGATGGTCTCCGCCGACCAGGCTGACCGTGGCCGACCCAACGGGGCTGGGTCCACGACCATGGATAGCCAGAACCTGAGCGAGGGAGGTCTCCACCTCCCGACCAGCAACCTCCATCACCAGGCTTGCCTCGCGCCCACTGCCGTCCAGGCGCAACAGCGCCCCCTTGACCTGCGAACCATCCTGCCGCGACACGACCATCTCCTGCGTACGGGGCTGGCCGAGCAGGGCCATGAAGACAAGGCCGTGGCACACCAAGAGTAGCTTTGAGCGGTTCATGTCAGTTTGTCATCCTCAGAAGCAAACATCCCCCTGCATCCCTGCCAGTTTGGCGCACGCAGGTGCTGGCTCGAGGCCGGCCGTCCGGGCCGAGTGTAGAGCATAATCATCTGTTTTGAAAAGACTTGGGTTCTTGTCATGGAAGAGCTCCATGAAACCCTTGCCCGTGGCATCTGTTTTGCCTTGCGATGTATGCAGGCTTTTCTTTCTGCGGTTTGCGAACTGACGGGAATGCTCGGCTCACTGCCGACCCGCCAGATGCAATTCTAGGGATTCCCCGAAGCAGATTCATCTGACCCCATCAACGTACCTCAGGCTCAAACGTTCCATGGCGAAGCAACTTACTTTCGAAAACGATGCCCGCGAAGCCGTTCTCAGCGGCGTGGCCAAGCTCGCAAGAGCAGTGGTATCGACTCTCGGCCCCCGTGGCCGCAATGCCGTTCTCGACAAAGGTTGGGGCGGCCCAACGATCACCAAGGACGGCGTCACCGTCGCCGAGGAGATCGAACTCGAGAACTCCTTCGAGAACATGGGCGCCAAGCTCGTCAAGGAGGCTGCCAGCAAGACCTCCGATGTCGCCGGTGACGGCACGACGACCGCGACGCTCCTGGCGCATGCCATCATCGAAGAAGGAATGAAATTCCTGACCGCCGGCGCCAACCACGCCGAAATCATCGGCGGTATCCGGAAAGCCTGCGAAGCCTTGGTCGAAGAATTGCAACGGACCGCCAAGAAGGTCCCGGGCAACGACACCAAGGCCATCAAGCAGGTCGCGACGATCGCCGCAAACAACGACCCTCAGATCGGCAAGATCATCGCTGACGCGATGGAAAAGGTCGGCCAGGATGGCGTGATCACCTGCGAGGAAGGCAAGGGACTCGATACCGAAGTCGAGGTCGTCGAAGGCATGCAGTTTGATCGCGGATATCTCTCACCGCACTTCGTGACCGATGCCGACAACATGACCTGCGATCTGCGGAATTGCTTCGTCATGGTGCACGAAGAAAAACTCTCTTCTGTTCGACCGATTCTGCCTCTGCTCGAGCAACTCAAGAAATCAGGCAAGCCTCTTCTGATCATCGCCGAAGACGTCGAAGGCGAGGCCTTGGCCACGCTGGTCGTCAACAAGCTTCGTGGCAATATCAAGGTCTGCGCCGTCAAGGCTCCCGGCTATGGCGACCGCCGTAAGGCGATGATGCAAGACATCGCCGTCTTGACCGGCGGCACGGCCATCTTCAAGGATCTCGGAATGGATCTTGAGAAGGTCTCCCTCGACCAGCTCGGCGTCGCCAAGCGCGTCATCGTCGACAACGACAACTCCACGATCGTCGAGGGCAAGGGCTCCACGGCTGAGATCAAGGGCCGGGCCGAACAGATTCGCAGAGAATCGGATAACACGAGTTCCGATTACGACCGCGAGAAGCTTCAAGAGCGCTTGGCACGTCTGACCGGCGGCATCGCCGAGATCCGTGTCGGTGCCCACACCGAAACCGAAATGAAGGAACGCAAGGCGCTCGTCGAAGATGCGCTGCACGCGACGCGCGCCGCCATCGAAGAGGGCGTCCTGCCAGGTGGCGGAGTCGCTCTGCTGAAGGCCGCCAGCGTCATCGACAAGATCAAGGCAAAGGGCGACGCGAAGTTCGGCCTCGAGATCATGAAAGCAGCCTGCAGCAAACCTGTTCGCCAGATCGCAACGAATGCCGGCCTCGACGGTGGTGTGGTGGCCCGCAAGATCCTCAACGGAAGCGGCAAGAACTTCGGCTACAACGCCCTGAAGAAAGAATATGGCGACATGTTCGAATTCGGCGTCATCGACCCCACCAAGGTCACCCGTGCAGCGCTGCAAAATGCCACCTCGGTGGCAACGCTGCTGCTGACAACGGACTGCGTCGTCACCGACAAGCCCGAGCCAGAAGAGGATGCGCCAGACGGTGCGCCAGGTGGCATGGACGGCATGGGCGGCATGGGCGGCATGGGCGGCATGGGCGGCATGGGCGGCTTCTGACCGTTCACCAGCAGACCGCGCCTCAACCAGATTCAACCATTACAGATTACGAGAAAACGGAATACGGATATGACATCGATCAAACCCCTTGATGACAGAATCGTCCTGAAGATCCTCGATGCCGAGGAAGTCTCGGAAGGCGGCATCGTGCTCCCCGACAGCGCCAAAGAAAAGCCGCAACGTGGCAAGGTCACCGCTGTCGGCCAAGGCTCCAGGCTCAAGGATGGCGGCCGCGCAAAGCCCGAGGTCAAGAAGGGCGACGTCGTTCTCTTCGGCAAGTACGCGGGCAGCGATGTCCAGGTCGACGGTGCCGATTTCAAGATCCTACGTGAAAACGAAATCCTTGCGAAGATGGAGGTCTAACACAGATGGCCAAGCAGATCATGTTCGATGAGTCCGCCCGCCGGAAAGCCGTGCAGGGCGTCGAAAAACTCGCCAAGGCCGTCAAGGTCACTCTCGGCCCTGCCGGCAAGAATGTCGTCATCGAGAAGTCCTACGGCGGGCCACAAGTCACCAAAGACGGTGTCACGGTCGCCAAGGAAATCGACCTCGAAGACCAGTTCGAAAATATGGGCGCCAAACTCGTCCAGGAAGTCGCCAGCAAGACCAATGACGTTGCAGGAGACGGAACAACGACAGCGACCGTCCTTGCCGAGTCAATCCTCAAGAATGGCCAGCGCTTCCTGACCGCCGGAGTCAACCCCACGGAGCTGCGTGCCGGTATCGACCGCGCAGTCGCCGAGGTTGTCGCCACGCTCGAAAGCGGTGCCAAGAAGATCAAGAGTCGCGAGGAAATCTCTCAGGTCGGTTCCATCTCCGCCAATAACGACCAAGAGGTCGGCGAGTTGCTCGCCGATGCGGTCGACAAGGTCGGCGAAGAAGGCGTGATCACCGTCGAAGAGGGAAAGAGTTCGGATACTGAACTCGAATTCGTGGAAGGGCTGCAATTCGACAAGGGCTACATCTCCCCCTACTTCATCACCGACCCCAAATCGATGGATGCCGTCCTCGAGGATCCGCAGATTCTGATCTTCGAGAAGAAAATCTCGAACGTCCGCGATCTGGTGCCGGTCCTCGAGCAAGTCTCGCGATCGGGCAAACCACTGCTGATCATCGCTGAAGATATCGAGAGTGAGGCGCTGGCCACGCTGGTTGTCAATCGACTCAAGGGTGTGCTCAATGTCTGCGCCGTCAAGGCTCCCGGCTTCGGCGACCGCCGGAAGGCGATGCTCGAAGATATTGCGGTCCTGACCGGCGGCACCTTCATCAGTGAAGACCTCGGTATCAAGCTCGAGAGCGTGGAGATCGCGCACCTGGGCTCGGCTCGCAAGGTTTGCGTCACCAAGGACGACACGACGATCATCGAAGGCAGCGGCAAGAAGGCGGCGATCAAGACCCGCACGGACAGCATCCGCAATCAGATCGAGAAGTCGACCTCGACCTATGACCGCGAGAAACTCCAGGAGCGACTCGCGAAGATCACTGGCGGTGTCGCCGTGATCCGGGTCGGCGCCATGACCGAAGCTGACATGAAGCAGAAGAAGCAACGGGTCGAGGATGCCCTCAACGCAACCCGCGCAGCAGTCGAAGAAGGCATCGTCGCTGGTGGCGGAGTCGCCCTGGCCCGAGCCAGCGAAGCTCTCGACGGCCTCAAGGTCCGCGGAGACCGACGACACGGCGTCGACATGGTACGGGATGCTTGCCGCGTGCCGATGCGCCAGATCGCAGAGAACGCCGGAGAAGATGGTTCTGTGGTCGTCGAAGAACTGTGGACTCACAAGAAGAATGAAGGCTTCGATGCTCTGACAGCGGAGTGGGTGAACGTCTACAATGCGGGTATCATCGATCCAACCAAGGTTGTGAGAAGTGCCCTACAAAATGCTGCGAGCATTGCGGGCCTCATGCTGACAACCGACACCTTGATCACCTCGATCAAGGACGACGAAAAAGCAATCGACGGCGCGGTCAGCTGACCGCGATCAACTCACCCGGCCCAGCGCTGGAAGTTTCGAGGGCCTGCAATGGCCCTCGAAACCGAGTAAACAAAGAACATGGCCAGCCAGCGCGACTACTACGATGTCCTCGGCATATCCCGAGGATCATCGGAAGACGAGATCAAGAGCGCATACCGCAAGCTGGCATTAGAAAACCATCCGGATCGCAATCCAGATAACGCAGAAGCGGAACGGCGCTTCAAGGAAGCCGCTGACGCCTACGCCGTGCTATCCGACGATGGCAAGCGCAAGGCCTACGACCAATATGGTCATGCTGGTGTCGACGGCATGGCCGGTGGAGGCCCCGGGTTCAGCAATGTCGAAGACATCTTCTCTGCCTTCGGCGACCTGTTCGGAGGCGGTGGTGGCATCTTCGAACAGTTCTTCGGCGGCGGGCAGCGATCCAGTGCCCGACGCGGCACCAGCCTGCGTATAGACCTCGAACTGTCACTCGAAGAAGTCGCTACCGGGATCAAGAAGAGCCTCGGCGTCACCCGCCAGATGCCCTGTGACAACTGCGGTGGCTCCGGCGCAAAACCGGGCACCCAGCCGACTCAGTGCCAGACATGCAACGGCGTCGGCGAAATAGCACGAAGCCAGGGGTTCTTCGCAATCCGTCAACCCTGCCCGACCTGCCAGAGTTCGGGCAAGGTGATCGAATCGCCCTGCTCCAAATGCCGAGGGACCGGGCGCCGCCCGAAGAAAGACTCCATCACCATCACCATCCCGGCCGGCATCGAGGAAGGCCATGTCGAACGCATCCCTGGCCAAGGGGAGGCAGGCGAAGCCGGTGGCCCACCAGGCGATCTGGTCGTGGTGATCCATGTGCGACCGGACCAGATCTTCACGCGGCACGGAGACGACCTCCTGGCCCACGCTGCGATCCGCTTCCGCCAGGCTGTACTCGGTGACTCGATCGAGATCCCGACCATCACAGGCGAAACCGTCGTGCTCAAGATCCCATCGGCAACGCAGCCCGGCACCCGCTTGCGGGTACGCGGCCACGGACTTCCCCGGATCAACGGATACGGCAAGGGCAACCTCATCGTACAAATTCAAGTCGAGGTTCCGGCCAAGGTTGCCGGCGAACAAAAGGAAGCGCTCGAGCGCTTCGATGAGATCGAACAGGAAAAACACAAGAAGAGTGGCCGGAAGAAGAGCATCTTCGAGAAGGTCAGGAACATCCTGAAGTAATGACGAGTCGATGTGGATGAAGAAAAAGACCGAAAAGAACGAGGACGTCGAGGAGAAGGAACCCCAGACAGCTCCCGATCCTGGAGAGAGCCCGGACGAAGGAAATGCGGAAGCAACCGAGCCACGCGACAAGGCCGAAGACCAGCTCAAAAGAGCACTGGCCGACCTCGCAAACTTCCGTAAGCGCCGCTTCAAGGATCTCGAGGATGCGCGCCAACGCGCACTCGAAGGGCTCACTGCAGAACTTCTTCCCGTGATCGACAACTTCCATCTGGCGCTGACTGCCTGCGACAAGCAAGAAGGTGTCGAGGTCGCCACCGAAGCCATGCTCGATGGGCTGAAGATGGTGCAGGGACTCCTGGAAGACGCCCTCAAACGCCATGGGCTCGCCGAGATCGCAGCTCAAGGCGAGGCCTTCGACCCCAACAAGCACGAAGCCGTTGGTATCGACTCGGAAACTCTCGAAGACCCCGGAACCATCACCAAGGTCGTGTTGCGTGGCTACACACTGGTGGACAGGGTGATCCGGCCTAGCAAGGTCATCGTCGCCAGCGATGCCGAGGAGCAACCACGAGAGTCCTCCTGACCCGATGCCTACCTACGTCTACGAATGCCAGAACTGCAACCATCGCTTCGAGAAGTTTCAGAGCATGAGCGCACGCGTCATGCGGAAATGTCCTGAATGCGAGGAACGCAAGTTGAACCGGCTGATCGGTCCGGGAGCGGGATTCCTGTTCAAGGGTGACGGTTTCTACATCACCGATTACCGAAGCAAATCTTATTCGGACGACAAGACAGCCGACACAAAGCCAAGCGGCGACAAGGCCGATAAATCCAAGGACAAGAAGCCAAGCAGCGAATGATGCCGAGGCGGTCGCCAGTCACAACTCCCCGATAGTTCGATCGCGGCACACAACGGACCCCCACCACGGAGATTTCTCTCCCTGCAACGGGAAAAACTTGCAGCAAGGCTTGGGCCCGATGGGCCATGGGGCACATGATCATCGATCGATGATGTCCTCTGAGAAGGTCCACCACCCGTGAAACGAAGCGTCACCCTTCTTGCCATCCTGCTGTGTTCTTCCTGCTCGCAGCACCTGCTGTCGGGAATCCGCTTTCCGGACCGCACCCGCCCGGTAGCCCGCATCGAAACTCGTGGCGGGGTCGAATACGGCGTCACCACCACCAAGGGAATCCTCTTCCTCGGGCGCACTGCCAAGAAAGGCCCTTGCCGGGTCCACTACTTCTTGGGCGCGACCCCGATCGTCGAAGATGGTGAAGTCCTACACCGAGGCGGACTGTTCTATGAGGCCGACATCGACCTGAAGACTCCTGCCGTCGAGATTCTCACCCGCGATCCCAAAGACAGTGATGAACTGGTAGCGATCTTGCACCAAGGCGGCGACGTGAATCACATCCCTGTCAAACTCGCCGCCAACGAGGGAGAGAGTGGTGACTTGATCGAGTGGCCAGGTGAAGACCTGCCCGCCGGCGCGGGAATCTTCGCGAAGACCGGCAATCAGTACCGCCTCTTCGGCCTGGTTGCAGGCCAAGCAACCATGACCGGGCCGGATGGTGAGCGCAAACTCCTCGTCATCGCAGGGACAGACCGGATGCGCGAACTTCTGAGCACCCCCGAAAACTTCCCTGTGCGCGGACGCATCAAGCACCGCCCCGATGACATCACCGTCATCAAGAAGTGACCGCCCGAAGCGCCGATCAGCTCTTGCGCACCAGCTTCACCACCTTGTCGACAACCTCCGTCAAGATGAACAGGACCAGGTTATCGAGAGCCTCGATCTCCGTTGTCCCCTGCGGAATCACGACCTCGCCAGTCTCCCGCGCAATCGCGCCAACGACACAGCCACGCGGGAAACGGATCTGAGCAAGGGTCTTGCCAACAATCTTGGATCCGGGGCGAACCTCAAGTTCAAGAACCTCAGCCTTGCCATCTTCGATGGTCGCGATCGTGCTCACACTGCCGCTACGGACAAAGGAGAGAATACGGCTCGCACATAGCAGACGAGGCGAAATCGCGACATCGATGCCAAGGGTCTCGTAGATCGAGACGTAGTCCGGCCGATGAACGAGCGCAACTGTTCGCGCCACTCCCAGGCTACGAGCGAGCTGACAAGACATCAGATTATTCTCATCATCGTCGGTGATTGCCAGGAACGCATCGGCATCGCCAACATGCTCCTCGCGCAAAAGATCCAGATCCTCACCTTGACCGTGAATCACAAGGGTATGCGCAAGCTTGGCCGACAAATCCTCAGCACGTTCTCGGTCTTCGACGATGATCCGCGTATCTACACGCAACCCCTCGAGTGCCCGACAAACTTGCTCGGCGATACCTGTCCCCCCACTGATGACCACCTTGCGCAGAGTTCGGGCCTGCGTGCCAAGGAGTTTTTCGAAGGCCTCGATCGAGTGAGGTTCTCCAACCACAATGATCTCATCGTCGGCCTGCAGAACATCCTCGCCACCAGGAATGACGATCTCGTGATCACGATCAATCGCCGTGATCAGGACGCCGTCAGGAATCTTTATGTCCTTGACAGGAGCTGAAAGCAGGGAGGAATCTCTCTTCAAGCGGAGCCGACGCATCTGCACCTTACCGTCGACGAAGTTCTCGACCTCGACCGCCTGATTCTCCCTGATCGTCTTGGTGATCTCGAAGGCCGCAAGATCCTCGAGCGAGAGGAGCAGATCAAACATGAGGTTCTTGCGGAAGAAGGTCCTGAACCCCTCGAACGGAGTCGTATCCTTCACCCGCAGCACAACACTCTTGGCCCCCATGCGCTTGCCAAACAAGCATGTCAGCATATTGACCCGGTCATCGCTCGAGACAGCGAGCAGAAGATCCACGACATCGGCATCCGCCTGGTCCAGGACCGAGGGCCAAGAACCATCACCCTTGATATGACGAACGTCGAGCCCTTCCGTCTCACGTTCGAGGTGGCGCAGATTCGAGTCGATGACCGTGACCGAATGCCCCTCGGACGAAAGAACCTTCGCGAGGTGGGAGCCGACTTCACCCAAACCGACAATGAGGATATTCATGCGAATTCTGCCAAGCCGATCGATGGCAATCTGCCACCACTACACACTCCACCAGCAGTTACGGCAATCGAACCCATGCAATTCCCTGGATCCTTGCGAAACAGACCTTATAGCGCGAGTGTTGTGACCGCTGGCATGATGCTCCTCCTCGACAATCGCGACTCGTTCGTCTGGAACCTCGCCCAGGCCTTCGAAGTCCTCGGACGTGAGGTTTGCGTCGTCCGGAGCGATGAGGTCACAATCGAGGAAATCCGCGCCAGGGAGCCCGCGGCCCTGGTCCTGTCCCCCGGCCCAGGCCGACCCGAAGATGCCGGAATCTGCGTCTCCGCCATCCGCGCTCTCTCCGGAGAGATGCCGATCCTGGGGATTTGCCTCGGCTTCCAGGCGATAGCAGAGGCCTTCGGCGGAAAAATCTGCCGCGGGAGGCCTTGCCACGGTAAGCCATGGAACATCACTCACGGTGGCAGCGGGCTCCTCGAGGGCCTGCCCGATCCCTTCCCTGCCTGCCGGTATCATTCCCTCACCGTTGACCCGGAACATCTGCCTGCAGAGCTCATCGCTGACGCATGGACCCCTGAAGGGGTACTCATGAGCCTCAGGCACACAGAAGATCCAACCTTTGGCTTGCAGTTCCATCCCGAATCGTTCCATACCGAATATGGTCCAACCATCCTCAAGAACTTCCTGAGGACAATGCCATGAGCACGTGGGTGATTCTGCTACGCGAGATGATGCGAGCCATCGCCTTTCCTCTGCGCATGCTCGCACACCTCGCGGTCAGAACACGCTGGCGTACGCGCATGCGCGTGGCGCTGGAAGAGCCGCCGTCGGGAAAAACCCATGACCACCTTGCCGTCTTTCTGGCGAAGCACTCGCCTCGCAAGAAAGAACACCCCCACCTGTTCGTGTCAGCTGGCGAAGCATCGGGAGAGACACATGCTGCCAAGTTGATGGAAGCAGTACATGCCACCGAGCTGGTTCCTCGGTGGTCATGCTTCGGAGGCGAAGAAATGACCTCGCAGGGTGGGGAATTATTGTGGCCGCTCAGCGAAAATCCGATCATGGGAGTGGCCGGAGCCCTCTCAGCACTGCCCTGGCTACTACGAGCAGAACGACGATTCGAACAACTCCTGCGCGAGGACCCGCCAGATCTCTGCATCTTGATCGACTACCCGGGATTGCACATGGTCATGGCAAGGGCTTGTCGACGTGCCGGAGTGCCTGTCATCCACTACATCGCGCCACAATACTGGGCTTGGGCGCCATGGCGTGTCCATCGCTATCGGCGATGCATCGACGCCACCCTGACCATCCTTCCCTTCGAATCGAACTGGTTCAATGGCGTCGGAATCCCCGCTGACTACGTCGGCCACCCGATGCTCGACCAGTTCGCCGACCACCGACTCGACGAAGCGAAGCTGGAACAAGTACGCTCGCGACCGACCCTGTGTCTGATGCCAGGCAGCAGGCGCAAGGAAATCCAGCGAACCCTGCCAGGGATGGTCCGGGTGGCACGGAAACTCCAGGCAGCACACCCGGAATTGCGAACCGTGGTCGCACACCGTGATGAAAAGTGCTCGGATCTGATCCGTGCCGTGCTCACACGCGAAGACGCAGACTTCGTCGAAT
The DNA here is from genome assembly GCA_964542765.1 of uncultured candidatus Brocadiaceae bacterium. GTDB lineage: Bacteria > Planctomycetota > UBA1135 > UBA1135 > UBA2386 > CAZIVO01. The sequence goes on along the minus strand of CAZIVO010000017.1, from coordinate 16,115 downwards.
TCGAACCGGGATCGATCAGTGAATGGCTCGCAGGATCACGCCTGGTCCTGGTGAAATCGGGGACCGGGTCACTCGAGGTCTCACTGCACGGAACACCATCCGTGGTGATCTACAAGACCGGGGGAGCCCTGTGGCAGATCGTCCGCACCGGCTGGCTGGATGCTCCGTGGTTCGCCTTGACCAACCTCGTCATGGGACGCAAGGTCGTTCCCGAATTCTGTTTCTGTACGGATCGCTCCTGGTCCAAGGTCGCAAGCGCTGCCGAACAGCTCTGGCGAGATGGCCTTGAGCGGGAATCTTGCCTGGAAGGGCTGCGGGAACTGCCGGCAAAGCTCGGCGAACCAGGAGCATCATCGCGAGCAGCCCGATGGATCACGGCATACTTTACCGGGGAGGACCCGCCCGCATGAGTTTGCCCACGGCCAAGGGCTTCACCGATCTGCATGCCTTGCTGGCGCAATTGCGCCGGCAAGGTGAGATCGTCGAGATCGAGGCAGAGGTCGATCCCGATCTCGAAGCCGCCGAGATCCATCGGCGCGTCATCGCAGCCGGTGGACCGGCCTTGCTGTTCTCCAGGGTCAAGGGAGCGGACTTCCCGGTAGTCACCAATCTCTTCGGGACCAAGCGCCGGGTCGAACTCGCATTCGGACCCCGCCCCGAACGCCTGATCGAACGGATCGCATCATTGCCACAGAAACTGATGCCGCCCAGCCTCGGGGGCCTGTGGAAAGAACGAGATCTCTTCGGCTCTCTCTTGAAGGTCGGGCGGCGCAAACGCCGACACGGGCCCGTGACAGAGGTGACGGAAACCCCCCCTCGACTCGGACGATTACCTCTGCTGCGGTCCTGGTCCAAAGACGGTGGCGCCTTCCTCACCCTGCCGCTGTGCCACACAGAACATCCCGATGGGCTGGGCTCCAACCTGGGAATGTACCGGGTCCAAAGACATGCCGAGGATCGCGTCGGCCTTCACATGCAAATCGTCAGGGGAGGCTGCGCCCACCTCACCGCATACGAGCAGCGTGCTGCAGCGATGCCGATCAACATCCATGTCGGTGGCCCACCGGCTCTGATCCTCGCAGCCATCGCGCCACTGCCCGAAAATGTCCCCGAACTGATGCTGGGCTCACTGGTCATGGGCCGCCGGCTCCCCATGGCCGAAAACCCCCTCGGCCCCCTGCCGGTCATCGCCAGTTCAGACTTCGTCCTGGTCGGCGAGGTGCCACCGGGAATCCGCGAAGCCGAGGGACCCTTCGGCGACCATTACGGCTACTACTCCCTGCAGCACGATTATCCGACCGTCGAGGTCAAGGGACTACTCCGACGACGCAACCCGATCCTGAGTGCGACCGTCGTCGGCAAACCTCGGCAAGAGGACTTCTTCATCGGCGATTACCTGCAAGAACTACTCAGCCCTCTCATTCGTCTGGTCATGCCCCAGGTCAAGGATGTGTGGGCCTACGGGGAAACCGGTTACCACGGACTGGCAGGCGCGATCGTCGAGGAACGTTTCCAACATGAATCGATGATGTCCGCATTCCGGATCCTTGGCGAAGGGCAATTGTCCTTGACCAAATTCCTGCTACTCACCGATCAAGCCGTCGATCTGCGCGACTTCCGAGCAACCTTCGAACATGTGCTCGCACGCTGCCGGTTCGAGTCGGATCTACACATCTTCAGCAACCTCTCGATGGACACCCTGGATTACACGGGACCCGCAGTGAACGAAGGTAGCAAGGGTGTCTTGCGAGGTCTCGGCGATCCTGTTCGCGAATTGCCCCGCCACCTGGAAGGCGAGCTGCCGATCGGCTTCACGAAAGCCATCACCTTCTGCCGCGGTTGCCTGGTGGTGGAAGGCCCCTCGCACGCGAGCGAACCAACGGCCGCCGAACGCCTCGCGCATTGCCCGGCACTGACTGATTGGCCCATCGTCGTGCTCGTCGACCATGCCGAACGCACCACCAAAAGCTCGATCAACTTTCTCTGGACGACCTTCACACGCTTCGAACCAGCCGCTGATATCCATGCTCGCGGAATACGCATGAAGCGCCATCAAGGGGCCTACACACCACCGATCGTGATCGACGCCCGCATCAAATCCTGGTATCCCGAAGAACTCTTTTGCGATGAGGCCACCGCCACCAAGGTCACCGCCCGCTGGAACGAATATTTCCCCGATGGAATGGAGATGGGCGATAGCGACCGCGGGCACATGGACTGAAGAACTGCTGTCGCCCCATCGGCCAGCCGATCAATCAGCAGAGAAGAGCCAGTGCTCGATAGTCTCCAGGGAGGCTTCCACCGCCGCCACGGATACCCATTCGCCTGCCTGATGTGCTTGCGCCGTCGCACCCGGTCCCCAGTTGATGGCATCCATGCCGAGATGGGACAGGCGCCCGACATCCGTCCATGCTTGCTTGGCGGTGGTCTCCGGAGAGCCTGCCGCCTGACGCAACTCGGCGAGCAGGCCGTTATCGGCACAGACCTTGCCCGATGGGCAAAAGTCTTCGATCTCGAAGGATGCTTCGCCGGCGACGATGGCATCGAGATCGCGGCGGCAATCCTCCTCATCCTTGCCCGGCGCGAAGCGAAAATTGACGTTGATCGCACAACTCGACGGGATCACATTGCGGGCGCCATCGAAGTCGATCATGGTGGCGCTCATGGACTCGATGAAGGTGAAGCCTTCGAACTCGTACTCGCGAGGCTGAGCATCAGCGAGTCGCTGCAGCAGACCCGCAGCCGCGTGGATCGCGTTCTTCCCCTGCCAGGGGCGCGCCGAGTGTGCACGCTTGCCCGTGAAAACAACGCGAGCGTGCAAGGTTCCCAAGCATCCGAGTTCGATCCTGTTGTCGGTCGGTTCCATCGCCACAGCGAAGTCGGTAGATGAGAAAGCATCGGGCGCTGCCTCGATGAGGCCGGGCAGTTCGCTCTCGACGAAGGGACCCTCCTCACGAGCATAGAGAACTCCGATCAGATTGTGCCGACAGCCTTCCTGCCCTCCCCGCCGCAAGGCCTGCATGATCAAGGCATCCGCCGCTTTCATGTCCGAGGCCCCCAGTCCGAACAGGCGATCACCCTCCACCCTCACCGGGTTCTCACCGGCCGAAGGCACGGTATCGAGGTGCCCCAGCAACATGACTGTCTGGCGAGTCGGATCGAGTGGTCGCGGCGTGACACACAGACTGTTTCCCGAGCGCACCAGTTGGTGAGGATCGAAACCACGGCACCAGGACTCGACGTGATCGGCGATATGGACCTCATCACCAGTCTCGCTGGAGATTCGCAGTAGATCCTGCGTCAGTTGCAGCGCCTCCTCCAATCGAGCGGAACTCATTCGTGCCTCCCTGGGTCCATTCCGATCAGCATCTCAAACGCTGAGCGCAAACTCTCGCAGAGTATCGTTGAGACTGGTCTTGAGATCTGTCGAAGGCTTACGCCGACCGATGATCAATGCGCAAGGGACTCCGAATTCACCTGCTGCGAACTTCTTTGGCGTCATTCCCGGAATGACCACACTTTCGGCGGGCACACTGCCCTTGTGGGTCACCGCCTCCTCACCAGTCACATCGATGATCGAGGTGCTGGCCGTGAGCACGACATTCGCACCCAGAACGGCTCGCTTACCGATATGCACTCCCTCCACAACGATGCAGCGCGAACCAATGAAAGCCCCGTCCTCGATGATGACAGGCCGCGCACCAGGCGGTTCCAGCACACCACCGATCCCTACACCACCGCTGAGGTGGACATTTGCACCGATCTGAGCACAAGAGCCGACCGTGGCCCAAGTGTCGACCATCGAACCAGCACCAACACGGGCACCAATATTGACATAGCCCGGCATGACCACGCAGCCCGGCTCGAGGAAGGCTCCGTAACGAACAGTCCCCGGAGGCACTACCCTGACCCGCGCTTGGCGCAGTCCACGCTTCAGCGGCACCTTGTCATGAAATTCAAAGGGCTTGAGTTCGAACACTTCCATCTGCGCAACAGAGAAGAACAGGCCGACGGCTTTTTGCACCCATTGATGCACGACCCATTCGCCATCGATCGGCTCAGCAACACGAATCTCACCATGATCGAGTAGATCCAGCGCCTGCCGCACAGCCTGCTCGTAGCGCGCGTCCTTGAGCAGGCCTCGATCATCGAACGCCTCCTCGATCTGCTGCTTGAGTTCTTCCATGCTCATCATCCTAGCCCGCAAACGCCACCACGTCCGCAGCCAGAAACCCGAATGCCGCCACCGCTCGCCGAATGGGGCACCGCAACAGGCCTCCTTGCGTCAGGGCTATCGCGGCCAGATCCCCGCAGTCTGCCGACACTCCTCGATGCCAGGGACCAGAGCCAGCCGGAACCAGGCCTCTTGACCCGCGCCGAAGAAAGAGCCCGGGGAGGCGAGGATCCCGAGTTGAAGCAACTTCTCAACGTAACTCAGATCGCTCTCACCCTGCGGGACACGCACCCAGAGGAAGAGAGTCGATGGTCCGGGCCAGATCTCAAGACCGAGCTCCTCGAACAATTCCTCGAAGACAGCGCGCTTGGCCGCAAAGATGTTGCGGCGTACTTCGACATGCTCTTCGTCCGCCCATGCGACCTCGGCGGCCGCCTGCACGGGGAGAGTCGGGGCAACCCCCATGCCGGCCCGAAAGCGCTGATAGAGGGAAACCAGTTCGGCATCGCCAGCCACGAATCCTGACCGATAGCCCGTCATACCCGAGCGCTTCGAGAGGGAATGCAGGGCAAGGCAGCCTTCTCTGCCAAACTCGAGCAGGCTACGGGGAGGATCAGCGTAGTAGAGATCGGCGTAGCACTCGTCGGACGCAATGACGAAGCCGTGCCGATCACGCGCTCGAATCCATCGCTCGAACAGTTCCGCGGGCATCATCTGGCCAGTGGGATTGTGCGGATAGTTCAAAAAGATCAAGGCTGCGCGATCGAGTTCGTCGGCCGAGAGATCGTCGGGACTCATCAAATAACGATTGTCTGCATTCAACTCGATGACCCGAACCTCCGCCTCGGCAAAAAAAGAACCGATCTCGAAGACGGGATAAGCCGGCTCGCCATAGACCACGAGATTCTTTTCCGTGGAGGGATCAACAAGAACCATCGGCAGGTGGAACACTGCCTCCTTGCTCCCCTGAGTGGGCAAGATCTCGGTATCGGGATCGATGCGAACACCAAAACGCCGCTGAAGATAAGCAGCCGCCGCGCCGCGCATCTTCGGTGAACCCGCCACCTTCGGATACTGGCTGACCTCGGGCACGGCATCGAGGAAGGCCTGGCGAATGATCTCCGGAGTCGGCTCTCTGGGATCACCAGTCCCAAAATCAAACACTTCGACCCCTCGCGCTTCGACCTCGGCCCTGAGTTCGTCGAGGCGAATCATGGGATAGGTCTGAAGGGCCAGCAGGCGATCATTCATGCGTGCACCATGACAAGCCGGTCACGACGACGCAACCCGGATCCCCGAACGCTCTAATCAGCGCCGCGAGCCAGACGCTCGCGCCACATTCCAATGAGGTCATCGAAGGTGTCTACATCGCACTCTTGGGCAAGCATCTGCACCTCGCGGCCCAGTTCTCTCGCCCGATCGGAAGCCGCCGCGAGCACCCCATCGCTACTGACCGGCAAGCCTCGGAGAAGATCCGGACAAGGTGAGCCCAGGGCGATCAGATAGAAGCCGCCATCGGCATCAGGACCGAAGACGACGTCATCGACCCCGCAGCGCTCGACCGCCTCTTCCACCCGCGCCCGAGGTAAATCGGGCGAATCCGTATTCCGCACCACCACCGGGCCATGCCCCTCGGCAAAGAGATCCGAAATCGCATGCCCCAGCCTCTCCCACAGGTCACCGCCTCGCTGCGGGCGGACTTCCAGGTCCGCTGGCAGGTAGCCCGCAAGATCGCTCAACTCCTCGGGAGGCCATCCGTAAACCATTGTTTTATAATCAGATATGGGCTTTACTCCGTCGCGAAGGAAGGCCCCGTAAAGGGCGGAGGCCTCGCTGCTCGTCAGGGGAGGGGTCAAACGAGTCTTCACCCGGCCCGGGGAAGGAACCTTGGCGAAGTAAACAACCGCCGGCCCCGTTGAACCGGGGGTTTTCGATTCCGTTTGTGGTGTCACGGCACCGGTCCTAGCTTTTTTCATCCCAAGTTCCAGAACTGACCCAGGTTCATCATGCGCGCACCCATTCTAGCGATCACCATCGCAGCGATTCTCCCTTGCTTGCAGGCCCAGGAGGCCCCGAAATCGGCGATCTCCGCCAAGATCTTCAAGGGGGAGGTGGATGGGCTCATCCGCCTGCTCCGCAACCAGGCCAAGGAGGCGGGAGCGCTCGGCAATGGTGGCTGCCGCCACACGGCCATGGTCTTGAGCGCGGCGGGGAACTGCCATCGCTTCTACCACGCCGGCGATGGCCCCTGGATCCGCAACGCGGTCCGCTCCCTGTTTCTGGACAGGCGAAAGGATGGGTCCTTCGGAGATCTCGAAACAACCCGCTGGGTCATCAGCGCTCTCAAGGTCATGGACCCCGACAGTTACGCCGAAGACATCACCGCACTGACCGCCCAGATCAGAAGACATCATCTCACCTATTCGTGCCCGCTGATTGCCGGTGCCCCCCGGAACGATGACCTCCCGGAGGTGATCGAGAAACTTCAATCAGACGTGACAGCCTTGCAAAAGCGCGCTCCCGATACCGTCGACCCCGAGCATGATATAGCTCTCCTGGTTTCGCTGGTACGAGCACAAGTTGCCGCGCGAAAAACATCGAAACCCAAGGCGTCAGCCAGATCACCGCTCGCCTGGTCAGCCACTCAACAAAAATCCTTCGACTATCTCCTGCGTCAGCAAAGGAGTGGGATCTTCATCATACGTGTCGGCGACAAGGAAATTCCCGATGCCGGATTGACGGCCTTGAGTCTCGCCGCACTGCAATCCAAGCCAGCGGTGCTGCGAACCAAGAGTGAAGAGAAGGTGATCGAGGCCGGGATCGAATGGATTCTGGAACAGCAATCTGCCGAGGGAGCCTTCGGGCAACGCAACCTGAACTACACCACATGCGCCGCCGTCATGGCCCTGGCCAAGGCCAATGACCCTCGGTTCAAACCGGTCCTCGACAAGGCTCAGCAGTACATCCTGTTCATCCAGAACACCGAGACTCGCGGATATCAACAGCAAGATCGCGACTATGGCTCCATCGGCTATGGCGGTGACGAACGCGGCGATCTCAGCAATCTCCAGTTCGCTCTAGGAGCACTGGGCGACACGAAACTCTCGGCCGAACACGAAGCCTTCGCCAAGACCCTGATCTTCTTGCAGCGCACCCAGAACCTCATCGAGGTGAACGACTTCAAGCGCAAGATCCGGGACCCCGAAAGCGGAGAGTGGCGAACCGTCGCCCCGGGCGATGATGGCGGCGCCGCCTATTACCCCGGGAACTCGCCGGCGGGCTATATCGAGCAAGCCGATGGCTCGCACATACCTCGCAGTTATGGCTCGATGACCTACGCCCTGCTCAAGGCCTACACCCTCTGCGGCTTGCCGCCGGACGATCGCCGTGTCCTTGCCACCATCAAGTGGCTCGGCCAGAACTGGGCGCTCGATACAAACCCGGGCTCCGACCCCGGCAAGCCGGAGAAAACCAAGTACCAGGGACTCTTCTACTACTACATGGTGATGGCCCAAGCGCTGAACACCGCCGGCGTCGAGGAGCTCGAAACCTGGCAGGGCGAAGGAACTCAAAAGCGCAAGGTGGCCGTCAACTGGCGCACAGATCTCGGAGCACAGATCAAGGGAATGCAGGCCGAGGACGGGTCCTGGCTCAACGAGCGCAACGGCCGGTGGTTCGAAAGCCAGGCGCTCATCTGCACCGCCTATGCGATGCTGGCCCTCGAACACTGCGATGACCTTTGATCTTCCCCGCTGATCGATCCTGGTTCTTCCATCGCGTCGATGGCCGACGACACCTGGGTCTGGTCGATCCCGAGCCGGGCTCCTTCCTCGACCTGGGCGAGGCATCCGATCTCGATCTCCTTGCCACCGATGCGCTGAGCGCCGAGAAGCTTCCGGCCCTGATGAACCAATGTCGCGAACTCGAAGGCGAGCCCGTGTTCGATGTCCCGGTCGCTCGACCACCCAAGATCCTGTGCCTGGGCAAGAACTATGCTGCACACGCCGCCGAGTTCGGTTCCGTCGTGCCCGAAGAACCGATCTTCTTCACCAAACTGATCGGCAGCCTGTTACCTCATCAGAACACGGTTCTGCTACCACACTGGGTAAACACCAGGATCGATCACGAACTCGAACTCGGCATCGTTCTCGGCTTCAAAGATCCCAGATCCGCTGGACGAAAGTATGTCAGCGAGAGCGAGGCACTCGATCTGGTCGCCGGCTTCACCATCATCAATGACGTCACCGCCCGGAGCATGCAAGGCGAGGATCGCGACAAGCAGCAACCGTGGCTCCGATGCAAGTCCTTCGACACCTTCTGTCCGATCGGACCGTGGGTTGTTCCCCGTGACAGCCTGCCCGGCTTCAACGACCTCGAGATCTGCCTGGAGGTCAATGGCCAACTGCGACAGAAGAGCCGAACGTCACTGATGGTGGTCGATGTCGCCGCAGCCATCAGCTATCTCTCCCGACACACCTGCTTGCAATGCGGCGACGTGATCGCAACCGGAACGCCGGAAGGCGTCGGCCCGATCGAGGACGGTGACATCATGACCGCAAGAATCGAAGGTATCGGAGAACTCAAAAATCCGGTCGCCAGGGAGAAGGCCCCGGCCTGAGGAATCCCGCAACACACCCACCTCGTCATTGCTATACAATCCGGACCATCATCCCCGCTAACACAGGAAACAAGAGCCCGTCATGAACCGCGCCATCGCCCTGCTCTTCGCTCCCATCGCCTTGCTCGCCACCCATGCGGCGGCCCAGAGGCCCGAAGAACCCGGCCCCTACCCAGCAGGGACCCGCAACTTCATCTTCAAGAACAAGTACGCAGGATCGCCCGCGATCAGTTGCCTGATCGCCTACCCGGCCAAGACCTCCGGACCGAACACGCCCATCGACCTACGTGGCGCACCCTATCCGGTGATCGTGTTCGCCCACGGGTATGGCATGTTCGGCTATAGCTATGCATCCATCGCGAAGCACTACGCCTCCTGGGGATTCGTCGTCGTGGCGCCCAATACCTTCCAGTATGGCCCCATCGCATCCCTATCGCTCGATGTGCAGGCGATGACCCAGATCATTCGCGATGCGCATACACGCACAAGGAGCTTCCTGTTCGGAGCCATCGACGTGAAGAACTTCGGAGTGTCGGGGCACTCGATGGGAGGTGGCACCACTGCCGATGTCCTCGGATCGAGCGCTGACGTGCAGGCGGGGGTATTGCTCGCGCCATGGACCGGAGGGCCAAGCCAGCCGGATGCCTCCGAACAGATGAGGGCCGCACGCGTTCCCTTCCAGATCCTGGTTGGAGCGGGTGACACCACCACGCCACCGAAGATGGCAAGTCGCTTCTATCGAAAGGGGCGACAGGCCCGTGGCTACCGCGGCATACTGACCCTGTGGTCGGGCTGCAATCACTCGGCCGTAGGGGGATTCGCACGGACGACAAACGATGTCGAGGCTTACCGCCTCTGTCGCCGACAGATGACTGCCTTCATGCTCGCACACCTGAAGGGTCGACACGACATGCTGGACGCTCTGGTCGGCACGGCAACTCACAAAGAACCCAAGTTCTATAGCCTTGACTACGCCATCATCGACCCCGACCTCTATCTCACAGGTTCCCCGGCCGTGGGCGGCAAACTCGACTACCACATCATGGCGCGAGCAAGCACGCCCGCGATCACCTACATCTCGCCTGCTTCCGGGAGCCTGCCCTTACCCGGTCTAGGCACCCTCGGCCTGCAACCTTCGTCGATGTTCTACCTCTCGAGCCTGCAAACGTCAGCCATTCAAACGCTCCACGCCTCGCTGCCGATCCCGAACAACAGCCATCTCGCCAATCTTACGCTCTGGGTCCAGACAGTGGCCATGAACCCGTCGAACGCCTATCGACTGACTCCGACCCGATCGTTCCGCATCGCGAAATAACATCGAGAGGGGCCCTGCTCCGTCTTCGAGGCGGAGTTCCCTCACCACTCTTGTGTCGGCGCTCCATCCAGAGCACTTGCTCCTGGGATCTGCTTGGTGGAGATAAAACCGGCCGAGGCACTCCTCTTCCGGGATCAGAACACCGCGAACCGGCTCGGCGGCCAGAACCTGGCCCGAACCTTGCCCCGTAATCTCTCCTGCCGCACGAGACCAAATTCTCTCGAATCACAACTGACCGGTCGATTGTCGCCAAGCAAGAAGTAGTAGCCCTCGGGCACACTGACCTCATCCATCATCGAGTGATCGACAACATGCGCGAAACTCTCCGCGACCATTTCATCGTTCACGAAGACATGACCATCATCGAGTCGAACGCGATCGCCGGGGAGACCGATGACTCGCTTGACGTAGTCGACCCCCTCATCGATCGGAGAGCGCAGCACCACCACATCGAACCGGCTCACATCCATGACGGAATAGCTGATCCGATCGATGATGAGGCGGTCGCCATCGCTGAGCGACGGCTGCATGGAGTGCCCACGAACCACCGAAATCTGGATGGCGAAGAGATAAACCAGAACCACCAGGAAGGCTCCCGAGATGAATTCGAACGGCAGCCATCGCCGGGCCGCGGCTCCACGCTTGGGTGTCTGCCGCGAGAGGGGGAAGGTCGCAACTCGTGGCGCCGATACAGGCCATTCCCGGTCGATGCGAGGCGCCACTTCTGGCGACACGCTCGAGGTCGGCCGTGCCGGTGGTGAAACCGTGCTCGCGCTCGACTCCACCTCATCGCGAAGATCCAGGGACATGTCCCTGCTATCGGCAATCTGGCCTCTTTTCCTTTTGTACGGACAACAGGAAAGAAGCCCGGGTCACCCTCCCGACAGGGGAAAAGCCCGTTGTGCGGACCCCTCGGCCAGGGCTGGACTCGATTCAGTCCATGCAGAAAACTCCCGGACTCCGGCGGAGGTGACCCTGGTTCAGCGGTCCAAACTCGACCCGCGCAGCACTAGCCAACCTTGGGTGTGGACATGGAATAGACCCAGATCCCCGTACTCGTCGCCGCCACCGCCGCGATGGTGAACAGAATCACACAAACTAAATGGACCTTGCGCAGCGCAGGCTTAGCGCGATAGCCAAGTCCGCTGGCCACTACCGGAAAGACGAGGATCGCAGCCGACCAGGCGAAATACAGATGGATGCGCATCTCCTCTTCGGGGAAGTCGCGGATCATCGCCAGGCGCTCGGCAAAGACGATGGTGATCACCAGAAAACCGATGGTCAATGGAGCCAAGCGAAGGTGGTACTTGCGAAATCCGCATCGACCAGTCACGAGGGTCGCAACGAGCCCGATCAGGGTCAAAACCGTGAAGAACCAGAAACAATAAATATCCACTCCCACTCCTTAAATTGAACTTCTCTCCCCCCGGACAACCCCCGGCTTCCAAGCATCCCATGCGAATGCTACGGTCAGGCAATGGCCAAGATCGTGGAAGGCCGGGAGGACGGTGCGGGACATAGCTTCGCCATCGCTATCTCCCGATTCAACAAGCCCGTTTCGGACGGACTTCTCGAAGGTGCGCTCCACACCCTCGCACGGAGCGGTGTCCGCGATGAGGACATCACGGTCTACTGGGTGCCCGGAGCCTTCGAACTACCCATGGCCTGCCGATGGCTGGCCGAGACCAGCCGGTTTGAGGGCGTGATCGCGCTCGGCGCGGTGATCCGTGGCGAAACCCACCACTATGAGCATATCTGTCACCAGGCCACCCGCGGCATCCTCGATGCTGGCGCCGCAACCGATGTGCCCATCGCACTGGGCGTCCTGACCTGTGAGACCGCCGAACTGGCGCGGACCCGATCGGCCCCAGGGCCCGATAACAAGGGGGGCGAGGCGGCACAAGCAGCTCTGGAGATGGCCGCACTGCGGCGCGTGATCGACGCCGGCTAGCCCGGGCAAACCCATTTTTCGACAGTTCCACGCCCGGATACTGCCCATTCATCACGCATAAATACGGTCACCCCATTGCCGAGCACGGGTGGAACGCTAGCCTGTCCGCCCTCACCACGCTCTTTCCTGAATCACAGGTATGCGCCGCCGGACCAAAGCCCGCGAAATCGCGATCCAGTTTCTCTACCAGCTCGACCTCCGGGGCGAGGATGCCATGGAGAACCTCGAACCCTTCCTCGCTCAAGAGGCCAAGGACAAGGATGTCCGAGAGTTTGCGCTACGACTGATCCACGGCACTCGCCGCGCACAGAGTGAGAACGACGAAACCATGCGCACCGCCGCGCGCAACTGGGATCTCAAGCGTATGGCGACCATCGATCGGAACGTGCTGCGCATGGCGATCTTCGAGTTTCTGCACTGCCCGGATATCCCGCCGAAAGTCACGATCAACGAAGCGATCGAGCTCGGAAAAAAATTCTCAACAGCCAACTCCGGCGCCTTCATCAACGGCATTCTCGACCGAGTCCGTCTCGACTTCAGCCTTGATGCCGGCAAGACGGCGACGGTGTGAGCCTGGTCAAGGACCCGGCGCGAGTCAGACCAAAGTAAGGGGGCGTAGCAAAGGAACGATGGTCATCGGCAAACTGTTCGCCAGACTCAGGAAAACCCGAGAACGTCTGGGCTCAGGCTTATCGCGGATGTTGACCCTGGGCAGAGACCTCGATGAGAACCTCCTCGAAGAACTGGAAGAACTGCTCTACACCTCGGACCTCGGATCGACCGGAAGCGAAATCGTCGAAGAGTTGACTGCCGCCTACCGCAGCAAGACCGTGAGAGATGTGGCGGAGATCCCGACGTTCTTGCGGCAATCGCTTCTGACACGACTGGGCGAATGTGAAGGGTCGCTAGCACGGGCCCGGACCGGACCCACCGTCATCGTGGTGGTCGGCGTCAATGGTTCCGGGAAGACCACGTCGATAGCCAAGCTCGCGCACCTCCTCACGCAACAAGGCCACAAGGTTCTGCTCGGTGCCGGTGACACCTTCCGGGCCGCTGCTGTCGAACAGCTCACCCTGTGGTCCGAACGCATCGGCATCGAGATCATCAAGCAGGACACCGGTGCAGATCCCGCGGCCGTCGCCTTCGATTCCGTCTCGGCAGCCATCTCCCGCAAGGCCGACTACCTCATCCTCGACACCGCCGGGCGTCTCCACACCCAGAAGAACCTCATGCAGGAACTGGGCAAGATCATCCGGGTCGTGAAACGTCAGCTACCCGAAGCTCCTCACGAGACGCTCCTCGTGCTCGACGCTACGACAGGCCAAAACGCCCTGCGTCAAGCGAGCGAATTCTCGGCGACGGCCGATGTGACCGGTCTGATCCTCGCCAAGATGGATGGCACCGCCAAGGGAGGAGCCGTCTTCGGCATCCGCAGCCACCTGCCGCTGCCGGTGAAGTTCCTCGGCGTCGGCGAGGCCTTGGAAGATCTCGAACCCTTCTCCGCCGGGCCCTTTGTGGACGCCATCCTGGCCTCTGAAACCCAAGACAGCGAGAAGGTGTGATGGGCTTCCTGCCCGCTGCACTGCTGCTGCTCCTGGCCATCGGATTCGATCCGTTCTGGATCGACTTCGAGGTAGCTCGTCGTGGATTGCTGCTGATGTGCGCAGCGGCTGTCCTGCTCATGAATACAGTCCGGCGCCTGCCTCGACCGACCACCGCAGCCTGGATGTTGTTGGCGCTGGTCTCGTGGCACTGGATCTGCGGCCTGTGGGCCACTGATGGCTGGGCGAGCCTGGACCGCAACCTTCACCTGACGGCGCTGGCTGTCCTGTTCTTGCTCGGAACCCGCAGCAAACTCGAAGACTGGCTGGCTGCAGCCCTGCCCGTGGGCATGGCCGTCAGCGCTTTCGGCCTCGCCCAGAACTTCGGCATCTGGTGGCCCACCGGCTACGGCAGTCCCAGAGATCCCGTCAGCACGCTCGGGAACCTGAACGTTGCCGCGGAACTGGTCGCCATTTGCGGTGCCGCTGCAGCGGCGATGATCAGCAAGAGACAAAGGACCCCCGCGGCCATGGCCACCCTGGCGCTTTGCGTCGCCTACCTCATGATCAATCAATCGCGCTCGGGTCTGCTGGCTCTGCCGATCGCCTGTATCGCAGCTCTGGCACAGCCCGGCCAAGGCGCCCGTCCACGCGCAAAGATCATGATCGCGGCCCTCGCCGGAATCGCCTGTGGGCTGTTCGCACAACTGGGGCAGGCCGACTCCCCGGAGCCGGTCACTCCCGAGGCGAGCGTCAGTGAGCGGTCAGTAGCACCCTCCACCATCGCCGTCCGTTACGAGGTGTGGAAGGGCTGTCTGTCGATGGCCTCCGCCGCACCCCTCATGGGCCATGGATCCGGCCAGTTCCGTGTGGAATATCCGAACCACCGCACGCCCGAGGAGATCGAACTTTCCTCCTTCGGGCGGCACTTTGCCACCCATGTCGATACAGCACACAACGACCATCTCGAGATCCTGACGGAGACCGGATGGCCCGGCCTGATACTCTGGTGGGGTTTCCTTTTGGCCATCGTCGCCGGGCACCTGCGAAAGAACCCCGCCGCACTCGCGCCCTTGCTCGCCTTCGCTCTACTCTCCTTGGTGCGGTCGCCCCTGGGCAATGCCCCGGCAGCCGCCTTCATCTTCGCGCTGGCAGGTACGCTGGCCGTATCAAGACCGGCGCGAAATATGCCCGGGTGGACCGTCGGTGGAACCCTGCCACTGGCGGGCTTCATGTTCTGGCTGGGCCTGAGCACCATCGGTAGTCAATGCGCGGCTTCTGGCTATCAAAAGAACCGGGCCCTGCCCGAGCAGGGCTTCGATCCCTTGCCCTGTCTCGATCGCGGTATCGAGTGGGCTCCGCATGACCCGCAACTGCGCGCCCTTCGCGCACAAGAGCGCACGGGGCAAGCCTCCTGGCAAGACTTGCAAGAGGTGCTGGCTCGACGCCCGCATGACACCAGCTATCTGCTGCTGGCAGCCACAGCAGCAATGAGTCAAGATCGAAAGCGAGAGGCCATCGAACTCGTCGGACATGTGCTCGAACTGGACCCGCTCCATCCCGGAGGAATCCTGCTGCACACAACCCTACACATCGAAAATGGGCCTCAGTTCGTTCTCCCCTTGCTTTACGAACACCCCCACCCTCGCCTGCGAGAACAGCTGGCAAAACACCTGAACCGACTGGCAAAGATCGAGCAGCACGAAAGCCACCGGGCCGTGTATCGGTTCGAGGCAGCCTTCATCGCAACCCTCGACGCCCTCCTCAAGCAGCGTCTGGTCGAGGCCAATGAAGCCGTCACGGCCTTCGCGCAACTCCGGGAGGATCATCCTGACATGAAGGGAGACCCCCGGCCACGGATCCTCTCTGCCGCCCAGTTCCTCGCGCTCGACAAGCCAAAGCAAGCGGAACAACTCGCGCCCGAGCAACCCATCTCGCTCAACCGCCTTGACCGCGCACTGATGGAACCGGTCATCGGACCACTCCTGAAGATCCCCGCCTGGAGCGAGGCTCTGCGCTGAGGATGATGCAGCGTCTTACTTGCCAGCGCCCGAGCGAATGATGTTCGCCCCGGCATCCTTGACCGCATCCTTCTCGGCGGGCTGCAACTCATCAGCGAGCCTGGCCACCTCGATCAGTTGCTCCGCTGTTCTTTTTGTTGCGCAAAGTGGGTGGTCCTGCGGCAAGACCACCGCCACCGAACTCTGCAACTTGTGCAGCAACAGTACCAGGCCCAATTTGGTCGCGTGCAGTCGGTCGGACTGCAACATCTTCTCGATCGGGACCACAAGATCGCGACCCTTCCAGCGAATCGAATACTCACCTTTCTTGGCACTCTCTCCCCATCGGGCGAGGGGAAAGACATGCACCTTGTCCCGCTCACTCGCCCACTGGTAGAGGCGCCGATTCAACTCCTTGAGCGTGTCGGGTTCGGGCATTGCTGCGCCTGGAATCATCCGCTTGTCAGCATCGAGCATGTCCGGGTAGTCGCCGAGGATCAGCGGACAATCAAAGCT
>CAZIVO010000016.1:0-45311 GCA_964542765.1 uncultured candidatus Brocadiaceae bacterium | reverse complement strand
CACATGCTCCAGCGAAGGTCAATTGCCGGACCGGGAAACCGGCCTGACCAGAATCTATTGAAAAAACCAACCGCCGAAGTGCGTTGCATGAGCCCTGCTGCAGGCTCTAATCTCCTTTCCCCCTCCCACGATGATCGCCCACAAATTGAAAGATCTCGCCGAGAAAGCCCTGGAAGGAGGCTTCCTCTCGCCTGAAGAAGGGCTGAACCTTTACCGCGAGCTCGACCTGACATCGCTCGGACTGCTCGCCAACGCTATCCGGGAACGCATCAATCCAGGCAAGACGGTCACCTACATCGTCGACCGCAACATCAACCCCACCAATGTCTGCGTGACCCGGTGCGGCTTCTGCGCCTTCTACCGCCTGCCCAAACATGATGAGGGCTACGTGCAAACCCGCGAGGCGATCTTCGGGAAGATCGATGAGTTACTCGCCGTCGGCGGCATCCAGATTCTGCTGCAAGGCGGCCACCACCCAACTCTCCAGACAAACTGGTTCGCAGATCTCTTCCGCGACATCAAAGACCACTATCCCGATCTTTGGATCCACGGAATGAGCCCGCCCGAAATCGTTCATCTGGCACATCTCGAGAAAAGATCCGTGCGCGATGTGATCAGCGAGCTTCACGATGCCGGCCTGGACTCCATACCCGGCGGTGGCGCCGAAATTCTCGTCGATCGCGTCCGAGACATCATCGCACCCCTGAAGGCAACCACCGAAGAGTGGCTCGACGTCCCTCGTCAGGCCATAGCTCTGGGCCTCAGGTGCACGGCGACGATGATGTTCGGTCATGTGGAAACTGACGAAGACCGCGTCGAACACCTGACGCGTATCCGCGATCTGCAAGAAGAGTGCGCCCCCTTCACCGCCTTCATCCCATGGACCTTCCAACCGGGCGACACGCCCTTGGGGGACCAGATCGAAGCGAAGGCAACCGCAACCGAGTACCTCCGCACACTGGCCTTTTCTCGAATCTACCTGCAGAACGTTCCGCATCTGCAATCCAGCTTCGTCACGCAGGGCATGAAGATCTGCCAAACCGGACTTGCCATGGGAGCAGATGACTTCGGGTCAGCGATGCTCGAAGAGAATGTCGTCAGCTCAGCGGGCTGTAGCCATCTAGCCTCCATCTCCGAAATCGAGCGCCACATCAAAGATGCTGGATACACGCCACAGCGGCGCACCATGCTCTACGAAGACTCCGCCACACCGGAAACCGACAAGTTCGGGCGACTACCACGGAAAAAGACCATCGTTTCCCAGAGCCACTGATGACCAGTTCCCTCCGCAGCACCCACATGCCTGAGATCGCCGACCGACTCATCGACGCGGCTGGTCTCAAGGATATCCGTGAGAAAGTCGACGCCGGTGAACGGCTGTCCTTCGAGGATGGGGTGCGCCTGTACGAGACCCCCCACCTCTCCGCTGTCGGCTCGCTCGCCCACCGCATCCGAACGAGGCTTCACGGCAATCAGACCTACTTCAACATCAATCAACACGTCAACTACACGAACATCTGCATCTACTCGTGCAAGTTCTGCGCTTTCGCAGCCAAGCCAGGAGAGGAGCGCGCCTATCTGATGACGCCCGAAGATGTCGAGCGCAAGGTCACAGAACAGCTGCATCGACCAGTCACCGAAGTGCACATGGTCGCGGGCATCCACCCGGAAATGGGTTACAGCTATTACCTCGACATCCTTCGTGCGGCCAAGAGCGCGCGGCCTGACATTCATGTCAAGGCCTTCACCATGGTCGAAATCGACCACATCTTGAAGATTGCGGGCAAGAGCGAGGATGAAGTGTTTGCGGACCTGCGCGAGGCCGGTCTCGACTCCTGTCCGGGCGGTGGAGCAGAGGTTCTCACCCCACGTGTTCACAAGGCCGTTTTCCGAGAAAAGATCGGCCCGCAAGAATGGCTCGACACGGCGCGAAAGGTCCAGGAACACGGGATCCAAATGAACGCGACCATGCTCTACGGACACATCGAAAAGACCGAAGAGCGGGTCACTCACCTGCTCTCATTGCGTGAACTACAAGATGACTGCAACGGATTCATGGCTTACATCCCGCTGGCATTCTGGCCCTACCACACGGACCTGGAGCACTACGGCCACGTGACCACAGGCTGGATGGACTTGCGGAACATCGCCGTCGGCAGACTGATGCTCGACAATTTCCCCCATGTGAAGGCCTACTGGATCATGCTGACTCCTGCGAGCGCACAGGCTGCCCTCTCCTTCGGAGCCAACGATATCGATGGAACGGTCACCGAAGAAAAAATCACGCATGACGCCGGCACTTCGGCTCCCGAGTCGCTATCCGAACACGAATTGTGCCAACTGGTGAAACAAGCCGATTTCGAACCGGTCCAGCGAACCACCACTTACGAGACCTTGGCGCGGACCTAGACCCTCCCCGGAGGGGGAGATTAACCGAGCGGGTGATCCAGCGAGAGCCTCCGCGTCCCACCCCTCCCACGAAGACCTGCTCTTACCCTTGGATCGATTCTCGTCCCCGCAGAGAAACCCACGGACAAGGGTATGTACCATGTGGTATCCCCTCATCAGCACTGCCCTGCTCCTCACCAGCCTGTGCCCCCAGAACGGAAGAAAGCATGTCCATGTCTTCCCTTTCGGGATGATGACCGAAGTTCGCGATGCCTCGCGATCGGTCGATATGCAGGTGCAGATCTATAACGGTACCCGAATCGACATCGAGCCACACTCTCTGACCATCTTCGCCGATGGCCGTCCGGTGATGAAAGATCTCTTGAAGGGCCGTATCCCTGGCGATGGTGGGACGCTGTTCGAACTCTACGGCCGCATGGACGAACTCGGCCACGATCACCACGGCCACGATCACCACGGCCACGATCACCACGGGCATCATCACCACGACCCCCGGAGTTCGGCTCACATCGCTATTCGAGACTCCATCGCCAATCTTCGCTCTCGTGGCAAGATTCCCTATCGGAACATCAGCTTCCGCCTTCCCCTGGACAAGGTGTTCGCCAAGACGTCGGTCCCCGGGACCACACAAAATCTGCGCATCGTGGTGAACTGGAAACAAGGCGGTAGATCACTATCGACGGAGATCGGTCACACCATCGAGATCCTGCCCGCCTTCCGACGCTTCCCGATCCTCCTCCCAGGACCACAGGACAACTCGGCCCTCCGGTTTGTTTCCTGCGACCTCCACGTGCATCACTGCCGAGACGAAGCTCTCAGCGGTTGCCCTAACTGCCCGGCCGAAATGAACAACATCCGGGCCTCTTTCTCGCTGGCGCAGCTCAAGAGTCAGTATCAAGCTCTGGGTATCGATGGCTTTGCAGCGACCAGTCACTCCTATTGCATCAACAGTGCAGCGGAATACGCCAGCGTCCAGAAGGAAGCAGCCCAGCTGTCGGACAAGGCCTTCGTCGTCCTGCCCGATACCGAACTGGTCAATATCGAAGTGGGATCACAGGAAGGAAAGGATCTGAGCGATCTCTGGTGCGCCACCTTCGGGGCCGGACCGACCAATCACGGCGGCGCTCACGGGATCAAGAGCCGCAAGATAGGTGGCAGTGACGGCCTGCTGCAGAACTGCGACATTACCTGCAACACGATCACGCAGAACATCCTGGCGATCAACAAGGAGGGAGGCTTCCTGACGATCAACCATCCCACCAGCAATATCTGGGGGTGGAACTCCTTCGAGGCTACCAAGGGCCTCGAAGCCGGCAGTGCCGGAGCCACGGCCGTCGAAATCTGGAACGGTCCACTGGTGACCGGTCAAGGCGATAGCGTCGGCTGGTGGGTGCGGCAAATGCTGGCCGGGAAGATTCTCTATGCTCAATCAGGAAGCGATGCGCACGATGCCGCCTATCACCATGGCCTCAACCATGCTCTGATCTCGGGACCCCTGACCCAGGAGGCCCTGGTGAGGGCTCTGAAGTCCGGGCACAGCTATATCTCCAACGGCGACTTCCTCGCGCTGGCCGTATCGATCGGCAATGGTCCGCTGGTACGCATCATGGGCGATATCACTCCCTTTCCGAGATCCTTGCCGCCGAACGTGCCCGTGCAATTGGTTCTTCTCTACAGCTTTGCCAAGCCGAGCAAGGTCACGGTTTTTCGAGGGCGGGTCGGAGACAAGGGCGAAACGGCTCTCAAGTCTTATTCCAATCTGATCGGGGCCGGCTTCGTGACGCTGACCACGCCCCTGGAAAATACCCGGTCCTCTCACTACCGAGCCTATGGCGAAGCCGATGATCGATCGCTGGCGTGCTACACCAACCCCCTGTTCTTCCGGCGACTCTGACCGGGCCGTGATCCCACCCATCGCATCGCAGGGTCGGCGCGGTGAAACAAGGTCCTCCATACCGCCGGGGCATCCGCCCCGAACCAAGTCGACCGCTCTTGCCTGAAATTCGGCGAGACAAACACTGTTTGACTCGGTCTGTAGCCTCAACCCCGCCCCGCTTGACAAGCCATCTACACCCGACAGGATATCCGCATGCGTAAGACCATCATCGCCACCCTCGCCCTCACAACCTCGCTGTGGGCGCAAGGCAGCTCCTTTCGCTTCGTCGGAGCACAATTCTCGGACCCGAACTGGGTGGTCGCAACCTCGGACCTTTTGCTGACCGATGGCAAGTGCATCAGCAACTGGTACGACAACCCCGAGAAGCCCTGCCAGCCGAGCAAGATTCGCTACTGGAAGTTTGCGGGAGGGCGTGAAGAAGGCAGCGCAACCCCCCTCTCGAGCCTCGGAGCGGGTGCCATCAACGGGGTCTATGTCCGCAAGGGTTACGATGCCTACATCTACAAGGGCGGAAATACAGACAGCCCCTACTCGAAGAAGGATGCTGGCTCCGTCGATCACCCGGTCATTCTCGGTGGCCCCTACTACTTTGCTCCTGTCGGCCGCAAGACCGACCCCAAGAACCCGGACAGGAACAACTTCGCTCATCGAACCTTCCTGACCTCGGGGAATGCTGGGTCCCTGGGGAAAGACTCCCTCGTCATCGCGCCTCGGCGCGTGATCATCATCGATATCGATGGTACTCGACGCGACGCCATCTACGACCTCCTCGCCAATCACCCACAGCAGATCCCGGCTCTGGGCAGCATCTTCCTCGGTCGCAACAGCACCGGGAAGTTCCAAGGCAACATCAGCAGCAAGGCCATCTTCACGGGACCGGACGACCTCAACAACACAGGGGCCACCGACTTCTCCAAGGGGTTCCAGAGCGCCGGCGTCGACAAGGCCGTCACCGCCCTGCCCTCCTATACCTTCGTCTGTCAGGCCACCCTCTTCACATCCAGCCAACCACGCAATCACGGCATCCTGGGCAATGAGTGGTTCGACCGCTCAGGCAACTTCAACAGCGTCAACGGCTTTCGCCGAGGCTACAGCGGCGGCAGCGGTTACGTCTTCAACCAGATCACTCGCAACTACGAGTGGCAATCCTTGGCCCCGGATGGCCCCTGCACCTGGAACCTGATCAACATCTCCAACAACTCCAATGCGTGGGGATGGGGTGGCCTCTGCAGCCTCGATCTGAAGCGAGACACCATATACGACTGGTTCGCAAGAAGCGGGATCGACAGCCTCATCTCCTTCCAGATGTACATCTCGCGGCAAAACTACCACAAGCAACCCCTCATCGATTACGTCCAGCCGCGGGACTCCGACATGTGCAACTACATTGAGGACGATACCGGAGAATTGTACGACAAGGGGATGGTCGACATGACGTTGAAGAGACTCGGTCAGATCCGCGCAGCCGGAAAACGATTTCCGCGTGTCCTGACGATCTACTTCGCCGGACATGATCACAAGATGCACCATCTAGGCAATGACCAGAAGGGCTCGCTGCGCTGGACGGATACGCAGATCAAACGCTTCCAGGATGGCATCAAGGGATGGGTCGATCCGCAGAATTTCCTCTACGCCCTGGTAACCGATCACGGCCACACGAAGACCCTTGAGTCTCGATCCATCGTCACCGAGAGCGACCTCGAAGACATCATCGAGAATGTCTCTTCCAAGTACGACGTCTATGACTTCGGACAGGAACTCGACTTCAACATCTATGTCGCACAGAACGGCGGGCTCGCCCATGTTCATGTCAAGCGCGATGGAGGCTCATGGAAGAGCTTCCCTAAAAAGGCCAACCTCCTGAAGATCGCCCAAGCCTGTTATCGCCGGAAAAGCCCGGGGGGCACCATTTCCATCGTTCTGGGCAGAGACTCCGAGGCCGGGAAGAGCTGGTCCACACCCTACAAGGCCTATGACCCGGCAAAGCACGACTTCATCGAGTTGGAGGCTTTCCTCAAGAAATACCCTCAGCCCCAATGGGTCGACCCGGTCCGACGGCTTCGGGAGATGAATTGCATTCGCTCAGGGGATCTCATCCTGATGCCCAACTGGAAACTCGGCTACACCATCGACAGCCCGGTGGTCAGTTCTCACGGCGGCATCTGGGATTCCGACTCCCTCATCCCGATGGTGTTCGGAGGCAGACCTCTTCAAAGGATGAGCGATAGCGAGCGCACCATTCCCTTCGCAAACCAGTATGACTTTGGTGAATGTGTCGGCGGCTATCTCGACGCACCTATCAGTGCTGATGGCATCGACCGACTCGGCCCACTCCTCGAAAGCTCTCCTGCCTCTTACTCGACCTTCGGCGCCGGCTGCCGTGGCAACAAGGGCATCCCGCTGATGCGGCCAGCTCCGGGAAACCTGCCCTGGATCGGCAAGGCCTTCACGCTGGACGTCACCAATGTCCCCGCAAGCACTCCCGCAGCCATCTTCATCGGCGGTTCATCGATGACGTGGGGATCGATCAAGCTGCCCTTTGATATGAGTCTCTTCGGAATGCCCGGCTGCCATCTTCGCATCAGGCCCGACTGGTCCTTCCCGATCGTGACCCCAGGTGGGAAGGGATCTTTCACCCTACCCATCGCCCGTAACGCCTCGGTGGTCGGAACCCGCTTCTACAACCAAGCCTTCGCCCTGGACCGCTCGGCCAATGCGTTGGGTGGAATCGTTTCCAATGGCGGTGCCGGCAAGATCGGCGCCAGATAAGCCTGTCGCCCTCAGAGGCCCAAGACCTTCTTGATGGCTTCTTGATCAATCTCGCCACCGGCAAAATCATCGAAAGCCTTCTCCGGAGGCGTGATCATGTGGGAAGCAATGAAGGGTGCGCCCTCGACAGCGCCCTGAGCAGCATCCTTGAAGCAACATTCCCATTCGAGGGTCGCCCAACCGTCGTAGCCATACTTGCTGAACAGGGTAAAGATCGAACCGAAGTCGACTTCACCGTCACCGGTGCTGCGAAACCGTCCCGCACGATCCTGCCACCCCTGATAACCACCGTATATACCGGTGCGACCATCTGGGCAGAACTCGGCATCCTTGACGTGGAAGCACTTGATGCGCTCGTGATACAGGTCGATGAAGTGCAGGTAATCAAGCTGCTGCAAAACGAAGTGACTCGGGTCATAGAGAATGCAAGCGCGCTCGTGTCCGCCAACCGCATCGAGGAACATCTCGAAGCTCGCGCCATCGTGAAGATCTTCGCCCGGATGGATCTCGAAGGCGCAGTCGACACCCATTTCCTGTGCATAGTCGAGAATCGGCTGCCAGCGACGAGCCAGTTCCTTGAAGCCCTCTTCGACAAGGCCTGCGGGACGCTGTGGCCAGGGATAAACCGTGTGCCACATCAATGCTCCCGGAAAGGTCGGCATCGCCGTGCAGCCAAGATTCTTTGAGGCCTTCAGCGCGAGCTTGACCTGCTCCGTACCCCACTCACACATGGCCGCAACATCAGATACACCATCGGGGTGGAACATCTTGAACATGTCGGCATATGCCGGGTGCACGGCAACGAGTTGCCCCTGCAGGTGAGTTGCAAGCTCGGAAATCTCGAGCCCGTGCTCGGCAGCCGTTCCCTTGAGTTCATCGCAATACGCCTGGCTCTCTGCGGCCTTCGCGAGATCCATGCAGCGACCGTCCCATGATGGCAACTGGCAACCCACGTAATCCAGGTCTGACGCCCAGCGACAGATGTTGTCGAAACTGTTGAAAGGTTCCGCATCGCCCATGAACTGGGCATAGAAAATTCCAGGGCCTTTGATCATCAATCGTTACCTGTGTTGTTAGGGGAGGGAAAGACCAACCGCCACATGAGTGCGGCCGAGCCTATCGTGAAACTTTGATCCATCGGTGCTTGGCAGAGGACTCCAGCGCCGCATCGAGTACGGCCTGAATCGCCACTCCATCGTCAAAATTCGGCTTGAACACCTTTCTCGAGCCGAGCCCTTGCAAGAAGTCAGCCAGATGATGAACGAAGGTGTGCTCGTAGCCAATGATGTGACCATCGGGCCACCAATTGGCGGCATATGGATGAGCCGCATCCATACACATGATGGTGCGGTATCCCTGGGCATCGGGAGCATCATCGAAACTGAAGAATTCGAGTTCGTTCATACGCTCGAAATTCCACGCAATCGAGCCCCTGGTGCCGTTGATCTCGATGCGGTTGTAGTTCTTCCGCCCTGGCGCCACGCGAGTTGCTTCGAAGGTGCCGATGGCTCCATTGCTGAATCTTGCCAGGAAGGCCAAGGCATCATCGACCGTCACGGCTCGTCGTTTGCCCGATGCATCCTTACGGAATTTCGTGAAGGTCTGCTCGGTCGCGCACACCTCGGCAAACGTCAAACCCGTCAAGAAGAACGTCATGTCGATCAAATGAGCATTCAAATCGCCATGCGCGCCCGAACCACAGATCTTTCGATCCGTTCGCCAAGAGGCCGGCGTATCCCCGGTCGACATCCAGTCCTGAAGATAGACCGCACGCACCTGCCGGATTTCGCCGATGTCCCCTCTCGCAATCATGCGTTGGGCGAGACTCGCCGAGGGCGAACGACGGTAGTTGTGCCAGAGGCCGACCTTCTTGCCGCTTTTCTTGGCCAATGCCGCCAATCGCTTGGCCTCACGTAAATCCATCGCCAACGGCTTCTCACAGAGGACATGTTTACCCGCCTTCAAGGCAGCCATGCTGATGGGCACATGCGTGTCATTGGGCGTCGCGACATCGACAAGATCAATGTCATCACGAGCCAATACCGCGGCAAGATCTACCGATGCCTCGGCAAAGCCTAACAGTTCGGCCGCCGCCCGTGCGCGCCGCAAGTCACGCCCCACGATCACGCGCGGGACCACCTCGAACGGGAGGTCGAAAAAGCGTCCGACCTGACGGTAGGCGTTGGAGTGAGCCTTGCCCATGAAAGCATGCCCCACCATCGCGACGCCAATCGACTTCTTGGCGCGGCTACGGGAGGCTCGTACGGACCCCCCACCGATTGCGGACTTCTTGCTACCGGAGGAACGAGACGAGCGTTTCTTCGCTGCCATGGGGTCGTAGCCTAGCGTGGGGAGGGCGCAGATTCTCGGATCGCCTGAAGCGAAGCCGGGTCAGCGCGGGACCGCCAGAATACTAGCGAACCCCCCCGAACAGGAAGTGGAGGTTTCGCATCCAGGCAGAGGCAGGGGAATCCCAGCCGATCACCAGATCCAGTCGACCATCCCGATTGACATCGCCAAGGGCGGGATGGAAATTCGCATTCCGCAGGTACGGCTGGCCGCCAATCACAATCGTGTTCCCTGTTCGCACGTGTGGCACCAGACGCGCACTCGACAGCATTCCGCTGCCACTGCTCAGGAACGAAGCTACACACTGATCCTTGGGGGTGTTGGGATTCGGTTGGTTGAGCACCGAAACGACAATATCGGGCACCCGATCACCATTGAGGTCGCCGAGCCACATTCCTGTCGGCTTCCCGGGCGGAAGGGAAGGAGGAGAAGAAGAGATCTCTCGGAAGGCCTCTGTATTGACGAGGCCACGCTTGCCCGCCAGCACTTTCCCACTATTCAGGATGACGTGCACCTTGCCATCTCCCCCCGAAGCAACGGCCAGATCCATCGTCCCATTCTGATCGAAATCTCCAGCCACCAAGCTGGATGGCTGGTCACCGGCGATCAGGGTCTTCTTCGTCGGGCTGGCGAATGAACGCACGAAGCGATCGTCGGTCGGCGAATTACTACCCGGTTCCAGATGATAGAAGCGAAGATGATTTCCCTGGCCGGGATTGCCCTTGTCCACCGGAACGGCCACAACAACTTCCTGCCGCAGAGTTGCCGTTGTAGCGAAATCTCCGAGTGCGATCGCGTGCGTATTGCCATGAATCAAGGTGGCTTGCGCCTTTCCTTCGGGCATGTGCACGGGGAACTCGTTGGTCAGGACCCTACCCTTCCCGCGAAGTAACAAGATCACAGCTTCCCCCTCAGCCTCCGCTCCCTTCATGGTCAAGAGAACCACCATGTCACTGATCTTGTCACCATCCACGTCTGCGATCATGATTCGAGAACGCGAAGCAATCTCGAGGCCACGCAGATGTTTCGGAACATATACCCGCAGGTCATCCTTGGAGACCAAGGGTCGGTCGCTACCCGGCGGCAACACAGCCAGGCGCCCGCTTACCTCGAGGTAGGCTGCCCACTCACCAAAAATACCAGGGGTGGTCAATGCGGCTGCAGTGAGAGTCGATGGCACGGAACTCGTGAGCCCCAGCCAGCGTTGCGGGCTCAGCCCACCAACGCCATCATTCTGAAGCACCCCGATCTGCCCCTCCACGGCCACAAGGAGGTCCAAAGCGCTGCCCTTGGGATCAGGGCTCACCCCTCTGAAGTTACCGAGCGCAAGACCATGAATCGGCGGTAGTTCTCGGATGGATGCGTCGGGAGCAATCAGCCTGAGCGAGGCTCCCGGTTTCGCGAGGAATGTCGAGCAGCGATTTTCCCGTCCCCCGGAAACCATGAGTTCGTGGGTGACGAACAGGCCCATCAAGGCGCGTGGAAAACGCCCTTTGTCGGCTGGAACGGCCACGTCGATCTCGAGGGAGTCGATCGTTGTCATCGTCTCAATGCCAGGGTCAATCGCATCATATTCCTCGGAGAAGCCCGGCCCCCAGACAAACAGGCGAAGTGGCCTGGGATCACCCTCGGCCGCCGTCACAACTTCGGAAATACCATCAAGATTAAGGTCACCGACAGTGCTGTGGGTGAAAGGGCTTTTCCCCGGGTACCAAAGTATGTTGCCCATGTCCAACCGATACTCGCGCACACCCAGGGCCACAGGATGGTACATGGCCAAGGTCGGCGGTGTCGTCAAACCCGCGGACCGGGAACCGGCAAGAACAACAACTATCATCTTTGGGATCTCGCCGCTCAACGCATGAACGCCGATCGCCCCGGACAGCTGATTCGGTGCGTAGCCAGGGATCTCGACGCTGATCTTACGGGCGTCGGCGAAGCTGCCCGTGCCATCCCCGTATGCGCACACCAAGACCATTCGCAGACCACCGCAAAAGAACATCAGGTCGAGAAAGCCATCGCCATCGAGGTCGGAAATGTCGAGCGCCTGATATGGGCCGTTGTTAACCACCGCAGGCGGCAATGCCCCGCGAATAAAGCGGGGCTCGCCCGCCTTGCCACGCTGGCCGAGCCAGAATCGGGGCACTGAATTCAAAACCAACAGATCCGAGACCCCGTTGGAATCCAGGTCCGCAGACATTGATTTAGTGGCAAAACCGACATCCTCGATCTTCCCCGGCGCGAGACGAAGGGGCGGTTCCGGGGCTGCCTGCCCCAGAACAATCGAATGCCCGGAACCATCGAACGATCCCTTGTTCACGATCGCGAGATCGCTCTCTCCATCCCGATCGAAGTCGCCCGCACACAGATCGATCGGTTCCCTCTGGCGAGGATCATTGATATCCGCGGCGACCACGGGCGGGCCAAACCGCTCGAACATGCCATTGCCCTTGGCCGCCAAGAGTTGAACTCGGGCGAGGCGGCCGATGGAAGTAAGAGTCACAGCATCAGGCGCACCCGTCTTGGGATTGAGCGCCGCCACTCGGCGAACCCGCCGCGGCGGCGCATCCAGCAAGACTCCACGAGGGCCAAAGACGGGAATCCGGTCACGGTAGACCAGGATCTTGTCAGCCGGGACACTCCAAACCGTGCCGGGAGCCAGTTTCACCACCAAGCTGAAAGATGCTTCTCCGGGCTGTCCATCCGGCGATGGAGGAATAGTGAAAACCAGTCGGGTGAGCGACGATTGGTTCTGCCGGATGAGTCCCTGAGGCACCTTCGCAACGCGCCCTCCCTTGTGGATCTCGGGAGTGATCGCGGAAAAATCCAGCGGATAGGGCTGAGGCATGGAGTGATCCAACGGCACCAGCCCCTTGCCATTCACGGCAACCTCGACTCCGCCGTCACTCGGCAAGAAGCGCGGCGTTGCAGACAAGATCAGCGGCACGTAGAAGACTCGATCGACCGGAGTCGACTCACCAGCCCTCGCATCGATCACCTCCGCGAAAGCGCGACCGGGAAAGGACTGAGCCGGCACGATACCAGACACTTCCGTATCGCCATTGGGAAGCTTCCTGAGCTTGATGTCGATGGCATCGCGGACAATCAGAGGCGGATTCTTCGTGTCGCGGTTGAATGTTCCAACCCTCAGTCTGACGTCCTTTACATCGGTGGCAACCACACCGCTGGCCTGCAAGCGGAGACGCTCCCCGCCGCTGACGGAAAGGAAAACCTCGGTCTTGCCATTTGCCAACTTACACCGAGGCTGACGACGAAGGAGGAAACCCACAGGCTGGGATATCTGCCGGCCATCGACGAAGAGGAACAGCCTGGCCTGGATATCCTTTTCGGGAGCTTTCGGGAGAGTCACGACATCGAGAATTTCTCGGTGCTGCTCGATAAAACCGATGCGAGAACTGTTCGCGCTTCCCGAAAGGAGCACCGGAGACAGTTGCTTGGACCTGGCTCCGAGAGCCCGGATCTGGATCTCTATATTGGAACTGGCTGAGACCTCGAAATTGCTGACAAAGAGTACTCGCGCAGGCCCGGCACCATTGAGGGGCAGAAGCGGCGCCTCCGAAAAATCAACGGTGATCGCCGGCGGCTGAGCCGGTGGTGGATTGGATGATTTCTGGCTGTTACTGCCGGCAAAAATCGCCCCGAGACCGCAAGAAGTCAGCGTCGCCATGCCTGCGAGCAAGGCCACAGACGCGATCATCGGAAACACACGCAAAATTGCCATCGACCGAAAAAGACTACCACCAATCGAAAGGGTTAGTGGGCCCCCTCGCTGAGTAATCACTCAATTGCCAAGCGCAACTCCGATATCGAGTAAGGATGCCTGAAACTCGTCTTTATCACGCCCTTGGCATCGGCGATATAGACGATGGGTGTGATGTGTGCCCAACCGATGCCATGAAACGCCCCCACGAAGGCCTCGTCAGCCATGACCACGGGATGCCTGAACGCAAAATCCGACAGCGTCTTCTCGGTGACATCGGCAGAATAGCCAACCACCTCGTCCATCATGACGGAGAGCAGAACCACCTTCTCGGGATCGAGTTCTGCCTCTAACCGCCGGATCTCGCCCTTCTCCCCCACACATCCCACACACTTCGAACGAAAGAAGTGCAAGATCACCGACTTCCCCAGCAGGTCCGATTTACGGACCTTTCGGCCCTGCCTATCCAGGAGTTCAAATTCCGGCAGAGGGGAGTTCTGCGTCGCCTTGACCAAGGACGTTGTGTAATTCCGGAGTCCCCACCGGGCACCCTTGTAGATTGCGAACAGCGCCGTCACGCTGACCACAAAGATCACAGCAATGCGAACCGTCTTGGTCATGGTAAGGAGGCCAGTATAAACGGTATAAGCGTGTTCTGACGACTCACAGGGCGGTGATAGATTGACTTTGAGACTCGGCGGAGTTCCCTTCGGTGTTGGTGCGCCACTGATCTGCGGCATGGCCGAGGATCCGGATATTGACCTCCTGGCGATCGCTCCCCGGCAACTCGTGAAACCGCTGCGCTCAGGCCTCTTGGAAGCTGCCCTGGTTTCATCGATAGAGGCCTTCCGACAACCAGGTTACCGCGCTGTTGCCGGACTCGGGATCGCAAGTCGCGGACCCGTCCGCAGCGTTCGAGCATTCCTTCGACATGGCTGCGAAACCTGTGACATCAAAACCGTTGGTATCGATGAGAGTAGTGAAACCTCCGTTGCGCTCCTCAAGATCCTCTTGTCGCAGCGACTGGGGAACCCCGACTGCAGTTTCGAAAGAATCGTCCCGAACATGCATCCGGACGAGATGCCCCACGACCTCGTCATGATGATCGGTGATCATGGTCTCGCCGCAGACGCCGGCAAGCGGCGGGTTCTGGACCTTGGCGAACAATGGCAAAGTTGGACAGGACTGCCCTTCGTCTATGCTCTGTGGCTGATCGGACCCGGCATCAACAACCCCGAGAACATTGTTCCTATCCTTCGTCGAGCCCACAAAGAAGGCCTGCGGCGCGGCGTTACAGACGGAACATCCGGAGCCGTTCACTACGAGATCTCTGATCTCGATCTACGCGGCCTGGAACGATTCCGAGATGAGGCCGGGAAGATCGGTCTGGCTGACGCCACCATCGAATTAGCCTTCATCGGAAATCAACCGAAGAATTCAACCCAAGAAAAAGAGACCAGTTCATGACGGAGCGCGGCACCTCCCAGCAAAATCTGTTCGCAGCAGACGAAATGGCAACAGCACGCAAAAAGGCAAAGGCCACCAAAAGCACACGCAAGCGAAGCGGAGCCAAGACCGCCGAGTCCATGGCAAAGGCGCAGCGTGAGATCTCGGTCTCGGAGTTCTTCAGCAAGAACCGGCACCTCCTTGGATTCGATAGTCCGCGGAAAGCCCTCCTCACGGCGGTCAAGGAGGCCGTCGACAACAGCCTCGACGCATGCGAAGAGGCACACATCCTCCCGGACCTGATCGTCGAGATCCGCCGAGTTCCCAAGCGAGAAAACATCTACACCGTCATCGTAGAGGACAACGGGCCCGGCATCGTGCGGGCGCAGATCCCCAACATCTTCGGCAAACTCCTCTACGGATCAAAATTCCACCGACTGCGCCAGAGCCGAGGACAGCAAGGGATAGGCATCTCGGCGGCGGGCATGTACGGACAACTGACAACCGGCAACCCGGTCCGCATCAAGAGTTGCACGGGCAGGCGCGCCATCCCTCACGAATTCACCGTTCGGCTCGACACGGCAAAGAACAAACCCTCCTACGAAGAGGCCAAGTCCGAATGGGACAAACCTCATGGCACTCGCGTGGAGATAGACCTCGAAGGCGACTTCCGGAGAGGCCAGCGCAGCGTCGAGGAGTTCCTCAAACTCGTCGCCGTCGCCAATCCACATGTGCAGCTCGAGTTCATCGACCCCGATGGCAACAAAACAATCTATGAACGTGCCACCAAGGAGAAGCCAAAAGACACCGATGAGATCAAGCCGCATCCACACGGAGTCGAGCTAGGAGTGCTGATCCGGATGCTCCAGGAATGCAAGGAACGCTGGCTGTCATCCTTCTTGCAAAAGGAGTTCTCGCGGGTCGGCGCCAAGGTCGCCAAGACCATCTGTGAGACCGCCAAACTCAACACCCGCGCCCACCCCAAGCGCATCGCCAAAGAAGAAGCAGACCGTCTCAAGCGCGCGATCGACAAGACCAAGATCATGGCTCCTCCGATGTCGTGCATCGCCCCCATCGGCGAAGATCTGATCATCAAGGGCCTCAAAAAAGAGGTCGACGCCGATTTCTACGCAGCCTGCTCCCGGTCCCCAAGCGTCTACCGCGGACACCCGTTCCTCGTCGAGGTAGGTATCGCTTACGGGCGGCCGGGCGACACAATGGAAGTCATGGACTCCGGGAAGATCGTTGAATCTTCCAAGAAGAAGCGCAAACGCGGCCCCGACGAAGGCCTCATGGGCTACGCCGACGAACCCGCGCATCTGATCCGATTTGCAAACCGCGTCCCCCTGCTCTACCAGCAATCTGCTGGCGCGATCATGAAATCGATCGTCGCAACCAACTGGAGAGGCTACGCGCTGAGCCAACCCAGAGGTGGAATGCCAATGGGCCCGATGGTGATCATGGTCCACATCGCATCAGTCTGGGTCCCATTCACCTCCGAATCGAAGGAGGCGATCGCCAGCTACCCCGAGATCATCAAGGAGATCAAACTCGGTGTGCAGGAGTGTGGTCGCAAGCTAGGAACACATATCCGCAAGGGCAAACGCCTCGCGAAGGAACATCAAAAGCGCGGCTACATCGAAACCTACATTCCCCATATCGGCCAAGCGCTGAAGGACATCCTCGATCTCAGCGACCGACAAGTGCAGCAAACCGTGACACGTTTGACCGACGTCCTCGAACGGAGCAGGAAGTTCTGAAGATGGCAGTAAAGAAGAAGGTCCTCAAGAAAGTCCTCAAGAAGAAGGTCCTCAAGAAGAAGGCCGCCGGGAAAGTTCTCCCCAGGAAGAAAGCCGCCAAGAAGAAGGCCGCCGGGAAAGTTCTCCCCAGGAAGAAAGCCGCCAAGAAGAAGGCTGCCGGGAAAGTTCTCCCCAGGAAGAAAGCTTCCAAGAAGAAGGCTGCCAAACTCAAAGGAAGCTCCTCGCGACTCGACAAGATCACCGTCAACGGCATCGATCAGACTGCCCAGGATGTCTACCAGAAGATCAACAAGGGGAACAAGCCACGCATGCTCTTCCCGGTGCGATCGCTGGCCAATGTCAGCTATGACAAGAGGGTCGGACACTTCAAGCTCGGGCGTTCGCGCAAAGAGAGGTCCTTGTCAGTCAATACCGTCAAGTCTTTCGCTCAGACCCTGAAGCTCATGTCCTTCTCGAAGGAGATGGTTTCGGATGACGACCACGCCACCAAACGAGAGGCCTACTACGTCAGCAAGAACTGGGGTGAGGCAAAGTTCAAAGAGCAACCCGAGTCCGATGCTTGCATGGATGACATCGAAGCGATGTTCTCGCTGGACGGAGTCAGCCGCGAGCAACTTCGCTTCGTGCCAGAAGACCACGGAGGCCGAGTTGCGGGGAATTTGATCGTCATCGATCATGACCCGGAAACTTACGAGCCTGCCCGGGTGGATTGCGCCGCCACCGGCACCAGCGCCTGGAGTATCCCGAACTCGGTGGAACACCTCCGATTCGAAACAAAGGCAAAGTTCGTCCTCGTGATCGAGACTGGTGGTATGTGGCTACGCCTGCACCAACATCGATTCTGGCGTAGCGCAAACTGCATCATCATCGAAATGGGAGGGGTGCCGACGAGAGCCACGCGACGCTTCACGCGCAAGCTTTCCGACGACATCAAGATCCCTGTCTACGCCTTCGTCGATTGCGATCCCTACGGCATCTCGAATATCTACCGGACGCTCAAGGTAGGGTCAGGAAACGCCGCGCATCTGAACCAGTTCTTCTGTGTTCCGAAGGCCCACTATCTCGGCGTCACCCCACAAGACATCATCGACTTCCAACTCGAAGATGCCACACATCCTCTGGCGGATGTAGACACGAAGAGAGCCAAGGATGCGCTCAAGAACGACCCCTTCTTCAAGGCTCACCCGCCTTGGCAAAAAGCCATCAACCAGTTGCTGAAGATGGGCGTGAGAGCCGAACAGCAAGCGCTGGCAAAATGGGGCCTTAACTTCGTGATCGAGGAGTACCTGCCGAAAAAACTGCGGCAGCCCTCCAAGTTTCTGCCATGAAGCTAGGGGTGGCAACGCGCCCAAGAGGCTGGTTGATCACTCCTCTACCGGAACCAAATTCACGATGCTGACCTTCAACTCTGGGGTCTTCGTGATCGGGTCGTAACTCGACCCAGTCAGAAGATTCACCGGCACGTCATTGAAGCTGAAGCTACAGAAAACGGTTCCGGGCGGCGATTGAGTATTGCAGTTCACCTTGATGACAACCGAACCGCGGGGGCTGGTCATCCGACACCACCCGCCGTCGGTCAAGCCATACTTCTCGACATCCGAAGGGTGGACTTCCAGAAACTCTTCCGGCAGCAAATAGTCGAGGCCCTGTGACCGACCCGTCTGCGTCCTCGTGTGGTAAGCAGGCAGCCTCCTCCCGGTGGTCAACCAAACCGGGAAATCATCGTTTATCTGCTCCGCCGGAGGCCGGTATTCCGGCATCATGAAAATGCCGCGCCCGTTCTTGAAGCTGTCGATGTGCAAGATTGGCGTCCCCGGGTGGTCCACCTCCGGGACAGGCCATTGGAATTCGCTCCGGTCAATGCGGTCCCAGTCGAGGCCACGATAGATCGGAGACAGACTGCAAAGCTCGTTGAACACCTGTTCGGCAGACTCATATTCGAACCCGGCGATACCACAGCGCTTGGCGATTTCAGAAATGATCCACCAATCAGGCTTGGCCTCGCCGATCGGCGGTACCGCGGCTCGCAGCCTCTGGACTCGGCGCTCGGTATTGACACAGACGCCATCGGTTTCGCCCCAGGATGTCGCCGGTAGCACCACATCTGCGAGTTCAGCCGTCTCGGTCCGGAAAATATCGACCACGACCAAATGGTCGAGACTTCTGAGAGCGTGCTCGCAATGCTCACGATTTGCGTCAGTTACGGCAGTATTCTCGCCGTTGATGATCATGGCACGCAGCGTTCCGTCCAGCGCCATGTCGAGAGCATCTATCTTGGTAACGCTCTTGTCGAGATCGACCCTTGTGCCCCAAAGCCGCTCGAACTTCTCCTGGTTTTCCGGGTCCGTGACCGACTGAAAGCCCGGATAGTTCGCCGGCACACCGCCGGCATCCCCCGCGCCCTGGATATTATTCTGGCCACGCATCGGATTCACACCTGCCCCCTCCTTACCGAGGTTCCCCGTCATGAGGGCCAGATTGCACAGGCTCTGAACGTTATCGACACCACAAGCATGCTCGGTGATCCCGAGCGTGTAATAGATCGCACCGCGCTCAGCCGAGCCGTACCAGCGCGCGGCCGTTTCGATGTCTCGTGCCGGCACGCCACATATTTTTTCTGCCCACTGCGGTGTTCGCTCGCGAAGGTGCTCGAAGAACTCCTCGGATTTAGCCGTGCGCTCGGCTACGAATTTCCGGTCGACCAACTCGTCACGGAGAATCACATGCGCCATGGCTTGCAGCAAAGCCACATCACTGCCCACCGTGATCGGCAGGTAGAGATCGCATATCTCCGCAAGCGGAATCTTGCGAGGATCCACCACGATCATCTTGGCGCCACGACGAAGAGCTTTCTTGAGGCCGGTCGCCGCAACAGGGTGGCACTCCGTCATGTTGGTGCCAATGGCAAAAATCACGTCGGGCTTGGCCATGTCAACAAGCGGATTCGTCATGGCTCCTCGCCCGATCGTAGCCGCCAGACCGGCGACCGTTGGAGCGTGTCAAGCTCGACTACAGTTATCGATATAGTTCGTACCGAACCCTGCGCGAATGAATTTCTGAAGGGTGTACGATGCTTCACTCGGGGCACGGCCCGAAGCAATCGCAAACACGCTATGGCGACCATGGTTCTCGAGCGCTGCCTTGAAACCACCCGCCGCCCGGTCCAACGCTTCGTCCCAACTCGCCGCGGTGAGTTCGCCGTCACTCGCCCTGACAAGCGGCGTCGTCAGCCTGCTCGGATTCTGGACAAAGTCATAGGCAAACTGCCCTTTGACGCAGAGGGATCCGAGATTTGCCGGACCATCCATCGCCGGCTGGACGCCGACAATCGCTTCGCCTTTCGTCAAGATATCAACCGAGCAACCAACGCCGCAGTAAGGACAGATCGTCCGCGTCTTCTCGATCGGAGAAGGATCCTCGACATGGCGTATGGCCTTGCGGTCGGCCAGCGCCCCCGTCGGGCAAGTCTGCACACACTGCCCGCAAAAAGTGCAGGACGAATCCTTGAGCAAACCCTCGAACTCCGTCGTGATGGCCGTCTCAAAGCCGCGATTCATGATCGAGATCGCGTAATCTCCCTCCTGTTCGGCGCAGACCCGCACACACCGATAACAAGAGATGCACTGGTCGTAGTCACGCAAGATGAATGGGTTGGCATCCTCCTTGCTTCGCCCCGACTGCTTCCCCTGAAAGCGCCCCGCTGTAACGCCATAGCGTTCGGACAGCAGCCGCGTTTCCTGCGAAGCATAGCCGCACAGAGGATCCACCTCGACCTGGCGGTTCTCGGAGACCACAAGTTCCATGAGGATCTTGCGGTGCTTCTCGATCTTCTCCGTGCTCGTGCGGATCTCCATCCCCGGCTGGGCCTTCGTCGTGCAGGAAGCAACCGGGTTGCGAGACCCCTCAAGATCGACAACGCAGAGTCGGCAACCGCCAAAGGGATCGAGACGATCGTCGTAACACAGCGTCGGCACATTCTTCGCATGCCGCTGCGAGATCTCATAAACGGTCTCGCCAGGGCTGAAGGGAACCTGCTCACCATCCAAGGTGATCGTTGGTGATGCCGGCGTAGCGTCTCTTGCGTTCATGGTCTTCAGATCGCGTCAGATTTGTCGACTCATCGAAGCAACATGAGTTGCCACCTGTTCGGGGAAATAGCGTAGCAGGCTCTCGGTGATCAGGGGGGCTGCAATACCTAAACCGCAGGCACTCAGGGCAGCCATGGTCTCACCAATATCCCGGACCTCTACGGCCCAATCGTCGAACTGTGCTGGCCCCGCGTCTCCGGACAATCTCTCGGTGAGCCGCTGCGTTCCGATCCGGCAAGGGAAGCACTTTCCGCAGGACTCATGGGCAAAGAACGACATGGCACCCTCGGCAACGGCGACCATATCGCGACGGTCGTCAAAGACCATGATGCCACCCGCTCCGAGGAAGGACCCCTTGCTTCGAATCGACGGTTCATCGAGCGTCACATCGAGTCCATCTGCAGCGAGGAATCCACCCGACAATCCTGCCATCGTGACAGCCTGAATTGTCCTTCCGGGCAAGGGGCCCCCCGCCCATTCGTGCAACAAGGTCGACAGGGGCAAACCCATGGGAACCTCGTAGTTCCCCGGTCGCTGGATATCACCAGACAAACTCACAACCTTGGTTCCGGCATGCTCTCCCAGCCCAAGCCCACGGTACCAGGCTCCGCCACGGCGCACGATGTGCGGAACCGAAGCCAGGGTCTCTACATTGTTCACCGCGGTCGGCTTGTCCTCGTATCCGTGCGTGACCGGAAACGGCGGCCGGTTGCGCGGAAAGGGGTGCTTGCCCTCAAGGCTATTGAGTAGCGAGGTCTCCTCACCGCAGATATAGGCGCCCGCAGCCCGACGAAGATGAATGTTGAACGTGAACTCCTCGCCCAAAATATCATTGCCGAGGAAGCCAGCCTCCTCTGCCTCGGTCAGGGCCTTCGAAAGGATGCTGTAGGTTTGTGGGTACTCGTAACGCAGATAGATAAACCCCTGGGTAGCGCCAGTGGCGCGGCCAGCGATCGCCATACCCTCGATGATCGCATGTGGGTCCCAGTCCATGAGGGCGCGATCCTTGAAGCAACCGGGCTCCCCTTCATCAGCGTTGCAAACGATGTTCTTGGGGTCCCCGTCCGCGTCAGCGACTGCGCGCCACTTTCTGGCCGTCGGAAACCCTGCCCCGCCACGGCCTGCTAAACCGCTGCTCTCAAGCTCTTCGAGAAGTTCGCCAGGACTCAGTTCCTTCAAGGACCTGGCCAAACCAAGATAGCCTTGGCGCTGCCGGTAACCGTCCAGATCTCGTTGACCCGGTTCGCGAATGAAGGCAAACACACACTCCTCGTTCCCGGCAGCATTCGCGGGAGGTAACAAAGACGGTTTCGCCGCCAGCTCTTCCGGGCTCGTCCCGAGGAGAACCTCATCCGCACGTAAAACGGGAATCGGCTCATCACACCTCCCCGCACACGGCATCGCACTCGCACCCTCGCTGGCGAGTGCATCGATCAGCCCATCACTACCCCTGAATTTACAGATCGGACCGTTGCAAACACGCGGTGCGGCCTTGCCGGGTGGATGCCGATGGAAAAAGTGATAGAAGGTGACCGTGCCGAACAACTCGGCGAGAGGCATGCTGAGAGCCTGCGAGATATCGCGCAGAACCTCATCCGAGAGGTAGCCGTCCCGGTCCTGGAAGGCATGCAGGATAGGGAGCAGGGGAGCCGGCTCCGACCGCCAACGATCGAGGAGTTCTTCGTTGCTAGACATCGCTCGCCGACCCACGGGTCAAAGGATTCCCCCAAGGACTCATACTGCAAGACTAGCAACTCCTCCTCGAAAGGCTCAAGGGATGTTCCTGAGCATGCGCGGAAGTTATTGCCGGCCTCCATGATCGACATGCCCGATGAGCCTGGCCGGGTTACCCACGACCAGACCAAACTCCGGCACGTTCTCGGTAACCACAGCGCCCATCCCTACCATGCAAAAGTCACCCAGCGTGATTCCAGGCCCTATGGTCGCATTCGCCCCGATCGACACGCCCTTGCCAACCTTCGTCAGAAGCGTCTGGTCAGTCGGCTCGGATGGCAAAAGCCTGGTGATCTCCGGATCTGTCGCCCGCGGGTAAAGCTCGTTTGCGAAAACAACATGTGAAGCGATCAGACAACCATCTCCAACTTCGACTCCTGCGCAGATCGACACATGACCATTGATCTTGCAGAGATTTCCGATCCGGACATCGTAAGCGATGTATGTCTTCTCCCCGATGATGCAGTCGCGGCCGATGGCCGCACCATGGCGAATGTGGACACCATCCCAAATAACCGTGCCGGAACCGATCTCGACACCCTCTTCGATGATCGCGGTGGGATGAATTCCTTGTTCACTCATACGGTTGCCCACTCGCCTTCACTGGCCGAACGGTAAGCGGCATCGATAACCCGAGCGCAATGCAAGGCATCAGAGACCCCGATGGCTGGAGATCTATCCCCCCTGACCACTGAGGCAAAATCCTCCAGTTGACGGCGAAAGGCCACCCTCTTGTCATAACCATCACCGAACTCATGCCAAGCCGACTCCCCGGAAAGTCTGTAGCTAGATTTCTTCCAACCGACTCGAAGCGTGCCTGCGCTGCCCTCAACACAGACAAAATCATCGACCTTTCGATCGATCGCCCAAGAAAGCTCAGACCGGCCAGAAACACCGGCGGCATTCTCCATCTCCAGACTGGCAGTGTCTTCTACAGAGAGATTCTTCTCCGACCGATCGAGCCGAGCAGACACACGCACAATCGAACCGAGAAACAACTGTGCCAGATCGACGGCGTGCACGCCGTTATCAATCAACACGCCTCCTCCCGAGATCTCGGGATCCGAATTCCATCGGCTCGACATGTCGGTCTCCGCGCAAAACCAGTTGTCGAAATGTCTGACCTCACCGATCAAACCTTCATCGATCAGAGTCAGAGCCTGGGAGACGGCCGGCACATGCCTAAATTTAGACGCCATCACCAAGGCGCAAGATGAGCGTGACGCTTCATCCAGCATCCTCGCCACCTCTGCTGCATTCAGCGCGAGCGGCTTCTCGCACAAGACATGAACACCGCAGGCAAACAGTTTGACCGCCAGGTCTGCATGTGACACCGGTGGAGTCAAGATCAGGGCCGCATCCGGTTCGACCATATCGATCATTTCGGAGACTCCGGAAAAGCCAGCCGTATCAAACTCCCTGACCGCATCTTCAAGAGCTCTGGGGTCGGCATCAACGACGCCGACAAGTTCAAAGGCCGGCGTTCCCAAAACAACAGGTACCCAATCCCGAGCGATTCTACCGACACCGATCACGCCGACGCGCAGAGGGTTTGAACTCCTCGTCACAGCTGTGCGTCCACGCAAATCTCTCGCAGCAGCGCCACGATCTCGTCAACATCCACCTGGCTGTATTCCTCGCTCCAGGGGAGAACGAGAACTCGCGACAGGAAGCTGGCAACCCCTGGAAATTCCGCCATCGATGGAGGCGGAGTCCTGGCAGCAGCCTCGTACGCCCGTCGTAGCAACGGGAACCGAGCCCATTCCTCGAACACAGCACAAGAAAACGCCGGCTTTTGAATGTAGCGAGGGTACGAACGTAACCCCCTCTCCTCCAGTTCATGGGCAACGGCATCGGGACCCCCACAGATGATCTCGGGATCAATCATCAATGGCATCCGCCAGTAAGAGTGGATCACATCGTCTCCCACAAGGGGTGCCGCCACACCAGGAAGAGAGCCCAGAGCTTCCAAGAAACGGGCTGCTGCCTGGCGGCGGCGATCGACCACCGCATCCAAATTTTCGAGTTGAGCGAGACCGACAGCCCCCTGCAACTCGGTCATCCGATAGTTGAGACCCGGCTGATCATGATCGGGCTCGTCCTCACCATAACCCCACCCCTTGTTGATGAACTTTCTGGCGAGACGATGTAGCTCGTCGTCATTGGTGGTCAATATTCCACCCTCACCCGTGGTCATGTGCTTGCTCTGCTGAAAGCTGTAACAAGCGAGATCCCCCGTGGAGCCAACGGGCCCGGATGCTCCCTCGGCAAGAGCTGCCTGGGCGCAATCTTCGATCAGGAGGACATCGCGGCTTCTCACCAGCTCCAGGATCTCCTCAACGTCACACGGCATGCCGAACAGATGCGTCACGACCACGGCGCGAGTTCGATCGGTCATCTGCGCCTCGATTGCGGCCGCTGTCACGTTCCCCGTCAACGGATCGACATCGCAAAAAACTGGCACTGCACCCTCGTAGAGGATCGGCATCAAGGCTCCCATGTCGGTGACCGGCGTCGTCACCACTTCATCTCCCGAATCAAGGCCTGCGACCGCATAAGCGGCGTGGAGCGCAGCCGAACCCGAAGAACAGGCGACCGCGCTCTTTTGACCGACCCTGAATGCGAAAGCCATCTCCAGCCGATTGACGAAGACTCCCTGGGTCGAATTCAGAACACCCGATCGGATGGCCTCCTCGACATAACCCAGTTCCTTCAATCCCAGATCACGATCGGGTCCGTCGCGTTCGCTTGAGGGTTCGGAGATCTCTTGCATTGCACCGCAGCAGCACCAGCATCGATCATACTCGGAACGCCAAGGGCTTCGAGGCTACAGCGTGCCTACCGTTCCCTTCCCTCCCTGGGTAACCGCAATACCCAAGCGGTTCGCCCCCGAATCGAGGACCACTCCTTGGTTATAGAAGGAATCGCCCAAAAGGGACGGGTCGTTGGGGATTTTCACGGTGAGCGCAAACGTGCCGGAGCTGTCGGTCTTTCCGGATGACACGAGAACCGAATTCGTCAGAACAACGCAGCCCTTGGCACCGAGCGCGTCCAGTGGCCAGTTGACAACCTTGGGACCCCAGGCAATCGCAGCCTGCGCCTGCGGCTTCGCCTTGGTAATGATCAACTGAAAAGAAGACCCCGCCTTCGGCAGCCCCGAGTTCGCCAGAACAGGAACAGCATTGCCCTTGCCACTGCCAGCACACTCCACGATGTAGGCAGGGAATCTGGCGCTGCCGGATGCAGCCCACGCACCACTGCCGGCTGGCCGGCGCCAGTAAGTGGCCAGCGGCGGACTCATACCGCTGGTGAGATTGGCTCGAAGGACAGTCCCCGAGTCATATTGTGACAGCCAGATGTTCTGCCCCTTCTTGACGATGATCGACTTGTTGAGCTTGACCGAGTACCAGCCCGCCGTCGTGCCGACCGTCATTGCGCCCGTGGCCACGCTGGCTGCCGGCGGTGTCGTCGATGTTGTTGGCCCATACAGAGCGCAAGTCATCGACCCGCTACCGCTCACCCGCCGCGTGTAGAACTTGAAACCAGTCACCGTGATGTCCGAGGACGCCTTGAAACCGTAGCTGTACTCGTTCGAGAAGGTCGCGGTGGTGAGCGTCCCGCCAGCGGCATTCAAGCTGCCGCAGTTACCGCTACCGCTACCCGTTCCTCGGCAGCCAGAGCCATACGCTTCGTACTTGGCGCGCACATTGCTGCCAGCCGACAAGGCAACCTGACGGAGCATGTGCTGCTGCCGCCGGGCGATGACCGGAATCAGCGAAGATGTCGGCCAGAAACCTCCCTCGCTGCTGCGGCCGATTTCCGGAGTCCAGCCGAAGGCGCCATGGGCAACGTGAGCGTGATCGAGCGTTGTTCCTGATGCGATATACAGCAAATTGGCGGCCGAGCCGTGACGCATACCATTTTGCGCGGTGAAACGAGTGCCATGACTGTTGTACTCCGCGTTGTTCGGCGGGTTCCCGCGCTGATATCCCCAGGGCCGGAGCAAGACCTCCTGGTAAGTGTGCATCGAGAAGACGTGGTAGAAATTCCTGGTCTTCACGAAGGCCTCATGGTTCCTGGTCTCCGGCTCTGAAAACGGGGCCGTGCCTCGATAGGTCTCCGAGTTCCTGTTCGTCGAACTACCGCCATTGGGTGCCGACCAGGCCGTCGAAAAATTTCGATTGAGATCGACGCCGTAACCCCCGAGACGATTCTTTCGCCACATGCCACCGCCACCGGGACGAATCCGGCGATTGTATTCATAGCCATCGGGATTCATCACCGGGATGAAGAACAGTTCGCGCGAATTAACGATCTGGGTTGCCTCCGACTGCTTGCCATATTGCGTCAAGAGTTCGTCCATGAACAGGAGCATCGTCTCCATCGACAGGGGCTCACGCGCATGGATCAGCGAGTCATACAGAACTTCCGGCTCGTCCTCATCAACCTTGACGTTGTCGGAGATCTTGAGCATCCACATATCACGACCTTCGAGAGACTTGCCGATGCTCTGCTTGCTACAGATCGCCGGATGGTTCTTCACGAAGGAATCGAGGATCGCAACGATCTGCACCAAGGTGTAGTGCCCCCCCATCCCTCCCTTGCCGAGCGGCGGAGTCAGGTCATTCGGAACGATCGGCAGGTCTTTGGCAAGTTCACGCTCGTGGTGATCCTCGAGGTTGCGGATCGACACCTCGAAATCGAACCCCGCCTTCTTCAGCGTCACGATGTCTGCATCTGTTGCGATGACATCCACCGTCTTCGCAGGAAGCTTGATGCTGTGACAACCAGCGAGGTCCAGGTCGAGCTTCACCAACCGATCCAGAGTCACCGCGTCTTTGATGTAGACCTCGACCAGGTGGTGATCGGGTTCGCGTGGTATGGAGGATTGAGCGGCCAGAGCCCCCGGAACAGCAATCAAGAAGAGGGGGAGAAGAAACCTTGAGTACGTCATGAAAACCTCAGACTCGGGGAGATCCGGCAGGCAAGGGGTTTGAGCGGGCTACTCTACACGCCCGGTCACCATCCTAGGAGTACCCACGGAAGTCGTGGGAGTTTTCCGGCCCGAAAAGGCTCCGCGGCGCCGTGAAGGGCTCTCCGGTGATGCGCCTCAGGCCTTCAAGACGGTGCCGCGCACCGAAGAACATCGGGCCATCGCATTACGCGTATCGACGATGAGGCTGGCGCTGTCGGCGATGAGTTGCCAGTCGATCTCGTCGTGATCGGTAACGATCAGCACGCAATCTGCCATCTCGACACATTCCGACGTCAATTCAACGGAATCGATCGAGAGGCCGAGATGCTTGCGCATACCGGAAAGATGAGGGACGTGCGGGTCGTGGTAACGGACCACCGCACCGAGGACCTGCAGTCGCTCGATGATCTCGGCGGCCGGCGTCTCGCGAACATCATCGATATTAGGCTTGTATGCGATCCCGCAGACCAGAATCGAAGCGCCCTGAATGGCCTTGCCGGCATTGTTGAGACCCTCGCCTACCCGAGTCACGACGTAGCGAGGCATCGCGCTGTTGATCTCGCCAGCCAGCTCGATGAAGCGCGTGTGATGTCCGAATTCGCGAGCCTTCCACGTGAGATAGAAGGGGTCGATCGGGATACAGTGACCGCCGAGACCGGGACCAGGATAGAAGGGCTGAAAGCCGAAGGGTTTCGTACCCGCAGCATCCACGACCTCCCAGATATCGATCTCCATCGCCGTCAGAACAGGCTTCAACTCGTTCACCAGGGCGATGTTCACGGCGCGATAGATATTCTCGAGGAGCTTGGCTGCCTCGGCAACCTCGGCAGTAGACACGGCGACCACTTTGGTGATCGCCGCCGTATACAGTTGCATCGCCAGATCGGTGCTGATCTCGTCGACGCCACCGACCAGCTTGG
This sequence comes from uncultured candidatus Brocadiaceae bacterium, assembly GCA_964542765.1. GTDB lineage: Bacteria > Planctomycetota > UBA1135 > UBA1135 > UBA2386 > CAZIVO01. The sequence goes on along the minus strand of CAZIVO010000016.1, from coordinate 17,243 downwards.
GAATGGTGCTGGTGCCAAAGTCCGCACGCCCCGGATCCTCGCGCTCGGGACTGAACGCCAAGAAGAAATCCTTTCCGCATTCGAGACCGGACTCTTCGAGGATGGGCTGACAATCACCACGCGTCGTTCCGGGATAAGTCGTGGATTCCAGGCAAACCAACTGGCCGGGCTGCAACACGTCGGCAACCATCCGCGTGGACTCGACGATGTAAGACATGTCCGGTTCATTGTGACGGCCGAGAGGGGAGGGGACGCAGAGCAAGATCACATCCGCATCCTTCAGGTCTTCTGCAGCCGCCGTGGCCCGGAATCGGTCCGAGGCTGCGAGATCACGCACCAGATCCTCTCCGAGATGCTGCAAGTAGGCCTGCCCTTCTGAGAGCATCCGGATCTTTTCCTCGTCGCAGTCGTAGCCGATGACGCCAAACCCGGCGTCATGCATTGCACGAACGAGCGGAAGACCGACATAGCCCAGCCCCACGACCGCGATCTTGCCTTCGCGGGTTTCAAGGCGGCGACGTAATTCAGTAGCGTGGCTCATATCTTGCCTCGGAGCATCCGAGAACGGTTTCCTATCGACATCGGACCAACTCCAACCCAAGCCTCTCCGGGTCCCTCAAGCCTGAAGCCGACACGGGGTCCCCCGCGCCAGTCTTTCCAGAGAAGCCGAGGAATCGTGCCGAGACAAACATAAACAGGCCGGATCCCGCTCGTTCCTCCGACACTCAGCCATTCCGGCCCATGGTCCCTCCACGGAAAAGCCCCCCGCTACGCCAAAAGCCACCCCGGAACCACCCAGGCCAGCAGGTGCATAGAAAAACTCCAAAACCCTCGCTGCGGGGGTTCTCAGCCGCTCGCCGGAACAAGGCATCCTCTAATCAAAGAAGCGATACCTGACAATCGCCCACAAGGCCGCGATCCCATCCTTCCAGGTGATTTTCTTGCCCTCGCCGTAATCCCTGCCGGAATAGTCGATGGGAACCTCGAAGATCCGCAGATTCTTCCTCGCGATCTTGGCCGTCAATTCCGGCTCCACCGTGAATCGACGAGATTTGATCGTGATGTCGTCGAGGACTTCCCGCCGGAACATCTTGTAGCAGGTTTCCATGTCGGTCAGGTTGAGACCCGTGGACACATTGCTCAAGAAGGTCAAGAAGCGGTTGCCCAGGTAATGCGCGTAAATGTGCAAACGGGCATAGTCGCCGACCAGGAAGCGTGATCCATAGACGACATCGGCTCCCTCTTCGATGATGGGCTTGAGCAGAACCGGATAATCCATCGGGTTATACTCCAGATCTGCATCCTGGATCACGACCACCTCGCCAGTCGCCTGAGCAAACCCCGTCTTGAGCGCCGCGCCCTTGCCGCGATTACGATCGTGCTTGAAGCCCCGGACCATCGCGTCTTCGGCCGCCAGCCTGTCGATGATCTCCGCACTCCGATCTTTGGAGCCATCGTCCACGAGGATAATCTCCATGCTGAGCGGCACGGACTTCACCCGTTCCACCACCTGCTCCAGCGTGGCCTCCTCGTTATAAACGGGGATCACAACGCTGAGTTCGACCTCGTTCTCTCCCATTTTCTTTGCCATCAGAACGGTGGACGGAAGTCGGGATCCTCGCCCTCATCTTCCACCGGAGCACGACGCCCGCCCGAGGAGCCCGTCGCGTAAGACGCCACGAGAACCTCGGCCAAGCTCTCCGCATGGCAGAAAGGCTCGGCATCACGAGGCGATGTCACCCACTGGTAGACTATGCCCTCGACGGTGCCCGCCGTCACGAAGGCACAAGATGCCGGGTCATCAGCGAACAGGGACCCGTCCTGGATTCCCGAGGAAAGGAGCGCCCGGATCCGTGCCCGGAGGCTGCGCTGGAAGCTACGGGTGTCCTCGCGCATCTGAGCAGTGAACCTCCCCGCAAGCTCGGTGGCGAGTACGCGCGGAAGGCTCGCAGCCCCAGGGTGGCTGAAATGGAACTCCAGGAAACTCCGCAAGAAGGCCCTCAGATCGGCAACCCCCGAACCAGCGGGTTCCAGATCATCGGTCTGGGTCCGAAGCCGCTCCCGCCAGTAATCGAGGACGGCGAAGAAGAGGTCCTCCTTGCTGTGGAAATGGAAGTAAACCCCACCCTTGGTCACGCCAGCGGCCTGGCCGACGCCCGTCATCGTGGCACCGGCAAAACCGTGTTCCGCAAAGGCCTCGGTGGCGGCCTCGACCAGGCGGTCGCGCAGCAGGGCGTCCTTGGGGCGTGCCATCGAACCATCCTTTCACACTCGAGAGCCATAAGATACCTCTAAGCATCTTATAATAAGATACTATTGAGTATGTAATGGGCTTCGCGCTTTATCCCAGCCGATCATCAGCATATCCTCAATTCAGATACCGAGACCAACCATCATCATGCTCAAGTCGGCAAGCAAGCGAGTCACACCAGCACCCAAGCCACCCTGGCTCAAGGTGACCCTCCCACAGGGTGACGAGGCTGCGCGCATCCACCGGACCCTGAGGGAGCACCGCCTGCACACCGTCTGTGAAGAAGCCCGCTGCCCCAACCAAGGCGAATGCTGGGCAGATGGCACGGCGACGGTGATGCTTCTGGGCGACACCTGCACACGAGGCTGCCGGTTCTGCGCCGTGCGAACCAACAACGTGGGCCAACCCGTCGACCCCGACGAACCAAACCAGGTCGCCACGGCCATCGCCAAGATAGGACTTCGCTACGCGGTGCTCACCATGGTCGACCGGGACGACCTCCCCGACAGCGGTGCTAACCACGTCGCTGCCACGGTGAAGGCGATCAAGAACCTCGACCCCAACATTCTCGTGGAAACCCTCACTGGAGATTTCGCCGGCGAAACCGATCCTTTGCGTGCCATCCTGGCCAGCGCCCCCAACGTCTTTGCCCACAACATCGAAACGGTGCGGCGCCTCACACCCCGCGTTCGCGACCAACGCTGCGATTACGACCAGTCCCTTGGTGTCCTCCGTCAGGCAAAGAAGATCCTCCCCGGCATCGTCACCAAATCGTCGTTGATGCTCGGGCTGGGCGAGAGCGAAAGTGAAGTCGTGCGATCGATGCAAGATCTGCGAGACCACGGTGTCGATGTTGTCACCCTCGGCCAGTACCTACGCCCATCACTCAAACACCTCCCGGTCAAAGAACACGTCCCACCGGCACGGTTCTCCGCACTCGAGGACAAAGCTCAGCGTATGGGCTTCCTCTATACGGCCTCAGGACCGCTTGTCCGCTCGTCCTACAAGGCGGCCGAACACTACCTCGAAGGCATGCTGCGAGCAGGAAGAGCGCCATGACCAACCAACCACTGACCATCATCGAGAAAGGCGGGAAGGCCGCCAAGAGCAAGGACCCTAACCTGACCCCGGAACAGTTGCGCAACCTCTACCGGATCATGGTGATGACGCGGGTCATGGACGAACGTGCCCTGGCCCTGCAGCGACAGGGCCGAATCGGCTTTTACGTGCCCTCGACCGGCCAGGAAGCCAGCCACATCGGCAGTGCCTACGCGCTACGCGACAGCGACTGGATCTTTCCGTCGTACCGGCAGCCGGGGATCCCGCTCCTGCGCGGGGTCAACCTCAGCCAGATCGTGTGCGAATGGTTCGGAAATGAAGGCGACATCTGCAAGGGTCGCCAAATGCCGGTTCATTACAGTTTCCGCAGCATCAACATGGTCTCGCTCAGTTCGCCGATCGGCACCCAGATCAGCCACGCCACCGGCGCTGCCATGGCGGCGCGAGCGCGCGGTGATGACACCGTCTGCATGGCCTACATGGGCGATGGGGGAACGAGTTCCAACGACTTCCACTGCGGACTGAATTTCGCAGCGGTTTACGACTCGCCCGTGGTGTTCATTTGCGAGAACAACCACTGGGCCATCTCCGTTCCGGTCGAACAGCAGTCCGCGTCCGAAACAATCGCAAGCAAGGCGGAGGCTTACGGGATGCCGGGCGTGCGCGTCGACGGCAACGATATCCTGGCCGTCTACCGCGTCTGCCAAGAAGCCGTCGAGAGAGCCCGCAAGGGCGATGGGCCAACCTTGATCGAGACCGTCACCTTTCGTATGGGGCCGCACTCCTCATCGGATGATCCGACACACTACCGCGACCAGGAAATCGTCGAAAAGTGGCGGAAGCGCGACCCCATCGAACGCTTCCAGCAATATCTGCAGAACAAGGATCTGTGGGATGAGGGTTTCGAGATGGACTGCCAAACGCAGGCCAAAGAAGAGATCAACGCCGCAATCAAGCAAGAAGAGGGACGGCCCAAGCCGAGCATCGAGTCGATGTTCGAAGACGTCTTCATGAGCCCCTCGGCCCAGCTCAAGGAGCAATGCAACGAACTGTCGAGCCTCGAAGGGCCCGCCGCCGAAGATGACGGCGCCTTCCCCCTGTAAGCGGAGCCTGAGCCAGCAAAACAACCATGACTACGATGACACTTCTAGAGGCGGTCACGGACGGCTTGCGCACGGAAATGCGCAATGACGATCGTGTCGTCGTGTTCGGCGAAGACGTCGGTATAAACGGCGGTGTCTTCCGAGCGACATTGGGCCTGCAGAGCGAATTCGGCAAGGACCGCTGCTTCGACACCCCCCTGTCGGAATGCGGCATCGTCGGAACCGCCATCGGCATGGCTGTCTACGGGATGCGTCCCGTGCCGGAGATCCAGTTCCAGGACTTCATCTTCCCGGCCTTCGACCAAATCGTCTCCGAGGCGGCGAAGATGCGCTATCGCAGCGGCGGGGAATACACCTGCCCGATGGTCATTCGCACACCATTCGGCGGCGGCATCCGTGGCGGTCATTACCACAGCCAGTCCGGCGAGGCTTATTTCTGTCACACGCCCGGGCTCAAGGTGGTGGTGCCATCCACGCCCGCCGATGCCAAAGGCCTTCTGATTGCTTCCATCCGCGATGAAGACCCTGTCCTCTTCCTCGAACCGAAGCGGGTCTACCGCACGGTGAAGGGTGAGGTGCCCGAGGGCGAACACTACGTGCCACTCGGAAAAGGGCGCGTGGTCCGCGAAGGCACGGACTGCTCTCTCATCGCCTACGGCGCCATGGTGGAGATAGCCAAGAAGGCTGCCGATGAAGCCGCAAAGAACGGTCGCAGTATCGAGATCATCGACCCGCGAACCCTGGTTCCGCTCGACGAAACCATCATCCTTGAGTCGGTAAAGAAGACCGGTCGATGCGTCATCGTCGCCGAGGCTCCCAGGACCTGCTCCTTTGCATCCGAGATCTCCGCAATCATCGCTGAGAAAGCCATCGACCATCTCGAAGGTCCCATCATGAGGGTGACCGGGTTCGACACCCCCTTCCCTTACTCACTCGAAAATGTCTACCTGCCCGACATCCGCCGGATCCTCAAGGGCGTCGAGAAGTGTTTTTCGTGGTGACGGAGGACGTATGACACTGAAACCATTTCATCTTCCCGACATCGGCGAGGGGATCGCTGAGGGAGAAATCGTCAGCTGGAAGGTCAAACCAGGCCAAGCTGTGAAGGAAGAAGACGACTTCGTCGAGGTCATGACCGACAAGGCGACCGTCACGATCACCGTCCCCTGGGATGGTGTGATCCATGAGTTGAAGTACGGTGAAGGAGCTGTCGTCCCGATCGAGTCGGTAATTGCCGTCATCGACACCAGCGGCGATGCAAAACCGGTGGCCGAGACCCCCGCCAAAGCCGAGGTCGCCGCGACGAGCGCGGCCTCGGAGACGGCCCCGACCAGTGTCACGCCGACCTTCGTGTCTGCCTCGCCGGGCAAGGTCCTGGCCGCGCCGGCGACACGCCGCCGTGCTCGCGAAATGGGCGTCAACCTCCAAGAAATCAACGGTACCGGCCCCGGCGGTCGAGTGGTCAATGAGGATCTGATGCGCTTCGTCGCCGCACCTGGTGCAAGCACGTCACCCAGCCCGACCCCCGACAAAACCCTGACGAGGCCTCCGGTCACCATCTCGCCAGCCTCGGGTAGCCAACTCGAAGAGCGGATTCCATTCGTCGGACTTCGCCGCAAGATCGCCGAAGCAATGGCGAAGTCGAAGTCCACGGCGACTCACTTCACTTACGTCGAAGACATCAACGTGACCGAACTTGTAGCCCTCCGCGAGAAGATCAAGGACACCCACGCCGACCAAGGTATCAAGATCACCTATCTACCCTTCATCATGAAGGCCGTTGTCGAAGCGATGAAGCTCCATCCGAGCATGAACAGTTCGCTCGATGAAGCCAGCGGAGAACTGGTGATCAAGCACTACTACAATTTCGGAGTCGCCACCGACACCGACAAGGGCCTGATCGTCCCGGTGATCACGAACGTCGATCAAAAATCGATCTCCCAGATCGCCGCAGAAATCCAGGACCTGGCCACGCGAACAAGGGAGGGCCGGGTGGCCGTTGAAGAGGTCACGGGCGGAACCTTTTCCATCACCAACGCCGGCAATATCGGCGGGCTTTTTGCGACCCCCATCATCAACTTTCCCGAGGTTGCGATCCTCGGTGTCCACGCCATCAAGAAGGCTCCCATCGTGACCGCCGACAACGAAATCGTCGTCGGCAATGTCATGTATCTATCGGTCAGCATCGATCACCGCGTCGTCGATGGCGCCACCGGTGCCCGCTGGATGAATGTGGTCAAGGAACTACTCGAATCGCCTGCGAAACTCCTCGTGGGATCTTTGTGAGCCATGTCGCCACGAAAAACAACAAAGCCAAAAAAGAGCGGGGCAGCCAGGGGCGCCGCACCGGGGACGCTGATCTCCGTGATGAAGACGGATGGCTCGACAACCAGCCACGATCCGAAACTTCCTGATGACAAGCTCCTCTACCTCTACCGGACCATGGCCGAGGTCCGCGAGTTCGATCGGCGCATGCTGGCCCTGCAAAGACAGGGACGAATCGGCTTCTACGGACCTGTCCTCGGTCAGGAAGCTGCAACTGTAGGATCAGCGGCTGCCGCACAACCACAAGACTGGGTCTTCCCTGCGCTACGCGAGGGCGCGATCGCCATGATGCGAGGGATGCCGCTCGAAGACGCTGTTGCACAGTTGATAGGTAACGATCTCGACCGCTGCAAGGGGCGGCAGATGCCGTGTCACTACAGCTTCTCCAAAGGCAACTATTACGCCATGTCCTCGGTCATCGGGACTCAGATCAGCCACGCGGTAGGAGCTGCGATGGCGGCAAAAATCCGCGGTGACAGCTGTGCCATCCTCGGTTATCTCGGCGATGGGGCGACCAGCAGCAACGACTTCCACGCTGCAATGGGGTTCGCTGGAGTCTTCGAATCTCCGATCGTTCTCTTCTGCCAGAACAACCAGTGGGCCATCTCGGTGCCGGTCAGCCAGCAGAGCGCATCCGAGACCCTCGCCACGAAGGGGGTCGCCTATGGCATCCCGAGCGTCCGTGTGGATGGCAATGATGTGCTCGCCGTCTATGCCGTGACCCACGCTGCGCTCGAGCGCGCGCGGAGTGGCAAGGGCCCCACGTTCGTTGAAGCCTTGACCTACCGCCGGCTCGGACACTCCTCGTCAGATGACCCATCGCGTTACCGGGACGAGAATGAGGTCAAGGCCTGGACTGCAAAGGACCCGATCGTTCAGTTCCGCAACTTCCTGGAAAAACGCAGCCTGTGGAACAACGTCGAGGAACAAAAACTCGAGGATGAGATCACCTCCCGCGTGAATGCGGCAATCGCGACCGCTGAGACCGGGAACTTGACGCCAAACCGCACCATGATCACCGATGTCTTTGCCGATATTCCCGACAACCTTCGGCACCATTACGAGAAGGCCATTGAAGAGTGAGTTCCTCCACCAAACCAGCAGAGGCGAAGACCGAAGAGCCGTCGGGAAAATCCGTGAAATATGATGTCATCGTCATCGGAGCCGGTCCAGCGGGTTACGTCTGCGCGATCCGCTGTGCCCAGCTCGGTCGCAAAACAGCGATCATAGAAAAAGGCGAACTCGGGGGCGTCTGTTTGAACGTTGGTTGTATCCCCAGCAAAGCTCTCATCGCCGCCGGCAAACTCGTCAAGAAGATCGGCCAAGCCGAAAAGATGGGGATCTCGGTGGGCGATGTCCGTGTCGATACTGAAAAGTTGATCGGATGGAAGGCCGACATCGTCAAGAAGCTGACCGGAGGTGTCGGAAGCCTCTTGAAGAACCACAAGATCGATGTGCATGCGGGCACGGCACGAGTTCTCAACAGAAACCAGGTTGAACTGCTCGGCGAATCGGGAACCACTACCCTGGATACCACCCATGTGGTGCTAGCAACCGGCTCAAGCCCGATCGAGATTCCCGATTTCGTGTTCGACGGAAAAAACGTCTGGTCATCGGCCGACGCACTGGCCCCATCCAAGGTCCCTGAGCGCATGCTGGTGATCGGCGGTGGCTACATCGGCCTCGAACTCGGTCTCGTCTACCACAATCTCGGAACGAAGATAGAGATTGTCGAGTTCATGGACCGGTTGCTTCCCGGAATGGAGACCGACCTCTCCAAGGAGATGGGTCGGAGCCTCAAGAAGCGCAAGATTCCTTTCCACTTGAACTCGAAAGCTCTGCGTTACGAGAAAACCGGTGACGGCCTCGTGGTCGATATCGAAGGAGCTAACGGAAAGGTCAAGCAACTCACCGTCGATGTCATCCTGTCGACCGTCGGACGCAAGCCGAACGCGCAAGGCCTGGGGCTAGAGGAACTCGGCGTGATCATCGACGAACGCGGTTTCATCTCCGTCGATGCCCAGCGGCAATCGAGTGTGCAAGGCATATGGGCCATCGGTGATGTCGCCGGCCAGCCGATGCTCGCGCACAAGGGAACGCATGAAGGCCTTGTCGCCGCAGCGGCAATTTCCGGACAGGAAGGTGCCGCCTTTGACCCGGCCTGCATCCCAAGCGTGATCTTCACCGATCCCGAGGTGGCCAGTGTCGGACTCACCACCGAAGAAGCCGAACAAGCGGGCTTCAAACCGGTCGAAGGTCGCTTTCCCTTTGCTGCTTCGGGCCGGGCCATGTCACTCAATGAAACCGAAGGATGGGTCAAGGTCGTCGCTGACGGACAAACCGATCGCCTGCTCGGCCTGCACATGATTGGACCGGAAGTCACCGAGCTGGTTGCCGAGGGTGCCTTGGCGATCGAACTGGGTGCGACCGCCAGCGACATCGCTCAAACGATCCACGCGCACCCGACGCTACCCGAATCCATCATGGAAGCCAGCGAGGCCGTACACGAGATGGCCGTGCACATCTTCCAGAAGCCAAAACCGTAAGAAGCGTCTCCTCAACGACGATCGAGTTTCAATGCATGCTCGCTTGGCATGACGCCCTTCTTGGAACGGCCGAATCCAAACCGGGTCGGCTCGAACTCGCCCACCAGGTCAACGACCGAGCTCTGGGGAACTTCCTTCTCCATGCCCAGAGCCCAGTAGCAGGCATTGACTAGCATGCGCCGGGTTCCTTCGGCAACAAGATCCGTCGCCGCACCCATGGTGGTGGTGAAGACGCGCCCTTTTGCGCCCTTGCTGATCTCGTAGGTTTTCACCCAGGCAACCGGCATCATCGGCTCGTTCTTCTTGCCCTCCGCTGCAGGATCATCGAACTTCATGCCCTGGACGACCTGCCCCATGATGATCGCCTCGCAACCTTCAGGCTGGGGTAGGCGCACTCCATAGACATCGGTCGGGCCCCAGACATCACCATTCTCGATCCCCCTGACGATCGAGTGATCGGCCTTGCCCTCGGCGATCAAGCCTCTGGTGCTCTGACGCCCATGGTGACCATGATGGCTGACCCATGTCTCACCGAGAATCTGGCGGCCGAAGCCACCCTTCCATTCCCGGCTATTGAAGCTGTAGCGCGCGTACTTCCTGTCCTTACCGGTCTTGAATGCATGTGTTGCTGTACGCATACCTATGATCGGCTTGCCCGCCTCTACCCAGGCGTCGATATGCTTCATCTGCTCATCGGGAAGATCACGGAAACGGGTCGCGATGACCATCAGATCCGCATCTTCGAGCGCGGCGAGACCCGGGATATTGTCGCTCACATCGGGATTGATCGCGCCAGTCTTCGGATCGATCGCGAAGACAACCGTGCACTTGAAGCCATGGTGGACGGCGAGGATTTTGCCCAACTGCGGCAAGGCCTCCTCGGATCGGTATTCCTCATCACCACTGATGAGAACGATATGCTTGCCCTTGCCCTCACCTTCCCGGCCCTGGTAAACGACCCATTGGGGATCGTCCGACTCGAGATAGCCGAGTGAAACAAGAAAGCGATCCACCTGCTCGGAGGCCTGGTCCCGCCACGGCTGACGATTGAAAAAACCATGGCCCTGCCCCTCGACCGTGAACATTTCCGCACGGCAAGCCACCTTTTCGGCAGCCTCGACATACTCCCGTCCCTGTTCCATCAGCACGTCCTTGGTGCCATAGATCAACAGGGACGGCGGTGAGTTCGCCTCCACGTGAAGAGTCGGCGAGATCTTTCTCGCCAGTTCAGCATCGCCGTCGAGCCGACGCTCCAGCTTGTCGATACCACTGAATCGCATCACCGGGTTGAACAGAACGAGCGCATTCGGCCGAGATGAAGTCCCTTGATCCTCACCCACAGGCTCCAGTTCCGGCGCCAGAGCGGTACAGGCCGCAATATGTCCACCGGCAGAACCGCCAGCGGCGACGATTCGATCAGGGTCGACACCGAGGCCAGCACTGTTCGCACGCACCCAGCGGATGGCGCTCTTCGCATCCATGACACAGGCGTCCGGCAGAACTCCGTGACGGCTCTTGACCCGGTAATCCGCCCTCACGGCAACCATGCCGCGCGCGGCCAAGGCCTCTGCCTGCGGTTCGAACTGCTCGACCTCGCCGCCCGTCCAGCCTCCTCCGAAGAAGAAGACGATGGCCGGCCGCGAGTCGCTGCCTTTCCAATCCGGCGGAAGGTGAAGGTGAGCCTTCAGCTCAACTTCGCCCACCGATTTGTAGGCGACCTCCCGTGATGAGGAAGCATCCGACTGCGAAACGCACGTCCCGGCAAGAGATGCAGCGGACAAGAAAATGACTACACAGATGTTCCTGGATCGGTTCATGGTCAGCTCCGGTGGCGATACGATACTCCATGATGGCGGAGTCGCAGCCCCCAAGCTCGATTCCAAAAACAGGGCATCCAACAAGCTCATGGTGAACTCAATGGCAAGAGAGCGCATCCTTCCACGCGCCCTGCAACCCGGTGACAAGATCGCGGTCCTGTCGCCAGCAGGGCCTGTCTCGGAACCGGAGAGCCTCAAGCAAGGCCTGCGCCGACTCCAATCCTGGGGTTTCTCGCCCAAACTCAGCGCCCACGCCAAGGCTCGCAACGGCTATCTCGCCGGCAGCGATCGTCAAAGGGCCGCCGACCTGCAAGATGCCATCGACGACAAGAGTGTGCGGGCAGTGGTCTGCTCACGGGGCGGCTACGGAACGATGCGCATTCTGAACCGGATCGACTTCTCGAGCTTGCGTCACGATCCCAAGCCGATCCTCGGCTACAGCGACATCACCGCGCTGCTCGCCGCCGCATGGAAAGAGGTCGGCCTGATCTCCTTTCACGGTCCGATGGCCGCCACGAGTGCTCCCTATGCCATGGGCAAGGCCTGCTCCGATCTGCAAAGAAATCTCCTCACGAAAACCGAGGCCTGTGAGCTGCCACCAATCGCCGGCAGCGATCACCCGCACGTGATCCGAACCGGTACTTGCGAAGGGCCTTTGGTCGGCGGCAACCTCTCGCTGGTCTGCGCCTTGATGGGCACTCCCTGGGAAATTGACTCCCGGAATGCCATCGTCTTTCTCGAAGACATCGGCGAGGACCCCTACCGCATCGATCGGATGCTGACCCAGTTGTTGCTGGCAGACTTCTTCGAGAAGGCGGCGGGTGTGCTGATGGGTGATTTCCACACCAAGGGAACGAGGCTGGCCAGCGAAGACGAAGACATCACCGAGGTTTTTCTCGATCGCCTCCGTGGAATCTCAGCACCCGTCGTGCACCGCCTTCCATTCGGACACCGACCGGGATCCTGGACGCTGCCCTTCGGAGGGCGGGCCCGGATCGAGGCTCCAGACGAGGCCAGGACACCTCGTGTCTCGCTCCTCGAAGCCGCCGTCAGATGATCTTGCGCAGGGCTTCGAGCCCACGCTCGATCTCGGCCAACGGAGGACCGAAGGAGAACCGTGCGAAGTGGCCGTAGCGGCTCGCGCGATCGGGGCGTCGCTTGCCAGGATTGATGTCGAAGAAAACCCCCGGCACGAGGACAACCTTTTCCTCGAGCGCCTTGCGGAAGAGGAGCATGCCCGTATCCCGGCCCTCGGGAAGTCCACGCAGATCGCCCCAGCAGTAGAAGGCTCCGGCCGGCGACGGTTCGACCACAACGCCGAGATCTCGCAATCCAGCCAGCATGACCTCGCGCTTGTGGGTAAAGGTCGCCTGCAAGGCCAAGGCCTCCCGATCAGCGATCTCCGGCTCGAGCAAAGGGGTCGCCGCAACCTGCATCGGCCGCGAGCAACCACCATCGAGAAAGCTCCCGGCGGACGCCACGAGATCAATGATCGGTGCCGGCCCCACCGTCCATGACACCCGCATCCCGGGGTAGCGCCAGTTCTTGGTGAGGCCATCGATGATGACAACCGAATCCTCGTTCACATCATCGATGAACTCGGCAGCCGATACCGAGGGGCGATCGAGTCCGTAGACGTAATGCGAGTAGAACTCATCGAAGATCAGAGTGCATTCGAGGCCACATGCAGTCGCCACCCACTCGCGCAAGGGCTCCCCACAGATCAGCCTTCCGGTCGGATTGCACGGATTGGACAGGAGCACCGCGGACAGGCCACGGCCGAGAATCTCGCGCTCCAGTTGCTGCGCCGAGAACTCGTAAGCGACATCGGGTTCGGCGAGGATCGGGATCGGGACGAAGGAGCCGAAGCTGTCGAGAAGTTCCTCGTAGGCCGTGTAGTCCGGCAGGAAATGGCCAACGTTGGTGTGTCCGATCGTGGAGACCAGACGCGTCAGGGCAAGTCGGCCACCGGCGCTGATCGCAACATTCTCACGCGTGTACTGGCTGCTCTTGCCACGGCGGTAGCGCTCGTTGTAGAGGCGAGCGACTGCATCTCGCAACTCCGGCATACCCACGACCGGAGAATACTCCTGGTCATCTGCCGGGATCTCGAAACTACTGAGGCGCGCCGGCGCATCCGGCAAGGGAGAGATCTCGGGAGCCCCCTGACCAAGATTGGCCCAGGCTGACCGATCTTGCACGAAACCACAGCGGGTCGCCTCGGTCATCACGTAGATGACACCGGTTCTGGGCACCGGTCGAAAGCCATGGGGTGTGGCAGAACTGTCAGTCATGATAGTGGTTCGCGACTGGAATCATCGTGGGCTATTCCAGGCCTTCAACTTCGCCTCGAGCGAGGCACGGTTGAACTTCTTCGGCACCCCGTAATCCTGGTTCGCGAGCAACTCATCGACGGTCGGTGTCGGTGACTGCACACCTCCTTGAGGAACATCCAAACCGGCAGTCCACACGATCGCGTTCAGTGCAAGCTTGCGGAAATCGTCGTGTCCCCAACCCCAGTGGAAATGTCCGCCGGTAAAGCCGAAACCCCGACCGCCGTCCTCTCGCTCGCTCGCCCACGCAACATGCTCGGGCATGCCCCTGCGCGCACGAACGTGCTGGTTGTTGCTGTGGGCACCATCCTTTCGCTTGAGGGTCGAGGGCGGGGGGATGGCCGTGAGGATCGGGGATACCCTCGCCATCCCGGGACGAAAGCGCATGTGGTAGTACCATTCGTCATCGATGGAGAAGGGTTTTACACCGCGCGCAACAGGGTGGTCCGGCATGGACTTGAACTCTGCCTTCCAGTGCGGGTTGACCGACCACCACGTCTCGAAATAGCCACCGGTCCAATCGAGCATACGATCGCCCGACTCGCCCTTGGGCACCTCGACCGCGTAATGCAAGCAAACCAGACCAATGCCCTTCTTCATCAAGGCCCCCATCTCCGCGAGATGCTTGTTGATCGGATGCCGGCCGCCACCATCCATGTACATCACAATCGAGTTGGCATTGTCGAAGGCTGTGGGGTCCTTGGGCCAACCACCGCTGTAAACAGTCGCCACGACCTTGGGCGCATTGGCATTGAGTTGCTTCGCCAAAAGCATGCATCCCGCTCTGTGCTCGTGGGATCCGAACCCATGACTCTTGCGACCGGCCACCAGCACGACCTTCTTTTCGCCATCGGCAAGCGCAAGCCGTTTCAGATGGATGTCCTTGAACTGCACCTTCATCGGCGGGCCCGAGTGGATCTGCAGGGCCAGCACACCTGAGCGAAGAAAGTCCTTCTCGCCCTTGTCGAGAACATCGGACATGACCGTGCCATTGATCTCCTGGATCAAGCGGCGCCCGTGCGCGACGATCCGATACTCGTTCCAGTCGTTCGGCTTGATCTTCGCGAGCAGTTCCTCTGCATCTCCCAGCGACCCGAGAACCTCGACATTGCCTCTGCCATCGCCAACCACGACCTTCTGTCCGCGCTTGGCCAGGATCGCACGACCATGCTCATGATAATTGGTTCCCGTCCAGCGACCATCAGCCGAGATATCTGCCTGGTAACCGCTGATCTTCCAATCGCCACGATCAATGGAGCGGTACTGAATACCCGAGTTCCCTGCCGTGATGCGATACCGAAGCCTGAGCTCAAAATCATCGAGTTCTCCCAGACGCCAGATCAAGAAGGTATTCCGCTTGCAAGGATTCTCGGCAGTGCTCTCGCCGGTGATCGCGCCATCCTCGACGCGCCAGTACTTGGCGTCACCATCCCAGCCGTTCAGGGTCTTGCCATCGAAGATCGGCACCAGCCCCGGACCGTCCTGGCAATAACCACCGACCGCGCTGATACAAACAAAGAGGAACATCAAAGGGATACGCATGCGGCCATCCTAACCCGAGGCAGGGCGGCAAACTCTCACCTCATACAGGATTGCCCACGGCAACCCGAAACCCTGCCCCGAAGACGAGAGATCGCCAAAGACGGTTGCTCTGCGGAAGTGCCAGCAAGACCCGCGCTTATTCAGCGGATCGCCGTGCATGCCTGCCAAGAGCAGCGGCCACCAGCTGACGCGTGAAGCCGGCATGACCGGCCGGATCCTCGGCAAGGCAGATATCAGCACTGCCGGGATCGGTAGGCGGATAATAGACGCCACAGTTGGCATTGATCTCCAGCATGTATGGCGTGCCATCGCGGCCGACCCGGAAATCACAACGACCAAAGCTCGCACCCTTGAGAGCGACGAAGAATCGAGCAGCTTCATCTCTCAACCTCGCATCGAGCTCCGGATCGGCAACCGGGAAGGCCTCGAGATCACCGTAGTCATCCCATTTCAAATCCGAGTGCTTGAAGCTCTCCCCTTCGGGAAAGCGGTATTGAATCGGCGTGTAGGTGACCGGGCATTCCGGATCTTCCGGATTCTCCGCGACAAGAACCGTGCACTCGGCCCCCTCGATGAACTCTTCGATCAAAGCAGCGCCATGGCGAGAGATGATCTTGCGCGCCTGCCGACGGAGACCTTCCGGAGTTCGCGCACGTGAGTGACGACTCAGGTCGACACTCGCATAGCTGCTGTAGTGTTTCACGAAGAGTGGGAAGCGAAGTGTTGTGGCCGCCCGATCGACATCCTCCTCACTGCGAGCATGGACATAAGAAGGAGTCGCGATACCTATCTTTCGGCAGGCAGCCTTCATCTCCTCGCGCGTGGGTTCGTAACACTCGGAAGTTGCTCCCGTGAACGGCACGCCATGCTTCTCGAGCGTCTCGACCACCTCTATGCCTGGGATATCCTGGTCCGCTGCACCATCACAGAGGTTGAAGAACAGATCGAATCCCTCGCCAATCAACCGCTCGACCTCTCCAGCCGCACTCGCCTTGTCAACCAACGTCGCCACATACCAGTCGTCGCCCGGAAGGAAGGGGCGAGGGTCACAGGGCCAGTCGTTCTCCGGGAAGGGATCGACGTC
This sequence comes from uncultured candidatus Brocadiaceae bacterium, assembly GCA_964542765.1. Lineage (GTDB taxonomy): Bacteria > Planctomycetota > UBA1135 > UBA1135 > UBA2386 > CAZIVO01. The sequence continues at coordinate 1,183 of CAZIVO010000016.1, read as the reverse complement.
AAGGTCCTGTGTGGTCAGCAAGCAGATGCGCAAGTGGGGTCACCTTCACGGTGTGGATCAGAGCCGGGGAGCGCCTGCGGAGCCGACGCCTGGGCAGTGGCGGTGCAACTTACTGACTGTTGAACAGCCCTTGCGTTAATCTTCAAGCCCGAAATGCCCCGCAGAACTCATCTGACGGTCCTGCAAGCCGGACAGCAAGACCATCGCCAGCAGAGCACCAAGAATTGCCATCAGCATGTCTGCTTGCGCATCGAAAGGATCGCCCTGGTGTCCTAGCCATTCAGGGCCTACATCCGGATAGAAAAAAATCACCATCCACCACTCAAGGAGTTCGTAGAAAGCGCTGAATGCGAGGGAGATGCTGATGATGATCCACCGCAGCGCCCACCCTCTGTGCAACAGGGTCCTTCGCAACAGGAGTTCCCGCACGACGATGGCCGGCGTGAAACCCTGCATGAAGTGTCCAATCCTGTCGAACGGGTTGCGCTCCAAGCTCAACAAATCCTGCATCCAAGCCCCCACCGGTGACTCCGAGTAGGTGTATTTCCCACCGATGGCCAGAACGAGATAGTGGACAAGGGCAACGATGTAGATAACCCTGGCGAAGCGAAACCTCGGGTAAGCCGCAATCAGGACGCACAGAAACAACAGTCCTACAATGATCTCGAAGACCCATGTCGCGAAGTCCAGGTGTCCGATGTAGGACCAAACGGTGATGACGATGATCGACGGGATAAGCCAGAGTCGATCATCACCCCGTCGCCAACCTACCGATGGAGGTGAAGAGGTCATGAACCCCTCGCTTTCAGATCCTTGGTGGCCCGAAAGACCCCAAACAGACCAATCATTTCAATCACGTGGTACACAGCATTGTGGGTGAACAGGACTGGATGAAGCGAAACGCGCATCTGTTGAACTGCCGAACCTGCAAGCATGATAGAGAGGCCCATAACAAGCCAGATCGATCCGGGACTTCGCTGTCGGCGAAACACAACGAGGCTCGATCCCAAAAGGAACAGAAGTGCCGGCAACTGATGAACCACGGCCATCTCGAACTTCGAGGAGATGAACAGGACGACCACCGAGTAAACAATGGTCTCCAGCCAGGCGAGGGAACTTATCCAGCGGGCCAGTTGCGGCGAAAAGATCAGGGCAGCACCGATTCCCCAGACAAAGGGCATCG